>JAQYVP010000064.1 GCA_030145485.1 Chromatiales bacterium
GCTGGTAAGCGCGGCGAATTTGACCGTCATGGTCAGGGGAACCGACAGCAGCATGCCGACGGGGCCAAGCAGCCAACCCCAGAAGACCAGGGAGAGAAACACCACCAACGTGGAAAGGCCGACCTTTTCTCCCATGTAGCGGGGTTCAACGATATTGCCGATCAGGGTATTGGCGGTGAGATAGACCAGGATAACCCAGAGAGTTGCTGTGGGGCCCAACTGAACTATCGACAACAGCACGGCGGGAACGGCCGCGATGATGGAGCCAATATTGGGAATGAAGTTCAGGGCGAAGGCGAAAAATCCCCACAGGAGCGGAAAATCGAGTCCGATGACAGCGGTCCCGACGCTCACCAGTATTCCCGTGACCAGGCTCATGAGTGCTTTGATGGAAAGATATTGCCTGGTGCTCTTGATGACGTCGCCGAATCTGGAGAGTACCGTGGCGCTGTTGTCTCCGTAGATAGCGATGATTTTTTGCGGAAAGCTCCAGGCTTCCAGCAGCATGAAAAGGACAGTAAACAGTATCAGGAACAAGTTGCCGAATACACCGCCAAGGCTGGACATCAGCGAGTTGGCAAACCCCATCGCCTGCCCTGGGTCGATGATCTTAAAAATGCCTGTGGTTTCCGGCAAAGTGATGCCACGAGCGCTCAACCAGCCTGATGCGCCGTTGAATAGCTCCTTCAGACGTGTCTGATAATCCTGCTGGTGTTGAGAGAACTCATCAGCAGATGAGGCGAGCAGCAGGGCAACAAAGAACCCCAGAACGATGCTGACCAGAAGCACCAGGATCACTGCCAGCGGTATAGGCAGCCCTTTCTCTTTCAGCCAGTTGACGGGTGTCGCCGCGATGATGGTGATGAACAGCGCAAGCAGCGTGGGAACGATGAGGTCCTGGGCGTAACGCACCCAGGTCAATATGATTAATAATGCTGCGATCGCGAGTAACGTATCGCGGCTCCGGGATTGCTGCTGAGACGTCATTGGGAGATATCAGCCACGGTATCGGTGCTCGCTTTGGCTGCCATTGCGATGGCAACCATCGCCCATCCCTGCATGATCAGTTCGATCGCGATAAACAGCCCGATCACCCAGAACCCAGAAGCCGGCCATTGAGCAAAAATCATTGCGCCCAGCACGATGGCCGCAATCCCGGCGGCGACTGTCCACCCCCACCCGCTGACTGGACGGAGTTGCATGCCCATGAAGATGCGCAATATTCCGACGACCATGAGCATCGATGCGATTGCCATGGTCATCCACACGGCGCTTAGCAGCGGATTGGAAATCATGATAATGCCGGCAGCCACATAGAACAGCGCGATTAGCACATGGTAGAGCATGCTCTTCCAGCCTTCGGCCTTGAATGCATCGATGAGCTGAAAAATACCACCCGCAAGGATCAGGAAGCCGAAGAAGAGCACGCTGCCAATGGTTAGGGAGATCTCCATGCCGAGGCCGATGGTGCCGAGTATAATCAGGAGGATGCCAAGGAACAGGAGCCAGTTGGCGTTCTTTCTGATTTCGGGGGATGCTTGTTCGCTTGCTGTCATGATTGAGTTCCTTTGATGTTGTCCAAAGTGGAAGAATCAAATGCTAATGAATCAGCAGTTTATCCTGTTCAGGTAATATCGATTAGACTGAATGTGGCACTTTACTTCCCCGTATTGCTCAATAGCTACCAATAGAAGTTGAAATCGGCCAACGAGCCTTGTTGCAATGCGTCATATGCATATCTCTTTGGCCCCGATTTCCCATTGTCATAGTCGTAATCCATCCATTTATACCCAAAAAAGACGGATTCCCAATCTTTAAACCTGTAATCGAAAAGGCCGACAATATTCCATGTCAGGTCCGAGCCTCCAGTACCAAAATCCACACGACCGACGAATCGCCATTTGTCGTTGATCCGAGTAATAACTCGGCCGCCGATAAACACATCCCCCCAAGACTCACTGACATTGATGGACGAAGTCACCGCACCGGTCAATATCCACAAGCTGTTCCTATGGGTGGGAGCACTTATCGGGATTGCATTGGTGGCTGCCTCTAAGCTCCTCAAGTTCGGAGTGGAAATCGTCGTGTCTGAGAGTATGCGCGAGTTCCTCATCGATATCGTCTTCGAATCCGGCGTTGCATTGATCGGTGCGGCATTAACGGCCTACCTGCTCGGCATTCTGCTCAACAACCAGCAGGAGAATGCCGCTAAATGGCGCACAGCCCTACGAGAGAAAATCTCTGAAGCTGAGTACGACCCAAGTCAATCAAAAAAAGAGAAACCTTCATAGCCAGAAGGGTAATAGCTACCTCTCCCGATCAACGGAATCTGTTACGTCCTTGTTATCATTCTCAACCGCCGAGGCCCAAAGACCCCATGAGGCAAGAAATACCCCCCCCTACTACGTGTAGTGGTCGAAGGCATATGATTGGATCAACAATGCGATTGTCCGGTTTGGAGCATGTCCCGTCATTCAGTCAATGAGCGGGACGGGCCATTTGGAAGGATGCTGTCAATGACCGGTCCATACTCATTATAGTCACTCCGTCCTGCTTTCAACGATACTGGACATGACTGACAGGTATCTGTCAGAGGGAGCTGGACATGCACTTACAGACTACGAATATACATACTCCAACATAAGATGTTTACCGCATTGGCTTCGAGTCCGTGAGTGCTTTGAGTTCACCTACGAATACTCAGGGCTTGCCGTTTGACCGGCTCATCTATATTGCTTTCGAAGAACTCAAGTACGCATGTCCACTATTGCTAGCTTGGAATTACGGAGGTAATCCATGAATACCAGAATCGACAATTCCTATACGGCCTACATCGGTATTGACTAGGCAGATTCAAAGCATGACATTTGTATCCAGTCTGCTGACAATGAGCGACGTGAATTTGATCAAATTTCACATCAGGTAGAAAAGATAGAAGAATGGGCACAATCGCTGCATCAACGGTTTGGTGGAAAGATTGTCGTTGCCGTTGAACTCTCCAAAGGTCCGATTGTTTATGCGCTCCAGAAATATGATTTTTTCGTCATCCATCCGGTCAATCCGACGACCCTGGCAAAATACCGCAAGGCATTCAATCCCAGTGGTGCAAAAGACGATCCTACCGATGCAGAACTCGCATTGGATCTAGTTTTACGATATCCAGACCGTTTTCAGGCACTCAATCCACAAAGCGTTGAGATGCGCAAGCTGGCCTTTCTGGTAGAGCAGCGACGCAACATCGTCAATGATAAAAGTCGTACAACCAATCGACTGCGCAACACGCTGAAGCAATACTATCCGCTAACACTGGAGTGGTTTGATCGTATTGACACGCTGCTCTTTTGCGACTTCATTTCCCGCTGGCCGACGCTGACGCAGCTTAAGCGTGCGCGAAGGACAACAATCGAAAAGTTTTTCCATGAACACAACATGCACTTCGCTCATGTCTTGCAAGCCAGGCTCTCAGCCATGAAGGAGGCAAAACCATTGACCCTGGATGAGGCCGTGATCGATCCGCATAAACTGCAAGCAGAGTATCTCGTTGAATTATTACGGGTCATGTTGAAGGGTATCAGGCGCTATGATGATGAGATTGCTGAATTGGCCCCTCAACACTCTGATTTCAGCTTGTTCAGTGCATTACCAGGTGCTGGTCCTTCACTCGCTCCGAGACTGCTCGTGGCCTTTGGTGAGCAACGTGAGCGCTTTGAAAATGCTGCTGAACTTCAAAAATATTCTGGTGTTGCGCCAGTGACAGAACGTAGCGGAAAGAAGTCCTGAGTACACTGGCGCTGGCAGTGTTCGACCTTTCTCCGGCAGACATTCATCGAGTGGGCAGCTCAGACCATCAACAAATCATTCTGGGCAGGAGCATACTATTACCAGCAACGCAAAAAAGGCTGTACCTATCAGGCTGCAGTTCGCGCCTTGGCATTCAAATGGATTCGCATCCTGTATCGCTGTTGGGAAACGCGTACGCCATACAATGAATCACAGTATCTGAAGGCTCTTCAACGACGTGGCTCCCCACTGTTGAAGCAGTTCTCGATAGCTGAAAAAACCTTGACGGAATGACTCAGGGCGTGATGCGGTCATTCGAGTCTTGGCGGTGAAAGATATATCACACCGCTACGTGTGTCACTTGTGGACGTTAACTAGCCCGGCAATAGCGTCCCACAGATCGACAAAATGTGAGAGTTTCAGGAGTTTGTTCGAGAATTATTTGAACTCTCTTTCAGCCGGACAATATTGGCCAGGTCACTCTGTTTGACATGAATCTGCCGTTGGGGGAAGGGGATTTCGATAGCGTTTTTTCTGAGGATGTCATCGATTGCAAAATAGAGATCGCTCTTGACGATGATGCGATCCATGATATCTTGAATAAAACACCGCAATTCTAGTTGCAGCGCACTATCACCATATCCAAGAAACAGGACTATCGGTTCCTTGACAGAGCCATCCAGCATAACGGCGGGATGGGATTTTGCGACTTCCAGCAGCAGTTTCCTGACCAGTTTAGTGTCGCTCCCATAAGCAACGTCGACACTTAACACGATCCGTCCGGAAGGTTTTTCCAGGGTCCAGTTGATAACCTGGCTTGAGATCATGTCGGCATTGGGTACGATGACGTCTGCTTTATCCCAAGTTTGAATCTGGGACGATCGCAGGTTGATCTGGTCTACAATTCCCTCGGTCTGACCGACGACTACCCAGTCTCCAATCCGTACAGTACGCTCAAAGATCAGGATGATTCCAGAGGAGAAGTTGTTGATCACGTTCTTCAGACCAAAACCGATGCCAACAGACAGCGCGCTGGCGATCAATGTAAGCTTGCTGAAATCCACGCCGACTGCTGACAGTGCGATCAAGGTGCCTATGGTTCCGAACGAATAGATCAGTAATCGTCCCAGGATAAACTGGTGGGATTTTCCAAAATTGGGTCGATTTCGTTGGGCTCTCTCCAGCCCCTTGAGTGCAGCCCGTGTCACCAGGTAGGATACCAGCAGGATGAATGACACCCCCAGAGCATCACCAAAGGTTATCGAGCTCTCCTCGAGCTGAATCAGGACTGTATCAAGCTGTATAAACATAGTGGTTACTTACGTTTCTATATCGACTCGGGATATGTGCTATTACAAGAGATCCAATGAATAATTCAGAGTCAATCGGACATTCCAGCGGTCGGTTCCATCATCGAAGTCTGCGTAGGCGCCTCTCAGGCGCAGCCACAGACCACGCGCTACGCCTGTGGTGGGCTGGTAATCGATGGTGAAATCGTATTCAGTTGCATCTGGGAGACTCTCACCCGTGGCTGCATCGATCGAATCCCATCCGTTTACAATATTGGCGAATCCGCTCCACTCAATCCGTCCCCTGTTCTTGCCCGACCAGGAGAGTCCGAGACGCGCAGCTTTCTCTCCGGCGCGGCTGAAATTTTCAAGCATCATCGAGTTGTACATGGGTTGACCACCCCAAGGATTGCTAATCGCGCCACCCTTGTCCGTTTGCGTATAGGCTGCTGTCAATATAGTTCCGAAGCGACTGCCCGCCATGGCCAGACCGAACGAATTCGTTGTGAAATCTCCAGCCAGTTTCCCTCCGACACTGCGTTGATCGGTGAACTGCACACTCGCCTTGAAACCGTGATTGCGCATCAAGGGATCGGCCCAGTTGCCCTCGATATAAGCCGTATTAAATGTATCCCACCCATAGATGTTGAAGCCGCCCAACACCGCATCATGACCGAGGTCGAGCTTTACTCCCGCCAGGGTCACGCCTTCGTTGCTGTCCGGCGCACCGGCAGCCTCAGACATCGGTATGAAGTGTTCGCTATCTTTTCGCTTGAATTTTGTAATGTGGCCGACAATAAAGTCACGCCCTGTGCCAGCACGCCCCATGACGTAAGCTTCGTGGGTATTTGGAATCATCCTGCTGTCATCTTTGTTGATAAACGGCAGATTCAGTGTCTGCCGGTAGAGTCGCACCTCGAGTTTATCCAGCTCACCAAGTTCGATGTATGCCTCTCCCAGCACCCTGAGGTCTTGCTGGTTCGGACCGAGCAAACCCGTGCCGCCTCTATCCTCCGGGGCATAGAGCCCATAAGAGGCATAATAGGAGAGGCCCAGCCTGGCTATACGCGCGATCTTTCCCGTCCTGAACGAGACATCACCACCCAGTGTAAAGGCCTCGTTGATGCTGTCATCAGGATTGACACGTTTGAAACCATAGCTGCGGAGGTTGAACCCTAACGAGGCATCCCGCAACCAAGGCGGTTGATTTTCCAGCCGTTTCTTGAGATCGTCCAGAAGGATTGTTCTGGTCTCCTCCCTTTTTTCAAGCGCAAAGTCAAGAGGCGTCTTGATCTCTTCAGCGCTGGAGGGAGCGGTCTCCTCTGATCGGGTATATTCTGCGCTTTGCGCATCCTGGATGATGAGCAACAACGCCAACAGAGATGCATTTCGTAAGCGGGATATCAATGCGTACCCCCCAGTAACTGTTCTATGTGCGAACGCCCCCATGATACATCGGGAATCGCTGATAGTCTGGATTTTTGCACAACTCTTTCGTCACCCCGTAGGCCAGCGCAACGGCCAGTGTTCCACGGCCCGAGAAGCTGAGTATCAACGAAACATCCCCGCTGCCGCGTCTGCTGCCGTATGCTGTTTTCACCGAGCAGGACTCAGCGGATGTGACTTCGGTTTGCAGAGCATTGTCAATAACCTCGTGGGAGGCGATCACCACCCCTCGCTTCAATCTCTTCAGAGGTCAGAAAATTGATAACAGTGCGAATGCCCAGAGCCTCGATGCTGTCGACATCCTTGTCGCTCAGCTTGTGCAGTTCACCGGAGCGATAAAGAATGCCCCGTTTGACTGTGCGGCCATCTGTTGTTTGATAGCCGCCGATGTCACGGAAATTTGACTGTCCAGAGAGCGGAACAGTTCGTGTGTCAGGCTCAATAGTGAGATTCTCAGCTTGAACACCTCCGGTCATCAAGAGGCTGATGCAGGCTATGGCTGAAATTGATATTGGTATGGCTGAAAAAATTAGATGCCAGTTTTTCGCAAGTTTTAGACATATATATTTCTCTGTACAGGTTGTGTCTGCAGTCAAGCACGCGGAGATGTTCAGATTTCGTATCCGTAGACAGATTTTGAAAGCGGGTTGATTATCTGTTAACTATAGCAGATAACAATTTCAACATTTCGTAAGTGCCCTCGCGAATGGCTCTTTTGGAGCAATTACGACCAATTGCTGAATCAACGATCTGAGCAGATTTTGAGTGGTGCAGTGGATGGCAGCAGTGTACTCAAAGGAGACAGTGGATTGTCCACTTTGAAAGGTAGTTGCTGTGTCAAACGCAAAAAGACATTTCTCCCTAAGGAAGAAATGACATCATGGAAAATTGAATCTGGCCGCCTTCATCAGAAACTAGAGTAAGTATACAATGCCACAAGCAGCTCTTTAGAAATGTTGTTATGCCTCTTTGCCTGGATAGTCATATCTAAATTCACCGTATCGCTGACTACCGAAGACATCAACTTCATGCCGAACTCTGAGCGGCTGATGGATGTAGAGATCTTGATAAGAATGGTATCGCTGTCGCCAACTTTGTTCCCGTGGATATCGCTCAATTCCACGTTGTAA
>JAQYVP010000210.1 GCA_030145485.1 Chromatiales bacterium
CAGCCTTTCTCAAATTGCAAATCAACCCACTTTGTGTGATACTTTTCAGTACATCCATTTGATTTGGACTACTGCCCACCATGACGCGCACGCTGGTACTCGGCATTGGCAATACCCTGCTTTCTGACGAAGGTGTTGGTATCCATGTGATCGATTATTTGCAGCAACAACATCCGCCCTCTGCAGGGGTCACCTATCTGGATGGCGGCACCCTGAGTTTCACCCTCGCTGGCGAGATCGAAGATGCCGACAACCTCATCGTGGTGGATGCCGCTCAACTGGGGGATCAACCTGGCGCAGTGCAATGCATGACAGGCGCCAGCATGGATCACTTCCTCGGTACTGCCAAACGCAGCGTACACGAAGTAGGACTGCTGGATCTGCTGGATATCGCCAGACTCACCGAGACCCTGCCTGAAAACCGCGCCCTGGTTGGCATTCAGCCGGATCTCATCGACTGGGGAGAGCAGCCCACTGCTGCCGTATCCTCCGCCATCCCTGTCGCGGCAGATCATATTATCGACCTCATTGCAGCCTGGCATCGGCCCTACGGCAAGGTTCGGCAAACTCCGGAGGCCGCGTGAATTCCATGCAAAACAGCCTGAAAGTTGAAATAGGCGGTTACCATACCGGCAATATCCCGCCTCTGCTGCATGAAATCCGACACGCCTTGCGCAACCTGCTGGATAATGGTGAAACCACCACCATCGACCTGCGCAGCCTGCCGATGGCGCCGGGTGAACAGCAGCAACTGTTGGATATCCTTGGAAAGGGAGAGATCAGCGTCCACCTGGATGCGCTGGGCAAGAGTGAAATCACCGAATCGATCTACGCTGGCGTGTGGCTGATCATCCACTACAATAATAACGGGGAAGTGATGGGGAAGTTTATCGAAATCACCCGCGTGCCTGCCATACTGAAGGCTCAGACAGCTGATATGGAAGAGTCGCTGGCTGCATTGCAAATGAGGCTGGAGGAGATCTGACATTATGAGTAATAACAAACCCCTGGGACAAGCGTTAAGGGAGCAGGGCGTCAGCCGGCGAGGTTTCCTTAAATTCTGCGCCACCACGGCATCATTGATGGCGCTGCCGCCGTCGATGGTTCCCGCCATCGCCAAAGCGCTGGAAAGCGCCAGGCGTCCATCGGTGATCTGGCTTTCCTTTCAGGAGTGCACCGGCTGCACCGAATCACTGACCCGCTCCCATGCTCCCACACTGGAAGGGCTCATCTTCGACAACATCTCGCTGGATTATCACCATACCCTGCAGGCCGCATCCGGAGACGCGGCGGAAGCGGCCAGGGAGGCGGCTATGGAAGAGAACAAGGGCAACTACCTGTTGGTGGTGGATGGCTCCATACCACTGGGCAATCCCGGTTACTCCACCATCGCCGGCATCAGCAATTTGGAGATGCTCAAGGAGGTGGCGGAACATGCGGCGGCCATCATTGCTGTAGGCACCTGCGCCGCCTATGGTGGCCTGCCCCATGCCAATCCCAACCCGACCGGTGCTGTCTCGGTAGAAGAAATCATCAAAGACAAGCCGATTGTGAATGTGCCGGGCTGTCCGCCGATCCCGGTCGTCATTACCGGGGTGCTGGCGCATTTTCTCACCTTTGGCAAGCTGCCGGAACTGGACCATCTGGGTCGGCCACTGGCATTTTACGGCAACAACATCCATGACCGCTGCTATCGCAGGCCATTTTATGACAAAGGTCTGTTCGCCAACACATTTGACGATGAAGGCGCCAGAAAGGGTTGGTGTCTGTTTAAACTGGGCTGCAAGGGGCCTGTAACCTATAACGCCTGCGCCACTATCAAGTGGAATGACGGAACCAGCTTCCCCATCGAGGCGGGCCATGGCTGCCTGGGTTGCTCGGAGCCGAATTTTTGGGATATGGGCGGTTTTTACAATGCACTCTCTGAATCCACCATGAACCTCAGCAGGACTGCAGCCGTGGGTATTGCCGTTGGCGCTGCTGCCGGTACTGCAAGCGGTCTGCTCAACAGGAGGAAAAAGAGCAAGGCAGAGGCGGCGCATGAAACAGTGAGCGTAAAAGACTTGCAGCGGGAGGATAAATCATGAACTCGGCTGAATTCCTGCTATGGGTGCGCGGCCCCGGGCTGAATATTGCGCTTGTCATCTTTACCATTGGCATGCTCATACGTCTGCTGGAGATCTTCATGCTGGGGCGCAAGCAAAATCTTGCCGAACTCAGGGCGAATGGGGTCAGCGCAGGCTTGCGCACCATATTTACCCGCTCCACGCCAGCGGACAAGAACAGCATGCGACGCTCCATGTTTACCTTTGTTGCTGGATATGGATTCCACATTGGGCTATTCGTGGTGATTTTTCTACTGACGCCGCATATCCAGCTGATTCAATCACTGCTGGGCTTTGGCTGGCCGGCGCTGCCCACTCCTGTGGTTGATCTGTTCACTGTCATTGCGCTGATCAGCCTGATGGCGCTATTGTGGCGCAGACTCACCCATCCGGTTGTCAGGTATCTCTCCACCCCCCAGGATTACCTTGTGTGGGCGGCGACTTTTCTGCCGCTGCTGACAGGTTACATGAGCTACCATCACCTGTGGTTTCCCTACAGCTGGCTGCTGGGTGTGCATATTCTCAGCGTTGAGTTCCTGCTGATTCTATTCCCGTTCACGAAACTCACCCATGCATTCACGCTGTTCATCTCCCGCTGGTACACCGGCATGATGGCCGGAGAGAAAGGAGTCGCATCATGAGTAAGGCAACACTGGATCGAGGCGTGCAAATCCTCAAAGAGCATATCGATGCGCCGACCGCCGCCTATTTCAGCAGCTGCGTTAACTGCGGTATGTGCGCCGATGCCTGCCTCTTCTATACTGAAACCGGCGACCCTGCCTACACTCCTATCAACAAGCTGGAGCCCATGCGTCGCTTATGGGAGCAGGAGTACACGCTGGTGGGTCGTATCAAAAAGCTCGTCGGACTTTCCAAGCCCGTCACCGACGAAGAGCTGGGCGAATGGAGCGACCTTGTCTATCATGCCTGCTCTATGTGCGGGCGCTGCAGCATGGTGTGCCCCGTGGGCAATGACATCAGCTACATGATTCGCAACATTCGCGAAGGCATCTCTGCCGCCGGATATGCGCCGGAAGGGCTGGTAGGCGCCACCACCCGGGCGGTGGAGATCGGCAGCCCGATGGGTATCACAATGCATGCGCTTAACACCCAGGCGCGGAATATTAAGGAGAGCTCCGGACTGGAGATTCCATTCGACCGGGAGGGCGTGGATTACCTGGTGTTGCTGTCGTCCATGGAAGTGATCAATTTCCCGGAATACCTGGAAGCTATCGCCAGGATATTCAAGCAGGCCGGCAAGAGCTGGACTATCTCATCGGAGGCTTTCGAGGCCACCAATTCTGGCATTCAGATCGGCGCGTCGGATATCGCCAGGGAACTGGTCAGCCGGGTGGTGGAAGCAGCCGAGAAACTGAAGGTTGAGACAGTGGTCAGCCCTGAATGCGGTCACGCTTATACAGCCATTCGCTGGGACGGCCCGAATCTCATGGGGCGGCGATTCTCCTTCAAGGTGAAACATATCATCGAGGTGCTGGATGAACTGCGTGAGCAGAGGCTGCTGAAGGTCGAGGGTATCGAAGACAGTTGCATGACCTTTCATGACCCTTGCCAGCTGGTGCGTAAAGGCGGTGTTATCGAGCAGCCGCGCAACCTGCTGAAGATGGTCGCCACTAATTTTGTCGAGATGGATGACTCCGGCGTCATGAACTGGTGCTGCGGGGCCGGCGGCGGTGTCAGCGCCATCGAAGAGGCGGAAGAGATCAGGCTCAAGGCATTCAACCGCAAGAAATCACAGCTGGATAAGCTGCAGGTGGATACCCTCGTGACCGCCTGCGCCAACTGCCGCATCCAGTTGGAGGAAGGACTGGAAGTGAATGAGATGGATATCCCGGTCGTTGGCCTGACAGAGATGCTGGCCGACCACCTGGTGGAAGATAAATGAATTTTTGTAAGTTATCTCAACCCCTAATTAGAGAGTGCGAGCATGAGCGAACGCATTGTAGTTGATCCCATCACCCGTATCGAAGGCCATCTGCGTATCGAGGCGCAGATGGATGGCAACAGGATCGCCCGGGCCTACTCCTCAGGCACCATGGTGCGGGGCATCGAGCTGATTCTCAAAGGCAGGGATCCGAGGGATGCATGGGCCTTCGCCCAGCGCATCTGCGGCGTCTGCACTCTGGTGCATGGCATCGCCTCGGTGCGTGCAGTGGAAAATGCCCTGAACTACCCGGTGCCACCCAACGCACAGCTGATCCGTAACCTCATGATTGGCGCACAGTACATCCACGATCATGTGATGCATTTCTATCATCTACATGCGCTCGATTGGGTGGATGTGGTCTCGGCGCTGAGCGCCGACCCGAAAGCCACCTCGGAGCTGGCGCAGTCCATCAGCAACTATGCCAAATCTTCGCCCGGCTATTTTTCTGATATGCAGAAAAAGCTGAAGAAGTTCGTCGAGGGCGGGCAGCTGGGGATTTTTGCCAAGGCCTACTGGGGACATCCTGCCTACAAATTGCCGCCTGAAGCCAACTTGATGGCTGTTTCCCACTACCTGGAAGCACTGGGCTGGCAACGCGATGTCGCCAAGCTGCACACGATCTTTGGCGGCAAAAACCCGCATCCTAATTTTGTGGTAGGCGGAGTGCCTTGCCCCATCGACCTCGATTCTGACTCTGCCATCAATGCCAAAAAACTGGCCCAGGTGCAGGAACTGATCAAGCAGATGAAGAGCTTTGTGGATCAGGTGTATGTGCCTGATACCCTTGCAATCGCCGGTTTCTACAAGGATTGGGGCGGCAGAGGCGAGGGTCTGGGGAATTTTCTCACCTTTGGTGATTTTCCGGAAAAAGGCATGGATGATCCATCCAGCTACCTGATTCCACCCGGAGCCATCCTCAACCGGGATTTGAGTACTATCCATGAAGTGGATATGCATGCACAGGATCAGATTCAGGAGTTCGTGGCCCACTCCTATTATGATTACAGTGGCGGTAAAGAGGCGGGTCTGCACCCCTATGATGGAGAGACTAATCTCAATTACACGGGCCCGCAGCCGCCATACAAACAGCTGGATGTGGAGCAATCTTACTCGTGGATGAAATCTCCACGGTGGAAAGGTCATGCCATGGAGGTGGGGCCGCTTGCACGGGTGCTGATGCTTTATGCCAGGGGCCATGAACAAACCAAAGAGCTTGTGGATATGACTCTGAAAACGCTGGATGTCCCGGTGGATGCTTTGTTCTCCACCCTGGGCCGCACGGCTGCACGCACCCTGGAGACCAATATCGTTGCCGACAACATGCAGACCTGGTACGACAACCTGGTCGCTAATATTCGTAGAGGAGACACAAAGACTTTTAACGAAACGCTGTGGGAGCCGTCCTCCTGGCCAGCCACAGCCCAGGGTGTCGGCTATATGGAGGCGCCCAGAGGCGCACTGGCCCATTACATCGTGATCAAGGATCAGAAAATCGACAACTACCAGGCGGTGGTTCCCAGCACCTGGAATGCAGGTCCTAGAGACCCGTCCGGACAGCCCGGCGCCTATGAAGCAGCGCTCGAGGATAACCATGAAATGTACGACCCGGCGCAGCCGATCGAGATCTTGCGCACCATCCACAGCTTCGATCCCTGCATCGCCTGCGCTGTGCATGTGACGGATCCTGATGGTGAAGAGCTGGTCAAAGTTAAAATCACATAAGTTTTCCTACGGGGGGAGGGGTATCTATCAGTGGGTTACAGCATATAGTTAGGTTGCACTTCCCCGAACCCCCATCCCATGGGGATTTTTAGAGATATTATATATTTAGGAGTTATCATGCGACGTTCGTCATCCAGAATTTTTCTCTCTATCGCTCTGCTGACAGCAGCCACTGCGGCATGGGCGCATCCCGCACTCTTCGACGGCGGCTTGCTGGCCAACCTGACGCACCTGCTCACGCAACAGGATCATCTGCTGCTACTGGCGGGGATTGGTGTGGCTGCCGGGATAGTCATGTATATCACGCCGAAGAGAAACCTGAGGGGAAATGAAGATGACGAAAATCAGTAATGATTCAGAATTCAGGCAGGCGCTGAAAAAACTGGATATGGAGCAGTTGCGCGAGGTTGGTGCAGCCTTGGTCGGGAGTGTGCTGCATTTGAACAAGGATCAACGCGTGGTGCACGCAGTCGATGTTGCAAGGAACAGAGATGCTTCTGATGATGAGTTGCTTGCAGCATACAAGGCAGCCAGGGTGGCAACGGTTGACAGCCGCACTCGCTGCGGCGCCGACTGCAACTGGGAAGAGCAGGCGGCGCATTTCGTGGCGCGCGCATCAGCCGCCATGGTAGCGCCGGAAGGAGTGTGCAAGGCGGCCGATCCTCCCTGGCAGGTGGTGATGAGCTGCCGCATGGCGCAAAATTGTGCGTTGATTGCTGCGGATGATGACTCAAGCAATGACGAGAGTGAAAATCAGCATCGCATCATGAATGACTATTTGGCTTCGCGGTAAGTCATATCAATTATGTCGTAATTTCTACCGCCAACAACCCTACAGACGAACCGCATCGTTGGCAGTATGCAGGACTTAATGTCGTATTTCCCCCAACTGCATACTGATGACTGCAAACTGTTTTCTCCTGCGTTTGTTCATGGCAATTCTCAATGCACCAAATTCTCAATGCACCAATAGAGCGCCGACATTTTAAAAGATTTTTACCACGAAGCAGACGAAGAATCAAATGGATACAAAAAAACTTCGTGCTCTTCGTGTCCTTCGTGGTGAGTATCTCTCTACATTTCGAATTGCTGGTTTTTTCAATCTGAGCTGTTCATCACTACTCCTACACTGTAAAATCACCAAAATATGTTTGTGGAAAATAGTTGATGATCTCTGGAAGTATTGTTGCACTCGTTACACCCATGCAGGAGGATGGCAGTGTTGATTATGAAGCGCTGCATCGTCTGGTAGACTGGCATGTGGAGGAGGGTACGGATGCTATTGTCTCTGTCGGCACGACTGGAGAGTCTGCGACCCTCGGGCAGGAGGAGCATTGCCAGGTTATCCGCCGCACCATCGAGTTTGTTGATAAGCGTATTCCCGTCATTGCGGGAACAGGCGCCAATGCAACCAGTGAGGCAGTTCATCTGACAAAACGCGCCGCAGAGATGGGCGCTGACGCCTGTCTTCTCGTCACTCCCTATTACAACAAGCCAACTCAGGAAGGCCTTTATCGCCACTACATGACGATTGCAGATGCTGTCGATGTAGAGCAGGTGCTGTATAACGTTCCCGGCCGTACTGCTGTTAATATGGCGATTGAGACTTCGGTGCGTCTCTCACAGCATGAGAATATTATCGGGCTGAAAGAGGCTGCGGATGACAGTGCTGATCGCGTTGCCCCCTTGCGACAACTCTGTGGTGATGCGTTTGCACTCTACAGTGGCAATGATGACAGCGCCAGGCAGTTTGTGCTCAATGGCGGCAACGGCGTCATCTCTGTGACTTCAAATGTTGCGCCCGGATTAATGCAGCAGATGATTGCAGCGGCTCTTGCAGGAGACCAGCAGGGCTCATTGCAGTTCGATCAAGCGCTGCTGCTTTTGCATGAGCGTCTGTTTGTTCAAAGCAGTCCCATACCTGTGAAGTGGGCGTTAGCGGAGATGGGGCGTATAGGCAAAGGGATTCGTCTGCCGTTGACATGGTTGGAAGAGCAGTTCCACGAATCCGTACTCGAAGCCATGCGCCAGGCGAAGATCATTCCAGATTCATGAATCAAACGGTGAATATGATGAAAATAAATCCTATCCATATACTCGTTGCCGCTATGCTGGTTCTCGGGCTCTCTGCCTGTGAATCGATGAGTGTAGGCAATGCTTTGCCGGACAAAAAAGTTGATTATAAAAAATCCCGCCAGGCAAGTGGAAACCTTGAGATTCCCCCGGATCTCAGCAGCGACACAATCGCGGAAGGTGGTGTCGATTTTGGTGGATCGAGCCCGGCAGTGACGACTTACTCCGCCTACAAGTCAGGTAAGAGACAGGCCAGAAGTGGCGGTGGACGGGATGTTCTGCCGCAAAATCCAAACATCGAGATGCGAAACGATGGCGACAAGCACTGGCTGGTGATTCAGGGGTCGCCAAATGCGGTATGGGGCAAGACCATCGATTTCTGGCAGGAGATGGGGATTGTTCTGGTCGAGCAGGATCCAACAGCCGGTGTGATGCGCACCGACTGGATCGAAAACAGAGCCGATATCAAGTCTGATTTTGTGACTAATTTTGTACGCAGAACGCTCAACAGTCTCTACTCGTCCGGAACTCGTGACCAGTTTCGTGTCAGGCTGGAACGCGGCTCATCGGGCAGGACAGAGCTCTATCTGACGCATTCACAAATGGTTGAAAAACTGGTTGGCGAGTGGGGCTCCAATGAAGTTGAAGCTGATCGTGCGGTATGGACGCAGGGTAAACCGGATCATGAGCTCGAGGCTATCATGCTGAACAAGATCATGGCCTATATGGGAGCATCGGATCAGCGTAGCCGTCAGGTTTCTTCAGCATCTTCCAGTAGCAAGCCTCTCTCACAACTGACCACAACAGGCACGCCGCGGTTGCAGGTGTATAGCGATTTCCCGCGCACCTGGAGACTTGTCGGCATCGCCATGAACCGCGTCGGTTTTACGGTAGAAGACCGTAATCGATCCAACGGCGCTTACTATGTCCGCTACAATGCACCGGATACGGACCAGCCAAAAGAGGGAATGTTGTCAAAAATGGCATTCTGGAAAAAGGATGACAAGGATGCGGCTCAACGTTATGTTATCCAGGTGCAGGAAGTCAGTTCATCTGAATCTTCCGTAACGATTCTCAATGAAGATGGTTCCCCAGCAGATGCCTCGACTTCAGGGCGTATGCTCTCATTGATTCATGGCCAGTTGCGTTAACTTCAAATTCCAATAATGACTCTCGCCAAGACGCAAAGCTTCCGCGTCCTTGCTTACGCCCCTGACCTACATCCATGTAGGCCAAGCTCACCAACAAAAACCTTTGCGGTCTTTGCGCCTTGGCGAGAGAAAATGTTTTTTCCCATGCCTTGTCAGTTTGAGACTTGGTCTCGCTAGATATGAGCAAGAAAAAGGGATGAAATTACTCTCGCTCGGCAGCGGTAGTGGCGGCAACGCAACACTGCTGCAATCAGGTGCAACGACACTGCTGATAGATTGTGGATTTTCTCTTAAAGAACTCGAGTTGCGTCTTGCACAGCGGGATCTTGCAGCCTCCTGCATCGACGCATTACTACTGACCCATGAGCATGGTGATCATGTCAAGGGAGCGGCAGTACTGAGTCGGCGTTACAAAATCCCTGTATGGACCACGGCCGGCACCAGTCGTGGCTGCAAATGGCATCAGGATTCACATATTCACCATTTCCATGCTAATGGCAACTCCTTTCGTATTGGAGAAGTCGATGTCACACCTTTTACAGTTCCTCACGATGCATCAGAACCCTGTCAGTATGTCTTCCAGGCAAATCGAAAACGCCTGGGCATCCTCACCGATACAGGTTGCATTACCAGCCATATCGTTTCACAATTGCAGGGACTGGATGCGCTGGTGCTCGAATTCAATCATGACATCAATATGCTCGAGAAGGGGCCATATCCGCCGTTTCTTCAACGCCGAGTCGGTGGCAATCACGGGCATCTCAATAACTGCCAGTCGGCTGATCTGCTGCGGCAGCTCGATCACCACAGATGGGAGTATCTGATCTGCGCACATATCAGCGCCAAGAATAATGCAGAGCAACTGGTTCGTGATGCCGTAGAGGGCGTCGATGCTTCACTCAATGAGCGATTGCGGATTCTCGAACAGCATAGCCCCAGCCAGTGGTTTGATCTATGAATTTAACCACGGAACACGCGGAATACACGGAAAAAACAAATAATAATTCAATGTTGTCCGTGTGTTCCGTGGTTCATTATTTAAGCTGACTCGCTGTTAGTGTAAAATCACTCTCCATTTCCTCCATCACTCCTGAGCGACAATGCAGATCATTCCTGGTTCTCCCGTCTATTCGGCATTTCGTCTGCAAAGACTCCAACAGCGTCTCTCCAGCCTGCTTGATGGTGATGTCACTCTTGCTTCGCATTACCTTCATTTTGTCGATTATGGCGAGGAAACAGCTCCCCGGGAGCTGGAGGTTCTGCAGCAGATATTGAGCTACGGGCGGCAGTCTGATCACTACCATCTCGATGATCATGGATTGCTGATCGTCGCGCCGCGCAGCGGAACCATCTCTCCCTGGTCGAGCAAGGCGACGGATATCGCGCGCAATTGCGGACTGCAGTGTGTCGAGCGTATCGAAAGAGGGGTTGCATTCAACCTGCTGCTCAATGGAGGCAATGCTGACAGCATAGCACTGGCGGTGGCAGCCGGGGTGCTGCATGATCGTATGACCGAATCAACTTTCATGACGGCCGAAGAAGCGTTACAGCAGATGTTCACGCATGCTCGGCCGCAGTCATATCGCAGTGTGGATGTGCTGCACGGGGGAAGGGATGCATTGTTGCAGGCCAATATCGAGTGGGGACTGGCGCTCTCGGATGATGAAATTGACTATCTGCTCGAGAGCTTTGTTGCGCTTGGCAGGAACCCCAATGATATTGAGCTGATGATGTTCGCCCAGGCGAACTCGGAGCATTGCCGCCACAAGATATTCAATGCTGACTGGATCATCGATGGTGTCACTCAACCGCGTTCACTCTTCTCCATGATCAGGTACACAACCGAGCAGTCGCCGGCAGGGGTGCTTTCTGCCTATTCAGACAACGCTGCTGTGATCAAAGGCAATGCCGGCCAGCGTTTTTTTCCGCAAGCAGAAGATCACAGCTACGCTCATCATGATGAGGATATTCATATCCTGGTGAAGGTCGAGACCCATAACCATCCGACAGCAATTTCACCGGATCCGGGTGCGGCGACGGGATCAGGGGGTGAAATCCGCGATGAGGGCGCTACCGGAAAAGGCAGCAAGCCCAAGGCAGGGTTGACCGGCTTCTCAGTCTCCAACCTGCGTCTTCCGCATGCCCTGCAGCCATGGGAGACAGATCACGGCAAGCCGGATCGCATCGTCTCTGCACTGGATATTATGCTGCAGGGGCCGATTGGCGCAGCATCATTCAATAATGAGTTTGGACGTCCCAATCTGTGCGGTTATTTCCGCACCTTTGAAGAGCGGGTTTTTAGTGAAGTTGGCAGTGAGCTGCGCGGTTATCACAAACCTATCATGCTGACCGGCGGCCTGGGTAATATTCGCGACGAGCATATTCTTAAAAATACTTTTCCTGTAGGTTCGCCGCTGGTGGTACTCGGCGGTCCGGCAATGCTGATCGGTCTCGGCGGCGGGGCGGCCTCCTCGATGACCTCGGGAACATCGGCCGAGGATCTCGATTTTGCCTCGGTTCAGCGCAGCAATCCGGAGATGGAGCGCCGCTGTCAGGAGGTCATCGATCGCTGCTGGGGGCGTGGTGAAGACAACCCCATCCTCTTTATCCATGATGTGGGCGCCGGCGGGCTCTCCAATGCACTGCCTGAGCTGGTGCACGATGCAGATCGCGGCGGTCAATTCGAGCTGCGTAAAGTCAACAATGATGATTCCGGCATGTCACCCATGGAGATCTGGTGCAACGAGGCGCAGGAGCGCTACGTGATGGCCGTCGACAGTGACAGGCTGGATGAGTTTCGCAGCATTTGCGAACGTGAACGCTGCCCCTATGCGATTGTCGGTACGGCAACGGATGAGGATCATCTGCTGCTGGACGATCGCCATTTCGACAATCAGCCGATTGATATGCCGATGTCACTGCTGTTTGGCAAGCCGCCGAAGATGCTGCGCGATGTCACTTCCAGGCAGGCGCTGCCGGCAGCACTTGATCTTCCTGATGTGTCGCTCAAAAAGATGGCCACGCGGGTGTTGAGACTGCCCGCCGTCGCTGACAAGAGTTTCCTCATCACCATTGGCGACCGTTCGATCACCGGACAGGTCGCACGTGATCAGATGGTGGGACCCTGGCAGGTTCCAGTTGCTGATTGTGCAGT
The DNA here is from genome assembly GCA_030145485.1 of Chromatiales bacterium. Taxonomy (GTDB): domain Bacteria; phylum Pseudomonadota; class Gammaproteobacteria; order Chromatiales; family Chromatiaceae; genus Sva-25. The sequence goes on from JAQYVP010000210.1 coordinate 12,151, forward strand.
GACGCTTAGTGACTATATCAACTTTAGCGGCGAATGCATGGCTCTTGGCGAGCGCACCCCGCTGGCGCTGATCGATGCACCGGCGTCGGGGCGCATGGCTATCGGCGAGGCGCTGACCAATATTGCGGCTGCAGCCATTGACCAGATAGGTGACATCAAGCTCTCGGCCAACTGGATGGCGGCGGCAGGCCATGCCGGTGAGGATGCCAACCTCTATGCGACGGTCGAGGCGGTGGGTATGGAGTTGTGTCCTGCACTGGGTATTGCCATTCCTGTCGGCAAGGACTCGATGTCGATGAAAAGTGTGTGGAAAGACTCTGTCAGTGGGGACAACGTGGAGATGGCGGCGCCCCTGTCATTGATTATCTCGGCATTTGCGCCGGTCGTCGATGTGCGCCGTACCCTGACGCCTCAACTGCGCAGGGATTGTGGAGAAACGCAGTTGATTCTGGTCGATCTCGGGCAGGGTAGGAACCGGCTTGGTGGCAGCGCCCTGGCGCAGGTCTACAAGCAGGTCGGAGATCAGAGCCCTGATGTGGATGATCCACTGTTGTTGAAGGGCTTTTTCGACGCCATACAGGCATTGAATCGTCAGGGATTACTTCTCGCCTACCATGATCGCTCGGATGGTGGCCTCTTTACAACCCTGGTGGAGATGGCCTTTGCCGGAAACTGCGGTTTGCACATCGATCTTCCCGCAGATGCAAGCAGTGATGCTGAAGTGCTCTTTAGTGAAGAGTTGGGCGCTGTGCTGCAGGTGGGCAAAGATGATGTTGAGCAGGTATTTTCCCTGCTGCAGAAGCAGGGAGTGGGCCACTGCTGCCACCTCATTGGTGCACCTCTGATCGATGAAGAGCGCATTCAATTTGAGCGCGAAGGCGAGACCATAGTTGCAGCTCAGCGCACTGAGTTGCGCAAACTCTGGTCTGAAACCAGTTGGCGCATGCAGTCACTGCGGGACAATCCGCAATGTGCGGATGAAGAGTATCAGCGCATTGGCGCAGCTGATCCGGGATTGTTGCCGCTGCTGACATTTGATGCTGCTGAAGATATCAGTGCTGCGATGATCAACACGGGAGCCAGGCCGAAGATTACAGTGCTGCGTGAGCAGGGCGTCAATGGCCAGATCGAGATGGCTGCAGCCTTCGATCGTGCCGGTTTCGATGCCGTCGATGTGCATATGTCCGACATCATCGAGGGGCGCATCTCGCTGCCGCAGTTCCACGGGCTGGTTGCCTGCGGAGGCTTCTCTTATGGTGATGTGCTTGGTGCCGGCGGCGGCTGGGCGAAATCGATCCTGTTTCATTCCCGCGCAAGAGACCAGTTCGAGCAATTTTTCCATCGTCCGGATAGCTTCTCGTTAGGAGTCTGCAACGGTTGCCAGATGCTGTCGCACCTCAAAGAGCTGATTCCCGGAGCCGCCGAATGGCCGCGTTTCGTGCGCAACCGCTCCGAGCAGTTCGAAGCGCGCCTGTCGCTGGTCGAAATCGTCGAGAGTAAATCGATCTTGTTGCAGGGGATGACGGGCTCACGCCTGCCGATTGTCGTGGCGCATGGTGAGGGTCGTGTCGAATTTGCAAATTCAAATATGATCAGCAATGCGCTGGTCAGCATGCGCTATATTGAAAACAGCGGAGAAGTGGCGCAGCGCTATCCGGCTAATCCAAACGGTTCGGTGGATGGAATCACGGGCCTGACCACGCAAGATGGCCGGGTCACGATCATGATGCCGCATCCAGAGCGTGTTTTCCGCACAGTGCAACTCTCCTGGCATCCATCCGAGTGGGGCGAAGAGAGTCCCTGGATGCGCCTCTTCAGGAATGCACGGGTGTGGGTTGATGAACAATGATTTAATAAATTTTTATCCACAGATGAACACAGATAAACACAGATACAGAGATGTAAGGATGCCTTTGAGCTGATCGATGGGATGAACTTGTAGGATGCTGGTGAGGTACGAACCGCATCGATCGTGTGATGCCACTAGTACAAGAGTGCATAAGTATCTATCAACAGATACCCTCGAAAAGCCTCGTCATTCCGGCAGTCTTTTAGCCGGAATCCATGCGTATCAACCTGTAAGTGGTTGATTCTATGGGTCCCGGCCTTCGCCGGGATGACGTATTTTGGCATTGGCCCTACTGCTAGATATTTAAGCGTGGTTGTACTAGAGAGTAGGTCTCAGGCTGACGAGGCATGAAAGTGATCATTTTCTCTCGCAAAGACGCAAAGACCGCAAAGGTTTTTCTTGGCGAGCTTAGCGTCTTTGCGAGAATCATTATTTATATTTGACTCATTACAAATGCACGGAGTCATTGATAGCTTCTTTATGTAAATCTGTGTGCATCTGTTTATCTGTGGTTAAAAAAACAAATTCGTAGGAACTAAAAAATGCAAACAATTATCGTCACCGGTGGAGCCGGTTTTATCGGCAGCAATTTTGTCCGCTTTCTGTTGGAGCAGAATGTCCGAGTGATCAATCTTGATCTGCTGACTTATGCCGGCAACCTTGCGACTATCTCTGACCTCATGGATAACGAACATCATGTTTTTGTCGAGGGAGATATTGGTGATGAGGCGCTGATCAAGTCGCTGCTGAGCGAACATCAACCACAGGCCATCGTTAATTTTGCCGCCGAGAGCCATGTCGATCGCTCCATCGATGGCCCCATGGCCTTCATTCAGACCAATGTCGCTGGCACGGCCAATATGCTGCAGTGCTCCCGCGAATACTGGAGTGGGCTGGATGCAGATCGGCAGATGGCATTCCGTTTTTTGCATGTTTCTACCGACGAGGTCTATGGCTCGCTGGGAAGCGAGGGACTGTTCACGGAAGAGACGCCCTATGCTCCCAATTCACCCTACTCGGCATCCAAGGCCGCCTCCGATCATCTGGCTCGCGCCTGGTTTCATACCTACGGCATGCCGGTGCTGACGACCAACTGCTCGAATAACTATGGACCCTGGCAATTCCCAGAGAAATTGATTCCATTAATGATTCTGAACGCCCTCGAAGGCAAGCCGCTGCCAATCTATGGCGATGGCGGCAACGTTCGCGATTGGCTCTATGTGGTAGATCACTGTGCTGCCATCTGGCGGGTGCTGCAGGCAGGGAAACCCGGTGAGGTTTATAATGTCGGCGGCAACTGCGAATTGACCAACCTGCAGGTTGTTGATGCCCTGTGCAGTATTATGGACGAACTCTTTCCTGATGCAGCACATATTCCACATAAGAGTTTAAAACTCTTTGTGAAAGACCGCCCCGGCCACGATCTTCGCTACGCGATCGATGCCAGCAAACTCAAACGTGAGCTTGCCTGGGAGCCGCAGGCAACATTCGAGACGGGGCTCAAAGAGACTGTTCTATGGTATCTCGATCACCTCGACTGGTGTCGGGAAGTGGCTGCAGAGAGCTACCAGGGAGAACGCCTGGGAACAGGTTAATTTCGCCACAATCCAGCGAGATCAGGTTCAGACTGACAAGGTATAAAAAGAATCAATTTCTCTCGCAAAGACGCAAAGCCAGCCAAGAAAAACCTTTGCGATCTTGGCGTCTTTGCGAGAGACCAATAGTTTTTCATGTCTTACCAGTTTGAGACTTGGTCTTGCTAATTAAGTCTATTCGGATCAATTTTATGAAAGGCATTATTCTTGCGGGCGGTTCAGGAACCCGCCTCTATCCGATCACACGCGGTATCTCCAAACAGCTGCTGCCGGTGTACGACAAACCGATGATCTATTATCCACTGTCGGTGCTGATGCTTGCAGGTATTCGCGAGATACTGATCATCTCCACACCGCGTGATTTGCCGGCATTCGAGGAACTGCTCGGCAGTGGCGAGCAGTGGGGGATCTCACTGAGTTATGCGGTGCAGCCGGAGCCTGAAGGACTGGCGCAGGCATTTCTGATAGGTAGGGAGTTTATCAATGGCTCACCCTGCGCCCTGATTCTGGGTGACAATATTTTCTATGGCCAGGGACTGCAAGAATTGATGCATGCAGCTGTTAGGCAGGCCGACGAGGGTGGGGCGACTGTTTTTGGCTACCAGGTCAAAGACGCACGCTCCTACGGTGTCGTTGAGTTTGATGACAGCGGCAGGGTGATCTCACTGGAAGAGAAACCTGAACAACCGAAATCGAAGTACGCGGTTACCGGTCTCTATTTTTATGACCGGCAGGTATGTGACCTGGCGGCTGAGATCAAACCCTCCGAGCGAGGTGAACTCGAGATCACCGATCTGAATATCATTTATCTGCAACAGGAGAAGCTTAGCGTACAGCGCTTCGGTCGCGGCTTTGCATGGCTGGATACCGGCACCCATGAATCCCTGATGCAGGCGGGCAACTATATTCAGACCATCGAGGCGAGGCAGGGGCTGAAAATCGCCTGCCTGGAAGAGATCGCCTATCAGCAGCAATGGATCAGCGCACAGCAACTTCAACAGCAGGGTGAGATGTTAAGCAAGAACAGCTACGGGCAGTATCTGCTGGGGTTGTTGTAGGGAGGTTTTAAGTATTAGGTTTATAGTTATCAGAGCGAAGGACGAATAAGCTTAGTGTATTGGACTGTAATTTAATCAAGGTATACCCCCAGCTCTGCTGGGGGACCCAAAAAGTTTGACAATTCCGGGAATCTCCCCATCTGTGAACCGCCTAAAGTTCAAAAGATGAGGAAATACACGATGAATTCACATCAGAGTTTAAATCATACAAAATGGGAATGTAAGTACCACATTGTTTAGATACCGAAGTACCGTAAAAAGACTATTTTTAAGAAGTTGAGACCGCACCTTGGCTCGTTTCTAAAAGATCTGGCTTCACGGAAGGGATGTACGATTGAAGAGGGACATTTGATGGCCGATCATGTCCATATTTTGATCTC
>JAQYVP010000212.1 GCA_030145485.1 Chromatiales bacterium
CTTCGATCTGGACGACACCCTGTGGCCCTGCATGCAGACCATCATGCACGCCGAGGAGCAGTTGATGCGGTGGCTGGCGTCACGCGCACTGCAGCTGACACAGGCTCACACCATCCACAGTCTCAGGGAGCATCGCCGCGAGCTTGCCAGACAGGAGCCGTCGATCGCCCACGACCTGAATTTGCTGCGGGAAATCCAGCTACGCCAGCTGCTGCAGGAGTTTGACCACGATCCCGGGATAGCCACAGAGGCTGTCGTCTACTTCCAGAAATTTCGAAATCTTGTAGATCCCTACCCCGATGTCCTTCCCGCGCTGATGCGATTGAAGGCGGAATACACGCTGGTGTCAGTGACCAACGGCACCACCGAGCTCGACAAGACCCCGCTGAAAGGGATTTTTCATCACAGTCTCAACGCCAAACAGGTGGGGCACGCAAAACCCCATCCCGCCATCTTTGAACGAGTCGTGGAAATTACCGATAATGCTCCGCAGCAGATACTGCACATCGGCGATGATCCCGTGCGTGATGTCGAATCAGCAAGGAACTTCGGGTTGCACGCCCTGTGGCTGAACCGCAACGAAATGCCCTGGCCCGATGATATCGAGAGAGCGGAGATTGAAATCAGCTCGTTGAGTGAGCTGCACGCCCTGCATAGGCGCGGCATGCACTTTTTCGCATCATGATGGTGCGGCCAGGGCGCTGCCAAATTGCGTTCCTTCTGCAAAACCGAATCATTACCATCAAAAACACCACCATGGTTTTTTTGGCATGGCTTTTGCTTGTTACCTCAATTACCACAAGATCCACCAACACCTGAAACTCCAGGCGCTTGGTGTATCCCAAATTCAAGAAATCCCATGAGGAGAGAAACAATGCTGAAAAGCACTATCAAACAAAGCATTATCGGCGTCGGTATCGCAGTGAGCATGCTGTTTTCCACCGCTGCTGTCGCTGAAGAGACCATCAAGGTCGGCATTCTGCACTCACTGTCAGGCACCATGGCCATCAGTGAAACCACGCTGAAAGACACCATGTTGATGCTGATCGATGAGCAAAATAAAAAAGGCGGCCTGCTCGGCATGAAACTCGAAGCCGTCGTGGTAGACCCCGCATCCAACTGGCCGCTGTTTGCAGAGAAAGCGCGTGAACTAATCCAAAAAGAGAAAGTCGATGCAGTCTTCGGTTGCTGGACATCCGTATCACGCAAATCGGTGCTGCCAGTGTTCGAGGAGCTTAATAGCCTGCTTTTCTACCCTGTGCAATACGAGGGTGAAGAGTCCTCCAAAAACGTTTTCTATACCGGTGCAGCTCCAAATCAGCAGGCGATTCCTGCTGTCGACTATCTGATGAATGATCTTGGCGTCAAACGCTGGGTTCTTGCCGGCACCGATTATGTCTACCCGCGCACCACCAACAAGATCCTTGAGGCTTACCTGAAGTCCAAAGGCGTTGCCAAAGAAGACATCATGATCAACTACACGCCATTCGGTCACTCCGACTGGCAGACGATTGTTGCAGACATCAAGAAATTTGGCGCTGCCGGCAAGAAGACCGCAGTGGTTTCTACCATCAATGGCGACGCCAATGTCCCTTTTTACAAGGAACTCGGCAACCAGGGCGTATCAGCTGAAGAGATTCCTGTGATTGCATTCTCAGTCGGTGAAGAGGAGCTCTCCGGTATCGACACCAAACCGCTGGTCGGCCACCTGGCTGCATGGAACTACTTCATGAGCGTTGACGCCGAGGTCAATGACAGCTTCATCGAAGCCTGGCAGGCTTTCACAAAAGACGACAAGCGTGTATCCAACGACCCCATGGAAGCCCACTATATCGGCTTCAATATGTGGGTCGAGGCGGTCAAAAAAGCAGGCACAACCGAAGCAGGCGCTGTCCAGGACGCCATCATCGGCGTTACCGTTCCGAATCTCTCCGGTGGTTTTTCAGCGATGATGCCGAACCACCACGTCACCAAGCCGGTCCTCATCGGTGAGATTCAGGATGACGGCCAGTTTGAGATCGTATGGGAAATCTCCGGTCTGGTTGCAGGCGATGCCTGGTCCGACTACCTCGAAGGCTCCAAAGATATCATCTCTGACTGGCGCGCACCGCTCTCCTGCGGCAACTACAACGTCAGGACAGCGAAGTGCTCCGGGCAGAATATAGAGTAGGGAGGTTTTTGGAGAGTAGAGTGCAATAAGCGACAGCGCATTGCACCGAATATTGTTGCTTGATCTCGTTCCCACCGTTCCCGGTGGGAGTGAAGATCTGACAATCTACCGACTTATTCAAAATCACAAAATCTGCAAAATGACATGACCCGAATTTTTTTCATCATTACGCTGCTTCTCAGTTTTGTGAATCCGCTGCAGGCGGATACCGCAAGTGATTTTGATTCCGCATTGCAACTGTTGAAGCAGAAAAACTACGCGCTCAAGAGTGATGCGATCAAAACAATCGCTGCCAGTGGCAATCCGCAGGCGCGCGCCGTGCTTGACGCCATGCTCAATGGCGGACTTTTTATTCGCAAGAAGGAAAAAGACCTGGTGTTTGCACAAAAACGGGGGTCAAACTACCAGCTGACAGCCGTTCTTAGCGGTGAAGATCTCGGCCAGCTGAAAAAACGCAAACTGAAGAAGGTCGGTATCAACAATACCTTGCGCGGCGAACTACGCAGTGCGCTGGCATTGTTGAGCCTCAACAACCCTGACCCGGAAAAGCGGCTCGAGGCTGTCAACAACATGCTTGGCAACATCGATGCCGGTCGTGCCGCAACATTGCGTGACTCCCTTGAAAACGAGAGCGACAGTTCGGTCCAGGAAGTGATGCGGCTTGGCATCGCCCTCTCTGATATTACCAGTGACGATATCAATACGCGTAAACGCGCCATTACTGTACTGCATGGAAATCTTCACCCGACTGCATGGAACAGCCTCACCACCCTGATGGCGAAAGAAATGGACGATGGCGCCAGGAATGCCGCGAAGGAGGCGCTGCATTCCATCGATGTCAAACGCCAGATGTCGAGCATCGCGGAAACGCTGTTTTTCGGTATCAGCCTGGGCTCCGTGCTGGTGCTTGCGGCTATTGGACTGGCCATTACCTTTGGCGTCATGGGCGTTATCAACATGGCGCATGGCGAGCTAATCATGCTCGGCGCCTATACCACCTACCTGGTGCAGGTCATCATGCCTGACAACCCGGGAACCGCGCTACTGCTGTCGATCCCGCTCGCATTTGTGGTGTCAGGCGGGGTCGGCATATTGATAGAACGCGGAGTCATTCGCTTTCTCTATGGCAGGCCGCTCGAGACCCTGCTGGCGACATTCGGCGTCAGCCTGATCCTGCAGCAGCTGGTGCGTGTGGTTATCTCACCGCAGAATGTTCCGGTCACCAATCCCGAGTGGATGTCCGGCTCGATTGAAATCAACAGCGTGCTATCGCTGACCCTCAACCGCCTCTATATCATCGCTTTCTGCCTGCTGGTGTTCGCCGCGCTGTTCTTCATTCTGAAGAAGACATCGCTCGGTTTGCAGGTGCGTGCGGTAGCCCAGAACCGCGCCATGGCGCGCGCCATGGGTGTGCGTTCCGAGCGCGTCGATGCGCTGACATTCGGCCTGGGTTCCGGCATCGCCGGCATTGCCGGCGTCGCACTCAGCCAGCTCACCAATGTCGGGCCGAATCTCGGCCAGTCATACACCATCGACTCTTTTATGGTGGTGGTCTTCGGCGGCGTCGGCAACCTGTGGGGAACCCTGGTGGCCGGCATGACGCTCGGGATCGCCAACAAAGTGATGGAGCCCTGGGCCGGCGCGGTGCTGGCAAAGATCCTGATCCTGGTGTTTATCATTCTTTTCATTCAGAAACGTCCCCGCGGCCTGTTCCCGCAGAAGGGACGCGCGGCGGAGGGCTGACAGATGGGCGTGTTTCGTATCCTGAAAGATGACCGCGGCGGCCAGATGCTGTTGCTGTTTCTGAGCATAATCACTGTGCTCATTCCACTGCTACACCTGCTTGTGCCGGAGAGCAGTCCTTTTCATGTAACAACCTATGGCATCACGCTGTTCGGCAAATATCTGACCTATGCGCTGCTGGCGGTTGCTGTCGACCTGGTCTGGGGCTATCTCGGCATCCTCAGTCTTGGCCATGGTGCGTTTTTCGCCCTCGGCGGCTATGCGATGGGGATGTACCTGATGCGCCAGGTCGGTGATCGTGGCGTCTATGGAGACCCTCTGCTTCCGGATTTTATGGTGTTTCTGGACTGGAAGGAGCTGCCGTGGTTCTGGCTCGGCTTCGACATGTTCTGGTTTGCGATGCTGATGGTGGCGCTGATACCGGGAGTGCTGGCTTTTATTTTTGGCTGGCTGACATTCCGTTCACGAGTTACCGGAGTCTACCTGTCGATCATGACCCAGGCGCTGACCTATGCCCTGTTGCTGGCATTTTTTCGCAACGAGATGGGATTCGGCGGCAACAACGGCCTCACGGATTTCAAAGATATCCTCGGTTTCAACCTGCAGGATGACACGACGCGCATCGCCCTGTTTATCGCCTCTGCTGTTGCACTGGCATTCGGCTATCTGGTATGCCGCTGGATCGTCTCATCCAAACTAGGACGTGTGACTGTGGCAATCCGCGACGCAGAGGACAGAACCCGTTTCATCGGCTACCGCGTTGAATATTTCAAATTATGGGTATTCACAGTCTCTGCTGTGCTTGCGGGCATTGCCGGAGCACTCTACGTTCCCCAGGTCGGTATTATCAATCCGGGTGAATTCTCGCCGCTGAACTCCATCGAAATCGTCATCTGGGTTGCCATCGGCGGCCGCTATACCCTCTATGGCGCCGTTATCGGCGCACTGCTGGTCAACTACGCCAAGACACTGCTCACCGGCATCATGCCTGATGCCTGGCTGTTCGCACTGGGCGGCATGTTCATATTGATCACGCTGTTTCTTCCACATGGCATTGCCGGCCTGTTTCGTCGGGAGAAGCAGGCATGACCATGATTCGCAATGTGCGTGAACGCATAGCACGCAATAAAGTGCTGAAGTTTATGGCGCCGCCGCCGATGCTGGAACTCGATGTCAGCCACGGTGAGATTCTCTATCTCGAAGATCTCAATGTCAGTTTCGATGGATTCAAGGCGATCAACGACCTCACCATGTATATCGAGGCCGGTGAACTGCGCTGCATCATCGGGCCCAACGGCGCCGGTAAGACGACCATGATGGACATCATCACCGGCAAGACACGGCCTGATTCCGGGCGGGCATATTTCGGCTCGCTGATCAACCTGCTGGAACTCAGCGAACCGCAGATCGCAACAGCTGGCATCGGTCGAAAGTTTCAGAAGCCGACGGTATTCGAACAGCTACACGTCATCGACAATCTCGAACTGGCGCTGCAGTGCGACAAGAGGGTGTGGCCGACACTGTTTGCAAAGCTCTCATCAACGCAGCAGGATTTTATCGACGAGACTCTACAGCTGATAGGATTAAAACAGCAACGCAACAAGCAAGCCGGATCACTGTCCCATGGGCAAAAACAGTGGCTTGAAATTGGTATGCTGCTGGTGCAGGAACCGCACCTGCTGCTGGTGGATGAACCGGTTGCCGGCATGACCCACCAGGAGATGGATCGCACCGCCGAACTGCTGACCTCGCTGGCCGGCATGCATTCTGTGGTGGTGGTCGAACACGACATGGACTTCGTGCGTTCAATCGCCCGCAAGGTCACCGTGCTGCACCAGGGGAGCGTGCTGGCGGAAGGTTCCATGGACGAAGTGCAGAACGACCAGCGCGTCATCGAAGTCTATCTGGGAGAGTCATAAATATGCTGCAGATAGAAGCACTCAACCAGTTTTACGGTGAAAGCCACACCCTGTGGGATCTGCAGATGCAGGTTGCAAAGGGTGCATGCACTGTCATCATGGGCAGGAATGGCGTTGGCAAAACGACCCTGCTGCAGGCCATCATGGGATTGCTGCCGATCAAATCAGGGAGAATTCTCTACCAGGGTGAAGATATCTCCAGGGTCATTGCTGAGAAGCGCGCGGAACTCGGCATTGGCTATGTTCCGCAGGGACGGCAGATATTTCCACTGCTAACGGTCAGGGAAAATCTTGAAATCGGTTTGCCGGTGCGCAAGGACAACAGTAAAACGGTTCCTGAGTTCATTTTTGAACTCTTTCCCGTACTCAAAGAGATGCTGGGGCGACGCGGCGGTGACTTGTCCGGAGGACAGCAGCAGCAGCTTGCAATCGGACGCGCGCTGGTGGTTGATCCAAAACTCTTGATTCTCGATGAACCAACCGAGGGCATCCAGCCTAACGTGGTGCAGGAGATCGGTGATATCATTCGCACACTGAATCGTGAAACCGGTCTGACCGTTTTACTGGTGGAGCAGAAATTGCCGTTTGCCCGCAAGGTAGCGGATCACTTCTCTATCCTTGATCGTGGCCGGCAGGTCGCGAGTGGCGTCATCGACGAACTCGATGAAGCGACCATTCAGCAATATCTCACAGTTTAGCGAGACCTTGTCTCAGACTGACAAAGCATGAAAAAATATTTTCTCTCGCTAAGACGCCAAGTTCGCCAAGAAAAATCTTTGCGTTCTTAGCGAGAGATTCTTTTAAAACTTGACTCATTTGCATGCATTTTAGTGAATCAAGGATTCTAGAAACAAGGAGATCTCAATGATACATAAATCCATGACACTCTGTTTGCTGCTGGTCACGGCAGGCCAGGCACAGGCGCATCTCAGTCATTCCGCTGCGCCCATTCACTCAGTGGAGCACCTGTTGCTGTTGGGCGCGCTGCTAATTTCGGCGCTGTTGCTGGCAAAGCCGGTAAAGCGTATCTTCGTAAAAGCCAGGAAGCAGCAGCGGGATTGATATGGCATCTGCCGATGAGCAGCATGCCAGGAGCCTGTCCGAGACAGGCTGGGAAGCTTCGATCAAGCTCGGCTTTTCGCGTCGCAATGAACGCACCGTGCTCGCCGAAAAGCGCCAGTACGGCCCACTCACTGTGCAGCGCAGCTTTTATCCGGAGGGTGATGTTTGTCATCTCTACCTGCTGCATCCGCCTGGCGGCATTTCCGGAGGCGACCGTCTTGAAGTTCAGGTGACGACCCATCCTCAATCTCATGCGCTGATCACCACACCTGGCGCAGCAAAATTCTATCGCAGCATCGGCCCGACCGCCTGTACGAGCCAGCAGTTTTATCTTGCCGGTGGCGCTCTTGAGTGGCTGCCTCAGGAAAACATCTTCTTTCCGGGTGCACAAGTACAGATGCACACCGAGATCAACCTCAGTGATGGCGCCAGCTACATCGGCTGGGAGATCCATTGCCTCGGTCGACCTGTGATCAGCGAGCGCTTCGAGCATGGCCGGCTGGTCTCTAAAACCGTTGTGAAGCGCGATGGCAAACCATTACTGATCGACCGGCTTGTGGTCGATGGCAAACAATCTCTCCACGGCAAAGCGACGCTGCGTGGACGGCCCGTGACTGCGACACTCATCGCATCAGGAGCTGACAGCAAAGTACTGGAGACTGCAAGAGAGGTCATCGCGGAGGCATCCGCTACGGACACCGGTGTTACCCTGCTTGCAGATATCCTGGTATGCCGCTATCTTGGCGGCAGCAGCGAAGATGCGCGCAAATGCTTTATTCGTATCTGGAAGGCGATTCGACCATTGTTGATGCGGCGTACGGCTGTTCTACCCCGCATCTGGGCGACATGATGCGAATCGGCCTGACAAAAAATAACACGAAGAAATCATTGTACAATCAACTGAGGAACAGGGTATGGAACTCACTCCACGTGAAAAAGACAAGCTGCTGCTGTTTACCGCGGCGCTTGTGGCTGAACGACGCATGGCGAAAGGCATCAAGTTGAATTATCCGGAAGCCATGGCGTTGATCAGCGCAGAGATCGTGGAAGGCGCCCGTGAAGGCAAAACCGTAGCCGAGCTGATGGATTACGGACGCACGCTGCTGACACGCGATGATGTTATGGAGGGCATTCCAGAAATGATTCACGATGTACAGGTGGAAGCGACATTTCCGGATGGCACCAAACTGGTGACAGTCCACGACCCGATTGTTTAGGAGTTGTCCATAAATAGCGGTCAGAAGGCCGCTCCTACAGTTCTATGTGACGTCAGATGTGGGAGTGGTCTTCTGACCGCGATTCAAATAATGCACGGACTTATTGAGAAGTTACGAAATTTAAAGGTAACACTATGATTCCAGGTGAAATACTGACTGCCGATGGTGATATTGAACTCAATGCCGGGCGCGAAACACTGGCCGTATCAGTCGCCAACACCGGCGACAGACCGATCCAGGTCGGCTCCCATTACCATTTTTTCGAAACCAATCCTGCGCTAGAATTTGATCGCAGCGCCAGTCGGGGCTTCCGCCTCAACATTCCTGCCGGCACCGCGGTGCGCTTCGAACCGGGGCAGAGCCGCCAGGTAGAACTGGTAGCTTATGCTGGTGGACGCCGGATATACGGCTTCAACGGCCTCGTCATGGGCCCGCTGGAAGGAGACAACTGATATGGCAACCATCAGCAGAAAGGCCTATGCTGAAATGTATGGCCCGACAACAGGCGACCGTGTTCGCCTCGCCGATTCGGAACTCTTTATCCAGGTCGAGAAAGATCACACCATCTACGGCGACGAGGTCAAATTCGGCGGCGGCAAGGTGATTCGCGACGGCATGGGGCAATGCCAGCGTGAGTCGGCCGATGTTGTCGACCTGGTGATCACCAATGCGCTGATCCTCGATTACCGGGGCGTCATCAAGGCCGACATCGGTATCAAAAACGGGCGCATCTGCGGTATCGGCAAGGCAGGCAATCCTGATACCCAACAAGGCGTCGATATCGTCATCGGCCCCGCAACAGAGGCAATTGCTTCAGAGGGACAAATCGTGACCGCCGGCGGCATCGATTCCCATATCCACTTCATCTCTCCACAGCAAATCGACGAAGCGCTGATGTCTGGCGTGACCACCATGCTCGGAGGTGGCACCGGTCCTGCGACCGGCACCAACGCCACCACCTGCACTCCCGGTCCCTGGAATATCCACAGAATGCTGCAGGCTGCAGATGAGTTGCCGATGAACCTCGGCTATCTCGGCAAGGGCAATGCAAGCCTGCCGGGGGCCTTGCGTGAGCAGATCAGCGCCGGAGCCATCGGTCTGAAACTGCACGAGGACTGGGGAACGACCCCGGCCGCTATCGACTGCTGCCTCGGCGTTGCAGATGAGATGGATGTACAGGTGGCAATCCATACGGACACGCTCAACGAATCCGGCTTTGTCGAGCACACACTTGCAGCGATGAAGGGGCGGACCATTCACACCTATCACACCGAAGGCGCCGGTGGCGGACACGCCCCGGACATCATCAAGGCATGCGGCCAGGCAAACATTCTGCCGTCATCAACGAATCCGACGCGCCCCTATACGATCAACACGGTCGATGAGCACCTCGACATGCTGATGGTGTGCCATCATCTTGATCCCGGCATCGCTGAGGATGTCGCTTTTGCCGAATCACGCATCCGCCGCGAGACCATTGCCGCCGAGGATATACTGCATGACCTGGGCGCTTTTTCGATGATTGCATCCGACTCGCAGGCGATGGGGCGTGTTGGTGAAGTCATCTGCCGCACCTGGCAGACAGCACACAAGATGAAGCTGCAGCGCGGCAGCCTCGCTGCAGACCCGGCCGAACACGACAACTTCAGGGCGAGGCGTTATATTGCCAAGTACACCATCAATCCCGCCATCACCCACGGCATTGCCCATGAAGTCGGTTCGGTCGAGGTTGGCAAGCTGGCGGACCTGGTACTGTGGAAGCCTGCCTTCTTTGGCACAAAACCAAGCCTGATCATCAAGGGCGGCATGATCATCGCCGCCCCGATGGGTGACCCGAACGCATCGATTCCTACCCCGCAGCCGGTGCATTACCGCCCGATGTTCGGCGCACTGGGCGGCGCGCGCCATGCGACCACCATGACGTTCATGTCGCAGGCGGGATTCGATGCCGGCGTGCATGAGCAGCTGCAACTGCAGAGCCTTATCGGCACGGTGGCCAACTGCCGCTCGATCACCAAAGCGGACATGCTGCTGAATGATTACCAGCCGCACATCGAAGTCGACCCGCAAACCTACCAGGTCAAGGCCGATGGTGAGTTGCTGACATGTGAACCGGCTGATGTACTGCCGATGGCGCAGCGTTATTTTCTGTTCTGAGATGTTGAAACTGACGCACAAAATTGAAACCGGCATCTCTACCGGATCTGTCACCCTGCCGCTCGAGTCACGCAACAGGAGTCGTTTGAAAGTCACACTTGACGATGGCTCGCAAGCCGGACTGTTTCTGCCTCGCGGTACAGTGTTGCGTGACGGCGACCTGGTCGCATCCGAAGATGGCCATCTCATCGAAATCAAGGCGGCGCCGGAAACTGTCTCGAGCGTACACTGTGACGACCCGCTGCTGCTGGCGCGCGCCTGCTATCACCTCGGCAACCGCCATGTGCTGCTGCAGATCGAGAGTGGCCTGTTGCGCTACCAGCACGACCATGTCCTCGACGATCTGGTCACAGGCCTGGGGCTCGGCGTCACAGTCGAGCAGGCGCCGTTTGAACCGGAACCGGGCGCCTACGGCGACTATGGGCATGCCGTGACACATAGTCACCATCATTGAGATGAACAGCTCTCTGCTCAAGTTGATGCAACTGGTCAGCCCGTCGCTGCCGATTGGCTCTTTCACCTATTCCCAGGGCATCGAGTATGCCGTCGAATGCGGCTGGATCGACTCAGACGATGCACTGCAGCAGTGGCTCGAAGACCAGATGCTGACGTCGATTGCTCAACTTGACCTGCCTGTGCTGCAGCGCCTCTATGATGCTGCACAAGCTGCTGACGAGACTGCGCTCGAGAAGTGGTCGCAGATTCTGCTTGCAAGCCGGGAGACCTCTGAACTGCGCCGGGAAGAGATCAACCGCGGCAGAGCACTGGCAACGCTGCTGATCGCACTGGATGTTCCCTGTGCGAAACAGTGGCAGCCGATTTTGGCGTCATGCCAGGCCGCCGCATTTGCTACCGCAGCAGCCGGCTGGAACATCAGTTACCGGGATGCCGCCTATGGATATGTGTGGGGCTGGCTCGAAAACCTGGTGCTGGCCGCAGTCAAGATCATTCCATTGGGTCAGACCCGGGGCCAGCAACTGCTGCATACCATGGCCGAAACAATACCTGCTGTGGTGGCAAACAGCCTGCAGATCGCGGATACAATGATCGGTGTATCCAACCCGGCATTGGCCATTATCTGCAGCAGGCACGAAACCCAGTACACGCGGCTGTACCGCTCATGACCCGCCTTACTCTTTCATAACGCTACCATAACCGGGGAACTCCAATGTCTACATCTCCACTGCGCGTCGGTATCGGCGGGCCTGTCGGCTCAGGAAAAACTGCATTGCTGGATGCACTCTGCAAACGCATGCGTGAAACCTATGAGCTGGCCGTTGTCACCAACGACATCTATACGCAGGAAGATGCCGAGTTCCTGATTCGCAGCCAGGCGCTGGAACAGGAGCGCATCATCGGCGTAGAAACTGGCGGATGTCCACATACGGCAATCCGTGAAGACGCATCCATGAACCTTGCCGCCATAGAGGATCTGCAACTGGCATTTCCAAATCTCGAACTCGTCTTTATCGAAAGCGGCGGTGACAATCTGGCAGCAACATTCAGCCCGGAGCTGGCCGACCTGACGATCTATGTCATCGATGTTTCCGAAGGCGAGAAAATTCCACGCAAGGGAGGCCCTGGAATCACCCGTTCCGACCTGCTGGTGATCAACAAAATCGACCTGGCGCCCTATGTGGGCGCATCACTTGATGTCATGGAGGCAGATACCAACCGCATGCGTCCACAACGGCCCTGGGTATTCACCAATCTCAAGAAGGGCGAAGGCGTCGATAAAATTGTTAATTTCATCGTAATGAAAGGGATGCTGGCTGAAGCATGAGAAGAGTGATAACCACCACCGTCAGATAGCAGAGCGCCTGCGGTGGCGCCACGCAATGTCCTCCGGAGTTCTACTCTTTCTCCTCATAAGTTATAATTGAAATCATAGCTCCACTGCTGTCAGTTAGCGCACACATTCGGCCAACACCTGGCACATTCATTGGGGGATAGACAGCTTTACCACCGGCCGCCTCGGCCTTTACAAGTGTTTCATCAACATCATCAACAGTAATATAGACACCCCAGTAATCCGGCATCTTGTCGATGCCTTCCGGCTTTTTCATTATCCCGCCAACAGGCTCACCAGCAGACTTCAAAACATAGTACATTCCTTGAGGCATCTCCATCTCTTCAACTTCCCAACCAATTACATCAGTATAGAAGCCAATAGCCGAATCAACGTCATC
>JAQYVP010000018.1 GCA_030145485.1 Chromatiales bacterium
CAGATATTATCCTGCAACTGCAGCAGGTAGCGCTTTACTGCCTCGATATCAATCTTCACAACTTATCCTCTGATGATCTTTCCGGTGATGGCATTCCGAATGGTGGTTGGCTTGAGTGTTGTTCCGGTCTCGGCATGCAGAATCAGATCGATCTGCCTGCCAAGCTGTTGCTGCACCTGTAGCCCGGATCTGGCTGGAGGCTCTCCTGAGCTGTTGGCGCTGGTGGAGACCAGGCAGTGGCCGAATGCCTCGCACAATTCAGCCATCAGCGGATGCGCGGTGACGCGCATGGCGATAGTATCATGATCGCCTTTGATCCAGGCTGGAGCATCGTTGCCTGCAGGAAGCAGCCAGGTTGCCGGGCCTGGCCAGCTCATCAAAATGGCCTCCCGGTTTTCCTCGGGAATTGATACAAATCCGGGGAGTTGTTCGATCGAGGAGGCAACCAGGATCAATCCCTTGCCGATATTCCTGCTTTTGATTGCGAGCAGACGTTCAACGGCAGGCTTCTGCAGCGGATCGCAGCTGAGGCCGTAGACGGCTTCAGTCGGGCAGGCGACAATGCCACCCGCCTTTAGAATCTGTACTGCCTGTCCGAGTTTCAATGCGGTCATGATTCTCTCTGCAGGGTTTTGCTGTTATGAGTTGTCCATGAATAACTTCCCGGATAATGCGCAGCAATGTTGTTCGTATTCAAGGCGCAGCAAGTGGCGCATAGCAGGGTTATGTAACTCTTGCTGGAACGCAGAAGACGGACAACAGGGCAAGCAGGATCGGGAAGTTATTTTTGGACAGCTCCTTAACTGATGCATCAGAGTCTTGAGTCTGCTCTGAAGTCAATCTCTATAACTGATGCCAGAGCTTCAGAGTATTGCACATGTGCGGGATTGACCAATATAATGTTCTCATTGGGTACAATTGTGCTGGGCACAGAGAGTGCCATCGATGAGTGGCCAAGCAACCACTCGTCACCAATGCGTGCGCTCGAGAGTGGAGCCGGGTCTGCATTCCAGTCATCCGCAAGCGAGTCTGAATCTAGTTCAAGCAGTGATGAACCCGCAATTGCCATTTGAAACAGGAGATAGTCTGCAAGCAGGCTGTAGTCATCGAGATGCACCATGATTTCCAGCAGCGCAAGCGACGGGGTTGAAGCCAGGTAGACGCAGCACTTCCCCTTTGAGTTCCAACGGCCTCCGTAACGTCTGGCGCCTTCACCATCGAAAGCCTGCTTTGACCACTTGTTTTTTACCAGGCGGAAGCCAAAATGAGAATGTTTTTGGAGCGCCTGGCTCAAGAGAAGACGCCGTGTTCCAGGCGGCCAATAAGATCGATGGCGGCATCTGTCTCAGCACTGGTGATCGCCATATCAACAGGGCGTTCACCGCCCAGGCCTTTCACCGGATGATTCAACCACTTTCTGGCTTTCTCTTCGTCATTTTCAAAGAGTTCGATGGCGGCATTGAATATTTCTGCAAGCCGGTAGAGGCGATCACTCTCTTCCGTGGTGAAGCGACCACCCTTGCGCCGTTTGATCGTGGCGGGAGCAAAATTGAGGATGGCATAGAACTCCTTTTGTGTTATCTGCAGATGCTTCAGGAGATCAATCGAGAATTTATACTCAAATCCCTGGTGCAGCTTGCGGTGGAGTTCAGCGCCACGCCCGGGAAGACCAAGGCGGTCGAGAAGGCTGCTCGGGATGGTGGCGCCGGGTGTGAAAATTGCCGCTTGTTCCTTGATTGCTGATGTACGCATGATAAACGCCACATTTAATCATTTGATACATGCATGGTATATCAAATGGTGGCTTTTGTCAAAACAGGGGTCACAGATGTCAACGCTGCGCCAGCGACACAGATTCATCCGGGGTTACAATGCTGTGATCCGCCATCAGCAGCTGGCGCAGGATGCCAAAACGACTAAGAGCCGATGGTTTATTGTGAGTGAGAATAACTGATAGATATCCACAGATAACCATGCATCACCCAAGCCCTTGTAATAGCTGGCTTTTTTGTGTCTTTGTGCTATTATAGATACCCATAGTTACTCGTTTATTTGCTTAGTAGGTGCTTAGTTAGACGCGATTCCAAATCCTACTAAGCAAAAATGCGAAAACCCGGCGCTGCGTCAACAGCTAACCGGGCTTCTAACCAAACGATACTGGAGGTATCAGCATGGCTACAGTCAATCTTACAGCAACCCGCGTCGACAGGCTAAAGTACGATCCAACAGGCGCGAAGATTCAACGCACTTGGGACGGCCAAATATCCGGACTGGGAGTTGAGGTATTTTCCACCGGCAGGAAGTCGT
The DNA here is from genome assembly GCA_030145485.1 of Chromatiales bacterium. Taxonomy (GTDB): domain Bacteria; phylum Pseudomonadota; class Gammaproteobacteria; order Chromatiales; family Chromatiaceae; genus Sva-25. The sequence continues at coordinate 2,308 of JAQYVP010000018.1, forward strand.
GGATATTCCGCTATCGCATTCATGGCAAACAGCGAATCATCACCCTCGGCAGTACTACAGATATATCCTTGAAGGATGCACGAGAGACAGCTATTGGCTACCGCGCCCTTGTGCGAGAAGGGATTGACCCGAAGAACAGACGTGATGCTCCCATCGAGGGCATGACGCTTGATCAACTCTACGAAAGCTACACCAGCACCCGCTACTTCAAAAGCAAGTCAGAAAGTTTTCAAGCCAACCTAGCCAGCACCCACCGGAAGTACCTTCAGCCGGAACTCGGCCACTATCCGCTACAGGCGATCAAGCGCAAACAGATCATTGATATGGTGGATGAACTCATCGAGGAGGGCAAAGAGGGCGCTGCACGCGGGTTACTCAATCGTACAAAGATTCTTTTCTCATATGCGATCGGCAAGAGCTTAATTGAATCCTCGCCAGCCGACCACATCAGGCCGCAGTATGTCACCTCTGGAAAACGCACTGCATGGCTGGATTCAAACGAAAATCTGAAAGAAGCGTGGTGGCTCCCCGTCGCACCACAGGCCAGAGCATTGATCCGCTGGTTTCTACTAACCGGATGCCGCCGTGATGAGGCCAGGACTACGCAGTATTCAGATTTCACCGATGAAACCTGGACTGTCATCGACACCAAGAATGGCCGCGACTTGATCTTGCCGATGATGCCTGCGATGCGGCAGATAGTGAAGGAGATGCGCTCCATATTCGGCTCTACTCATTTTCTGTTCCCAGCCACCACATCCACTCGCAAGGCAATCCCAGCAGGCTCGATTTATTACATCATCACCAAGGGAGCCAAGATGGATTGGAGTCTGCACACACTTCGACATTCCGTTGAAAGCTACTTGCGTGAACTGGAGATACCGGAAGAAACCCGCGACCTCATTCTCAACCATGTGCGGAAGTCCAGCGGTGACCAGTACAGTCATGGCAAGGCGCTGGAGATGAAACGCAAGGGGATGGGAGCGTGGCATAAGTGCCTGCTTGGCGCTGTGGGTGCGTCACATGCCGACAGCAGCAATGTGGTGCAGATCAGAGGGGCAGGGCGATGAGTGAACAAGATGACTTACCACCAGATTGGTTTGATGATACGGACGATAATCTTGGACAGCGCCAGCAATTCGAGTGGACCAATATAATGCAGGGTTACGCCGAGAAATTAGCCAAGGCCGGACTCGATGCAAGCCCTGCTTTATGGGAGCAGTTCTACAAACACTTGGACAGCTATCAGCATATCAATGATCCGGATATAGCTGTTGTGCTTAGTGTTGACGCTATCAAGAATCGTGTCTACACGGCAATAGAAGGGGGTGAGCTGGACATAACATCGTCACCCGTCACTATTAAACAGATTTCAGACATTGTTGAAGATCAGATCAAGCGATCACCCAGACCAAAGCAGAGCTGGGGGATTATCTCTATGAAGGAACCGCAGAGATGCGACCAGTGGTGTGACATTATCAAAGCTGCAGTAGAAGAATTTGAAGTTGAGATGAGATTCACGCCAAACAAAGATGAATTGTGGAGACGACTGATTAAAACTCGCCCTAAAGGATGGATGATTGAATACAACGGGCGATCGCGGTCGTTAGTCAATGAATCAGGCAAGCCTCTTGAATGGGAGGGGTTTAGTAAACGATTTGACAGGTACTTCTGCCAATAAGCCGCCAATAAGCCGCCAATTAAGCCGCCAATAAAGACAATAAGCCATCAACAGAAAGCCACTCAAAATCTAGGCATTATCCCCTCAGATAGCGGAAACGCTGCAATCCAATACCTGAGAGGTGATTCACATGCCAAGCACAAAACTCCCCGTCGTTCTCGATTTCTGCGTTGAGTTCGAGGATTTCTCACACAACCAAATGCGTTACCTGGCGAAGAACCAGGACTCCAACGGCTTCAAAGGCTGCTTCCCCCGTGTCGGACGCCAACAGCGTGTAGACGCGGATAAGTTCTTCGCCCGTATCGAAGAGCTGAACCGGGAGGAAGTGTGATGAGCGACTACGATCCTTTTTCTGATCCCGAAGCCCTTTTCAGCACCAAGGAAACTTCGCTCATGACCGGTCGCAGCGTGTCTGCCCTTCAGCGTGACAGGCATGAACGCGTCGGCATCCCATTCATTCGTATCAACCGGAACAACGTGAAGTATCGGCGTGGTGACATCATTGCCCACAATCGCAGCTATGAGCGTGTGGAGGTGCAGAATTGTGAGTAGTAAAAAAGAAGAACCGACAATGGAAGAGCAAATTGAGGAACTGGCAAAGTTATCAGGCATTGAGTATGACTTGATTCGCAAAGATCGCGCCAAAGAGTTGGGTATCCGCATCAAGACGCTGGACGGTGCAGTTTCAGATGCCCGTGGTGACGATAGCGGCCAAGCCGGCGACTCACAGGCTGATATTGCTATAGCGTTGTTCAACAAGTCCGGAGCCAGGCTTTTCCATGATGATGAGGGCGCACCATTTGCCGAAGCTCCGATTGATGACCACATGGAGATATGGCCGGTCGAATCCAAGCAATTTAAAAAATGGATAAATTTCCTGTTTTGGAACGATCAGAAATGCGTACTCAAGGAACAGCCGCGAAAAGATGCGATCAGCACACTTGCCGGACTGGCAGATATCGAGGGCGATGAGCATAAGGTTTTTTTGCGGAACGCATACCATGACGGACGCCACTATATCGACCTGTGTGATGAGCAATGGAGAGTTGTTGAGGTTGACGCGTCGGGGTGGCGCCTACTTAATCGCAGTCCGGTGAAATTCCGTCGCACTTCAAATATGGAGGCATTGCCGACGCCGGCGCTTGGTGGCGATCATTCTTTATTGTGGTCCCTGGTTAATGTCAGAGAGCAGGATCAGTTATTCGTACTCGCATGGATTATTGATTCCATGCGTGAAAACACACAATGCCCTGTGCTGGAAATTGTCGGCGGACATGGTTCCGCAAAATCCACGGTTCATAAATTTATCCGGCGGCTGATTGATCCGAATACTGTTGATCTGCGTACCGCACCCAAAAATGATGATGATGTCATGGTCGCCGCGAGGAATAACCGCTGTGTGAGTTTTGAGAATATGAGTTCTGCGTCTGCAAGGATGCAGGATAAGTTGTGCGTTATTGCCACCGGCGGCGGTCAAGCTGGAAGAGAGCTGTATACCAACTTTGATGAAACCACGATGCGGGCGCTCAACCCGATCATTATTAACGGCATCAATCCGATTATCACCGCTGGCGACCTTGCAGACAGAGCAATAAGAATTCATGTGCCAAAACTGGATAGTCGGAAAATTCGTCAGGAGTCAGAAATCAGCGAAGCATATGCCGAGGCTCAACCGGCAATATTCAACGGCGTGTTAGATGTATTTGTTAAAGCAATAGGGATGATTGACAGTATCCACATTATTGATAAACCGAGGATGCTGGACTTCTCAATATTGGGTGAGGCTATTGGCAAGGCAATTGGCTCCGAGGATTCGTTCACTCAATCCTACATTGCTATGCGTGAATCACTGTTGATCGAGGCGACCCAGGGTAGTCCGGTCATTATGGCTATTGTCGAGATGATTACCAATGAAGGCACGTACCGCGGCACATACAAAGACCTGCTGACGAAGCTCGATGATGACAGATATCGCTCTCGTGGTGAGGGTTGGCCGAATTCGCCGCGTGGTCTGTCTGGCCTGATAACACGGCACGAGCCTGGACTATCGGCGTTGGGGTTTAAGATCTCTCGTAGCACTCACGGGATGGCTGGAAACAAGGTCAAGATTGAGCGCGTCGAAAAAAGTGTGCGCGATCAGGAAAATAAAGAGTCCCGAAACGACCTTCATAACGTTCATAACATTCATAAGTCGAGCCCAGATGAACATTATGAAGGTCATGAAGGTGAAATCCCAAAAGATAGTTTTGCTGGTGCGCGCAACTTTTCTGAAGATCGCTGCAAGGAGGAAATTTGATGCTGGTGGAAAAACTGAAGTCTCAAGGCGTATTACTGTCTGTAAATGGCGACAAACTGGTTGTGGATACAGCAGAGCCGTTGACTGACAAACAGCGAGGCTATTTGAAGCTACACAAGCCTAAACTGCTGGCTGAATTAACAGCACCCTCAGAGTGTTTCTTGTGGTCATTCATGCTTGATCCCGATCTGCTGCAATACACTCGCATGGGACTGCTGACGAATGGCATTGAAGAGGCGCGTCGCCAGTTGACGGAGGTTTATGGTCGCCCGGTTGAAATGCTGCACTTGAGAGAAGAGCCGAAGGAGATCACCACACGGACGGAGGACGGCAGAATTCTGATCACGACAAAGGATGGGGCGTATCTCTGGAGCCTGGGTAGCGGCTGCGATTTCATAGCCAAAGGACATAGCAGCTCCAAGTCTCTCTGCTGTTTCTCAGGCGATTGATGTTGCAGAAGCGTGGATAGCTTACTGCGAGTGATGGTAAAGTAATTACAGTCATGTTGATCTCCGTTCGATCAGTGTGATTAGAAGCCTCGTTTCCTGTTTTCAGCAGGAGCGGGGCTTTGTTGCTTCTGTCATTTCGATGCCTTGCACATGCAATGGCATGGTGTAACGCTAAAAATAACTTTACGCCAAATTAATTTATTCGTTACCGTGCTTCTTCAGGAAACGATGTGCTGCAACCCTGCACTTTGGTGAGCAATATTTTTGATCGCTGCGCTTCGGGTGAAATTCTTCGCTGCAATTCTCGCACCAGGTTACGTCAAGCCTCTTTGGTGGCTGACATGCCCTGATATTGCATCTGATATTGCATACATGCCGTGATCTCTCATGCGGGTACACTAAGATCCGTCCGCATCCCTCACAGGGTTCTGGATACAGTTTCTCGACCTCCTCTCTTTTCTCGCGTGTCCATGCCTTGACTGAATATTCCCACTCATCATCAATGGCGTTTCCTTCCTCATCGATGAGTGGATCACGGTATGTGTTGCCACTTCCGTAAAAGTCTTGCATCCGATTGAGAGTCGCTTCATCCACAGTTAAGTCTGGCATCTTCCATTCAGAGCAGTCGGTGCAGACGATGTGGTAATCCCGCCAGAACTTGCCACTGAACAAGTTTCTTATATTCCTGGACTCCCTGACTGCGATTTCATCAGATGGAATCTCCTTCCCGCATTTCTTGCAATGGTCTGCCATGTCTCACCTCTGTAACGGGTAATTTAATACGCAGTGTATTTAATCTATGCGTTACATCCTACAGTACCTGTAAAGCACCGTAAAGCACTTTTTATGCTTGATACAAATACATGCATAGACTATGATGAGCATATCGAAAACAGATCAGGGTGATGAAGATGGTTAAAGCAGCTAATTTCAGACTGCCAGAAGAGATACTGGAAGCATTGAAAGCCAGAGCAGATGCGGACATGCGTACACAAACAGCAACGCTGATTATGATCTTGCGTGAGAGTCTGACTAAGTCGGGACACTTGGAGAAGAAGCAATGATCACCATCCCAAACTTATCCAGCGCAGAACGAGAGCTGTTGCTGTAACTACTCCAGAGCATTGACGCGGACGCATTGGCCTCCGTATTTGATCCCTCTGACGCAGTGGTGGCAGACGTAGCGAAGGCGAAAGTTATCATCGCGCTGGAGGATGCGGAATGACATCATACTTACCTGCTTACTTTGTCACTAGTGTGATTGTACGGATTTACGGATAATGTCAAAAGTCATAGGAATCGTACAGGTGAAAGGTGGCGCAGTGAGATCCACTGTAGCGACCAACCTTGCCGCCATGCTGTCCAGAGAAGCGAGTACGGCACTTGTAGACTGTGACATGCCGCAAGGTACATCGATGTCCTGGTATGCGCTCAGGCAGGCGCAGAATCCTGATGATGATCTCGCACTTGCTACTGCTGATGGATACAAACAACTGGTCGACCAGGTGCAGCGGCTGAATCAGTCGAAGGATTACATTGTGCTGGATGCTCCTCCTCGCATTGCAGAGGTGACACGGGCAATACTGATGCTGTCAGATCTATTGATCATCCCCCTGGGTGCGAGTGCCGCGGAGGTATGGGCAACAACGGATCTCTTGGAAACGATTGAAGAGGCGAAGAAGAAGCGACAGCAGATTGATTACCGGATTATGTGGAATCGTTATCGTGCTTATACGAAGTCTGCAGTCGAATTGTCTGCTGCTGTCCATGATGAGATCGATGCACCGGAACTGGCTTCGCGTTTCGGTCATCGAGTCGCATTTTCAGATGCGCTTGCGTGTGGAAAGTCTGCTGATGAATGGCACGATCCCTCTGCCAAGGCTGAAGTGGATGCCCTGGGGCGTGAAGTTATGGAGATACTGAGCTGATGAAGACAACGAAACCGACTCTTGATGACGTGCTGGGCTTTGCTGAAGAGAAGAAACCATCCAAATCAGGCAAGGTTCCGGGCGGTGACGTGCGCTTAACCGTAAATGTGGCGGGTGACTTGCATCTAAAGTTAAAAATAGAGGCAGCTACCAGGCGCATGACCATGGGTGAACTGATCGAGGATCTGATACGCGGAATGAATCACTGATGACTAGCTGCATGATCAGTCAGCAGATTATTTTGCCTGATATAGGCGATGAGCAAACCACTCTGGCTAATTAGCCAGAGTGGGAATCGATGCCAATGCATGAATTCACGCACTGGGAATCGTTGGTCATTGACTGCGTATTTGAACGTCCTGAATTTGGGACATTCAGACGCATACGATTTCGATGCTGTGTGAGTGCAAATTACAGGAGACAACCATGAGTTATGAGGAAAAGCTGACCGGACTACAGCTTGAGGCAGTCGAAGAGATTGCCCGCGATAACCCGGATATCTTTCCTGCCAGCCAGCGGGCAGTCTTCATCGGGCAGACGTGTGGATACCTCGTGTCTACTGAAAGAGTAATCACGGTAGCTGGCATCACGCGGTATATGCAGCATATTGTCAGGGGACATGACAAGTGTGCTGAGAGACAGCGCAATTTATTCGGGGTTGACTGATAGCTTTAACGAAAAAACCGACACTTGATGAAGCCCTGGACTTTGCAGAAACAACCCAGGCAAAGAGTAAACAGAAGTCCGCTGTTAAGTCTGGGCAAGTCCCAGCGGGTGACGTGCGTTTAACTGCAAATATAAATGCTGAATTGCATCTAAAGTTAAAAATAGCGGCAGCTACCAGGCGCGTGACAATGGGCGAAGTGATAGAAGAGTTAATAGAGAATATGGGATGATGTTTCGGTGCGAAGAGAAGACGGGTGGATATAGCAGGGGGGGCAGGCAGCAAACAAAAAGTGTATCGGCAAAGTACCGCGCCCAAGGGTTTCTTTATCGCTATCGCACAATTCACGCGCGCGCGGGACAGCGTAAATTTGCGGACCACATCAAGCAAAAGAATTACGCGGTTTTGTCACCCTTTGGAAGCGGACAACCCAGACTCACAGAAGCAGTACAGGGTAGCCGGGGATCTGATGCGGTGCATTGTTGGAGGAGACAGGCATCGAGCACGTCATCAGGTTCAAGAGAGAACCCCGGACCTGAGGCACCAGCAGTCGGCCAGCAAAGCCCTGTACAGCCAGTGATGATAATCCGGACTAAGCGCCGGCGCATTCTCAGCCTCAAGAGAGGCGCAGCATGAGATCAGCTGCAGCAAACCATGAGGACACCTATGCTGACATGAGCTTCAGGGAGGCGGCTAAACTTGTTTGCAAGGCATGGCGCCGGAAGCATAAGATAC
>JAQYVP010000065.1 GCA_030145485.1 Chromatiales bacterium
TGAGGTCGTTGACCATCACTTCATCCCACAGACCGCGTTGCTTGAGGTCGTGGATCAGGTAGGGGTTGACCACGGTGAACTCGCCGGAGAGATTCGACTTGACGAACAGGTTCTGGTAGGTGGGTTCGATCGACTGGCTGACGCCGCAGATGTTGGAAATAGTCGCCGTCGGAGCAATGGCCATGGTGTTGGAGTTGCGCATTCCCTGGCTCTTGACCTTGCTGCGCAGGCTCTCCCAGTCGAGCGTAGTGGAGTCGTCAACCTGCAGGTAGTCGCCACGATGCGCTTTCATCGCCATTAGGGAGTCGTAGGGAAAAATCCCCTGGCTCCACAGTGAACCTTCGTAGGTGGCGTATTTGCCGCGTTCGGCTGCAAGGTCAGAGGATGCCTGGATGGTGAAGTAGGAGACAGACTCCATGGAGCGGTCGGCAAAGTCGATTGCTTCTGCGGAGGCATACGAGAGGCGCATCTTGTAGAGTGCATCCTGAAAGCCCATGATGCCGAGGCCGACAGGGCGGTGGCGCAGATTGGAGTTGCGCGCCTGCGGCACCGAGTAGTAGTTGTACTCGATGACGTTGTCGAGCATGCGCATGGCCGTGGTGACAGTGTTCTCCAGTTTCGCCAGGTCGATGCCATCTGCAGTGACATGTTGTGGCAGGTTGACCGAGCCGAGGTTGCATACCGCGATCTCGTTTTTGTTGGAGTGCAGCGTAATCTCGGTACACAAGTTTGAGCTGTGCACCACACCGACGTGCTGGTTGGTGTAGCGCATGATGCAGGGATCCTTGAAGGTGATCCACGGGTGTCCGGTCTCGAACAGCATGCCAAGCATCTTGCGCCACAGATCAACCGCTTTCATGCTTTTGCTGATCTTGATCTCGCCGTTGCGCGCCTTCTCTTCATAGGCCTCGTAGGCCTCTTCAAATGCTGCGCCGCTGAGGTCGTGCAGCTCCGGGGTCTCCTCGGGAGAGAACAGCGTCCACTCTCCATCCTCGGCAACGCGCTTCATGAAGAGATCCGGAATCCAGTTAGCGGTATTCATGTCATGGGTACGGCGACGCTCGTCACCGGTGTTTTTGCGCAGCTCGAGAAAGTCGTTGATGTCGATGTGCCAGGTCTCAAGGTAGGCGCACACGGCTCCTTTGCGCTTCCCGCCCTGATTGACTGCTACCGCCGTATCATTGGCCACCTTGAGGAACGGAACCACGCCCTGGCTCTTGCCGTTGGTTCCCTTGATGTGCGAACCCATGCCGCGCACCCGGGTCCAGTCATTGCCGAGTCCACCGGCGAATTTTGACAGCAGTGCGTTGTCCTTGATGGCGCTGTAGATGCCGTCGAGGTCGTCGGAAACAGTCGTCAGGTAGCAGCTGGAGAGCTGCGGGCGCAGGGTGCCGGAGTTGAACAGCGTCGGTGTGGAACTCATGAAATCGAAGCTGGAGAGCAGGTTGTAGAACTCGATAGCGCGTCCTTCACGGTTGATTTCATTGATCGCCAGTCCCATGGAGACGCGCATGAAAAAAGCCTGTGGCAGCTCGAAACGGATACCGTCTTCATTGTGAATGAAGTAGCGGTCATAGAGGGTCTGCAGGCCGAGGTAGGTGAAATTCAGATCGCGCTGTGGTTTGATGGCAGCGGTGATCTGTTCCATATCATATTGCGCCAGACGGGGATCCAGCAGTTCCAGGCTGACAGCTTTGTTGATGTATGCCTGGAAATAATCGCCATAGAGTCCGATCATCTCGGCCTGGGTGGCAACGTTGCTATCCAAGTCGAGAAAGGAGAGAGCCTCGCGGCGCAATGTATCGAGCAGCAGGCGTGCAGCCACGTTGGAGTAGTTGGGTTCCTGCTCGATCATGGTGCGAGCGGACATCACCAGTGTGTGGCTGACATCTGCCTCCCTGACGCCGTCGAAAAGGTTGTGACAGGTGTCTTCGATGATCGCCTCGGCCGAGACGTCCTCGAGCCCCTGGCAGGCTTCCGCAACCAGCGCCCTGAGACGCGAGACATTCAGCGGCGTCTTGCTGCCGTCGGCGAGGGTGATATCGACAACATGTTCATCATCGACAGCATTGGCGTCGGCCTGCTGTGCGCGCTGGCGATTTCGCTCCTCGCGGTAGAGGACGTAGGCGCGGGCAACCTTGTGCTCGCCGCTGCGCATCAGCGCCAGTTCAACCTGATCCTGGATATCCTCGATTTGCAGGGTTCCGCCGTCGGGGTTGCGGCGGGTGAGGGCATCCATGATCTGGCCGGTGAGATTTTTGACGGTGGTGTGGATGCGCGGTGATGCAGCGGCGGCGCCGCCTTCGACGGCAAGAAATGCCTTGGTGACGGCAACGGTGATTTTTCCGGCATCGAAGGAGGTGACTTTGCCGTTGCGGCGGATCACGCGGAGTTCGTTGGTCGCGTAACTGCTGTTTGAAGTGAGTGCGGTGTCTCCTGTGGTGGTGTTTGGTGGAATGGCGTTGGAAACTGTCGTATCTGCAGGCGTGGCTATGGCCATACGTCCTCCTGAATAGTGGTTGGTGTCGTCAGTTGGTTTTTGCTTTGTTGTTATCACCCTGCCGATGCGGATCGGGTTGGCGTCCAGCCTCTCTCCTGTGGAAAACCTGGAAATGTTTTTATTGGCATCACAGGCAGTAGGGGTTAAATACAATATATACGCATATCTTAGGTTGTCAACCACAAGATATGGTGTTTTTGTGGAATAAGCAGGTGAATTGACTGTGATTAAATTGTGGATAAAATGTGGGTAAAACGAAAAAAACAAGCACTGATGCGGCTTTCAGCAGGATGTGGATAACAATGAATTAGCTGTGGATATTTCCGATAAATATTTTCCTCTCCGGGGAGAGGGCTAGCGTGAGGGGTTAAAAGCAGAAATTCCCAATGTACCAAAAAAATGTCAATATCTTAAAAGACTTTTATCACGAAGCACACGAAGGCCACGAAGAATAAACTGGTTGCAAAAAGGCCTTCGTGCTCTTCGTGTCCTTCGTGGTGAGTATCACTCTACATTTAGTCGTTGTCCAAAAATAACTTCCCGATCCTGCTTGCCCTGCTGTCCGTCTTCTGCGTTGCAACAAGAGTTACATAACCCTGCTATGCGCCCCTTGCTGCGCCTTGAATACAAACAGCATTGCTACGCGATATCGGGAAGTTATTTATGGACAACTCCTTAGAATTGCTGGATTAAAACGGTTTCATCGATGCGAGGTAGATGATCGCCAGCAGGATCACCACAGGGATTTCATTGAACCAGCGAAACCAGCGGTCACTGCGTTGGTTTTTATCCTTTGCAAAGGTTTTCATGATTCTGCCGCACCACAAGTGGTAGACCACCAGCAGAGCGACCAGGATGATTTTGATATACAGCCACCACTGCTGATCCAGATAGACACGGACATGCTGGTAGTCGTAAATCATCCACAAACCGAATACGACTGTCAGGATCATCCACGGGGTGACGAAGTAGTAGAGTTTGCGCTCCATGATCTTGAAACGCTCATTGCCGGCTGCGTCATCGGTCATCGCATGGTAGACAAACAGGCGCGGCAGGTAGAAGAGCCCGGCGAACCAGGCGGTCATGAAGAACAAGTGAAAGGCTTTTAACCACATGGTGTTGAGATCCTGATTTTTACCACGGAATACACGGACTACACGGAATTTTTTTCATTTTCCGTGTTTTCAGTGTGTTCCGTGGTTAATTATTCTTTTTTAAAAAGTTGTAGGGTGTCAATAAGCGAAGCTTCCGGCATCCTGCCTCTGGCGACACTTATACATCCATGTATGGCGTAGGCGAAGCGGATCGCACCATAATTTGAACCAGTTGTCACTGCTTTGGCAACACCTTGTGGCTCTCCGCTACTGCATCGATGCCAATCTTACGCGATGCTGTGGTAACAGTTTCATCGGTAGTTTCGTCACTACCGCTGAACCAGTGGCGTATTTTACGCACAATGCGTTTTAATGCACGCCAGATTTTCGGCAACAGCCAGATCGATAGCAGCATGAAGGCGATGAACATGACGATAAACAGCCAGGGATAGGCCAGCGCAGCCCATAGTCCGCCGATAACGGCAATATCTTCTGTAAATGAGGCTACCCAGTTAGTGACGGGCTCTGGAGAGGTGTTGATCATGAGGCGCGTCCCCGCCTTGGTAAAGTGACTTGTTGCCGCGACTCCGCCGCCAAGCAGTGCAGCAGCGAGTGTGACGGCCTGGTTGACCTCCATGCCGCTGGCAGCGCCAGCAGCCATCATCGCCCCGGCCGGAATGCGAATGAAGGTGTGAATGGCATCCCAACCCGAATCGACTCCGGGTGTTTTATCGGCAAAAAACTCGATGAAATACATGATGCCGGCAATGCCGATCACCAGTGGATCCTCCACCAGCGCCATCCCCTGCGGGAGTTCTGCATAGCCGGTATTACCAAGTATTCCGAGCACCAGTATTGCTGCATAGAGATTGATTCCTGATGCCCACGAGGCTCCGAGCATCAGTGCGATGGCTTGAATGGTTTCATGATCCATGATGTGATGCTCTCCGGAAAATCAGCAGCTGAATCTGTTATATGCAGTTTCCTGGCAGTTGTTTGTGATCAAAGCTATTTTTTCCTGCAGTCGGTATCGTTTTTTTGACACTTCTTCTTCTTCTTTTTCTTTGTTTGCTTCCGTGCAGTCGGTTTTTTGTTGGACGAGCTCTTGCCGGTCTTTTTCCGCACGGCCGGTTTTTTGTTGGATGATCTCTTGCCGGCTTGTTTTCGCGTAGCCGGTTTCTTGTTGGACGAGCTCTTTCCAGTCTGTTTTCGTGCAGCTGGTTTTTTGTTGGATGTGCTCTTTCCGGTCTGTTTCCGCACAGCCGATTTTTTGTTGGATGAGCTCTTACCGGTCTTTTTCCGCGCAGCCGCTTTCTTGTTGGAGGAGTTCTTACCCGTTTTTTTCTTAACGGAGGTTTTTGTTCTGGGATTGCTTTTGCTTTTTTGTTTGAGTTTAACCGGCTTTGTTTTGGTGGCTCCACGCTTGAGCTGTTTTTTCGATTTGATTGAGGCGTCCTTTTTCTTTCGATTCTTGTCAGCGGCTTTTTTCCCCTTGCGATCCTTGCGTGCCTTGTCTGCAGCTTTTCTCTTCTTGCGATTCTTTTGTGTGCTTGACTTGCGGTTTTCGAGCATTTTTTGTTCTTTTATATCGAGTTTGGCTTGACTGCTCTTCCAACCACTTTTTGTGCTATGCCTGGACAGCCCTTTGTTATTATGTCTGTAGATGCCACCGTTGTCGCCGACAAAAAGGTTGTTATGCTTTCCCTTGGATACCCTGAAATCCCTGCCCTTTCCCCGGCGTGCGCGATGTTCAGCTCTTTTCCATTTGCTGTCTTTTGAAATGACTCTTTTTCCCCAGGAACCATAGGGATTTCTGATAGTCGTGTGTGTCACACGGTCGTTATTGTAGGGATAGTGGGAAGAGCGTGCGAAGGCGCTTCCATAGGGTGACCTGGCATAGCCGCCACGGAAATAATGCCTGGTGACGGGGTTGTAACTGGCCCTGCCGGAGATGCCGCCATAGGGGCCGTAGAGCGCCGGTCTCGCTTCCCTGTAGTAGCCGCGTCCGTAACGATAGCGCATTCCTGAACCGTAACCATAATAATGAGGGCGATAGTGATAGTGGCGGTAGCGGTGGTCTCCCCAGTTGTTTCCCACCAGGATCCCCAGACCAAACATCAGCACACCTGTTGCAGCCACATAGCTGCCGGAGTAGCCCGAGGTATAACCCACCACGACATTTTCCGGTGTCGAGTCATAGACACGCACATAGGTGGCGTTATATTTGGGGCTCTCTTGCGGTATGCTATAGATCGCCTCGTCCACCTCTACTGCTACCGCCCATGGCCCTGTCGGCGTACTGGCAACGAACCACACGCCATCGACAAGC
>JAQYVP010000178.1 GCA_030145485.1 Chromatiales bacterium
CCATGGCGCAAGAGATAGAGTTGAAATTCCTGGTCCTCGATGACAGCTGGCGTGCTGCGGTCAGCGAAGAGATCCATATGCGGCAGGGTTTTCTGTGTGATGGTTTCGAGCGCTCCATGCGTGTGCGCACGGAGAATGACAAGGCCTACCTGAATATCAAGCACTCCACGGATGGAATTCATCGTCTCGAATACGAATATGAAATCTCCTTTGATGAAGCGCAGGAGATGCTGGATCGTGTCGCCCTGCAGCCACTCATCGAGAAGGTTCGCTATCTGATTCCGGCAGGTGAACATGAGTGGGAGATTGATTGCTTTTCAGGGGAGAATGAAGGTCTGATCGTTGCAGAGATCGAACTTCCTTCAGTCGATGTGGATTTTGAAAAGCCCTCCTGGCTGGGGATGGAAGTCTCTGACGACTTTCGCTATTACAATGTCTCTCTGCGTGAAATGCCTTATTCAAGTTGGTGATTACTGTTTGAAACCTGCCTCTTTCACATTATCGGTTGAGTTTCACTCGTACGGCAAGCAACAGATCGTAGGATGCTGGTGAGCTTGCGAACCGCATCGATCGCGACAGATGCGGTTCGTGCCTCACCACATCCGACCGTAGTATCAAGAGCATTCAGTATCATTTTTAACAATGTAGAAACAGCGATTTACCGGCTCTTCTTTATTTTGTTGCTGCTTGTGGGCGGCTGTGATTCGGCGCCGCCATCCCATATCCGCTTTGGCGTACAGGGCCTGCCTGTCAATTTTGATCCCCGCTATGCCACGGATGCCGCATCCGAACGCGTCAATCATCTGCTCTATCGCGGCCTGGTGCGCTTTGATCGGGAGCGGCGAGCGATCCCTGATCTTGCACACTGGAGCAGACCAGAACCAAACCGCTATCGTTTCACACTACGTGATCAGCCCCTGTTTGATGATGGAAGCAGGCTTGGCATGCAGGATGTTGCTGCGACCTATGAAGCGATTCTAGATCCTGAAAAACACTCGCCACATCGCTCGACATTGTCGGTGATCGAGGAGATCCGTGTGCTGGACGAGGTGACGCTGGAGTTTATTCTCAAGCGTCCCGATCCCTTTTTCCCCTCCTACCTGGTGACAGGTATCCTGCCTGCGGCCCTGCTTGATTCCACCCATGACTTCACGCAGCAACCTGTCGGCAGCGGGCGTTTCCGTTTGCTTCACAGGGATGCGACACGCCTCCTGCTAGAGCGTAAAAGCGACCGGCAAAAAATAGAGCTGGTGCTGGTCAAGGATCCGGCGATTCGCGTACTGAAACTGCTGCGTGGTGAAATTCAGCTGATGCAGAATGATCTCTCTCCGTCGCTGGTGGAGTATCTTTCCCGCCAGCCGGAAGTTGCGTTGTCAACCACAGCAGGCAGCAACTTCACCTACCTGGGCTTCAACCTCGAGGATAAACTGCTGTCAGATCACCGTATTCGTGAGGCCATAGCGCATGCGATCGATCGTGAGGCGATACTGCATTATGTATTCCATGATCGTGCACGCCTCGCCAATGCGCTGTTTCCTCCTGAACATCTGCTGGCTGACAGGGAGCTGCAAATGATTACATACGATCAGCAGCACGCGCGTGATCTGCTGTCACAGGCGGGCTATGATCTACAGCATCCGCTGAAGCTGACCTACAAGACTTCCAGTGATCCTTTTCGCCTCAGACTGGCGACCATTATCCAGCATCAGCTCGCCGAGGTTGGTGTCGAGCTGGATATCAAGAGTTATGACTGGGGCACCTTCTTCGGCGATATCAAGAGCGGTAATTTTCAGCTCTACAGCCTCACCTGGGTGGGAATCAAGACGCCTGATACCTTCCGCTATATTTTTCACAGCGACTCTATCCCGCCTGCAGGCGCGAACCGCGGGCGATATCGCTCACAGGAGGTTGACAGGCTGATAGAATCGGCGGAGGCGCAGCAACAGATCGAACAGCAGATTCCGCTCTACCGGCAGCTGCAAAAAGCGTTACTATCTGATCTGCCCTATGTGCCGTTGTGGTATGAAGATCAGCTGGTTGTCTATCGCCATCAGCAGGTGTCGGGATACAGGGCAACAACCGATGGGAATTATGATGCACTCGAGCAGATCCAATGGCTAGAACCTCCACAGAAGACAAACGGCAAATCGTTATCAGCATCAGCAGGCAGCAACTGACACTGCTGAATCATAACAGGCCCGAGCGTGAATATCCGCTCTCCACGGCGCTCAATGGCCCCGGTGAACAACTCAACAGCGGCTGTACGCCGCGTGGCAAACACCGGGTGCGGCTGATTATTGGCAGGGATTGTCCACTGAACACGGTGTTCATCGGCAGACGCGCCAGTGGTGAGATCTATTCACACGAGCTGGGGTTGAAGCAACCGCAGCGGGACTGGATATTGACGCGCATCCTGTGGTTGACTGGAGAGGAGTCGGGATTCAACCGGGGCGGGGCGTGCGACACCCTGAAGCGTTATATTTACATCCACGGAACCCCGCAGAGTGAGCCGATGGGAGAGCCGCTGTCACACGGCTGCATCCGTATGCGCAATCATGACATCGTTGAATTGTGTGAACTGGTGGGGGCAGGCACGGAGGTTGTCATCAAATAGTAGCAGCGTTCTTACGAGCTGCAATTCTCAATGTACCAACAGAGTACCGATATCTTAAAAGACTTTTACCACGAAGCACACGAAGACCACGAAGAATCAACTGGTTACAAAATGCCTTCGTGCTCTTCGTGGTAAGTATCTTTCTACATTTAGAATTGCTGTTTCCGGGCGCGATGGACTTCTGTGGAAAAAATGCAATATACTTCTAACCTGTAAACTGACAATAGCAACCTTTCTGGAGCACTACAAAATGACTGATTTAGTAGATATCCTCGTCCATGTCGATGAAAGCATCGATCATGATCACCGTGAAGCACTGACGGACAAGGTGCGTGGAGTTTCCGGAGTGGTAGCAGCAAGGCTCGATGACGCCAAGCCGCATCTGATGATCGTCGAATATGATCCCGATGCCACCAAAGCCATAGAGATCCTCGATTGTGTCAAAGCTGACGGCGTTCATGCCGAGCTGGTCGGTCTCTAAGGGATGAGGCATTTATTAAAATACCAATCTCGCTTGTCTTTTTGTCCGTGGTTTTCGCCGCCACTTTGGTTACATAGTTCACTATGCGCCCGACGCGGCAACAAAAACCACAAACAAAAATCCTGCACTTCTTGGTACTTTAATTTCTGCCTCAT
>JAQYVP010000048.1 GCA_030145485.1 Chromatiales bacterium
TATATGGTGGGCCGTGAGCGATTCGAACGCTCGACCAATTGATTAAAAGTCAACTGCTCTACCAACTGAGCTAACGGCCCGAAGTGGTTGCCGTGATGGGATGACATCGCAGCGAGCGCAAAATTATACAGGGATTATCCAGCGACGCAACCCCCTGATGCGTTAAACACTGGCGTATCGAGTGATTCAGCAAATATCTACGATCGCATGCTGTCAGAACCTGTAAAACCGGACTGTTCGGAATGTGGATATTGCTGCATATTGGAGGGTGCGTTAATGGTAATATTGGCATCATTGTCCGCTCCTTGATCAGGAATGGCGCGTTAGACAGTTGGCATACTGAACAATAGCTTGCAATTGTCACTTGAAACGCGCCGCCGGTTTAACGCATACATGAGAAAGCATTATGCCTAAAGAGATTCAAAAGCTGCTCGTCGCCAATCGCGGTGAAATAGCAATACGTATTTTACGCGCCGCCTCCGAGCTGAAAATAGCGACTGTTTCGGTGTTCACACACGAGGATCGTTTTTCGCCCCATCGCTACAAGGCTGACGAGGCTTATCAGATCGGCACGGATGATGAGCCGTTGAAGCCCTACCTGGACATCGAAGCGATTATCGAAGTGGCGAAACTGTATGATGTCGATGCTATCCATCCCGGCTATGGGTTTCTTTCGGAAAATGTGCAGTTTGCAAAACGCTGCCGTGAGGAATCCATCATCTTTGTCGGTCCCTCACCCGAGAGCATGGAGCAGCTTGGCGACAAGATCATGGCAAAGGAGAATGCCATTGCCGCCGGTCTGCCGGTCATACAGGACAGCAACCGGGAGCTGGTCAGTTTCGATGTTGCCAGGGAGGAGGCGGAGCGCATCGGTTATCCGCTGATGCTGAAAGCCGTGTCTGGTGGCGGTGGCCGGGGAATGCGCGTCATTCGAGAGGCGAATGAGCTGGAGCGGGCATTCAACGATGCGCGCAATGAAGCGGCCAAGGCCTTCGGTGACGATACGGTGTTTCTGGAGAAGTACATCGATTCTCCCAAGCACATCGAAGTACAGATTCTCGGTGATCAGGACGGCAACATGGTGCATCTTTTCGAGCGTGACTGTTCGGTGCAACGTCGCTTTCAAAAGGTCATTGAAATTGCTCCCAGCGTGACCCTGAGTCAGGAGACGCGCAACAAGTTGTATGACTACGCTTTGAAAATCTGCAAGCGCGTCGGCTATTACAACGCCGGTACGGTCGAATTTCTTGTCGACAAGCAGGAGGAGATCTATTTTATCGAGGTCAATCCAAGAGTTCAGGTCGAACACACCATCACCGAAGAGGTGACTGGTATCGATATCGTCCGCAACCAGATCTATATTGCTGCAGGTCGCAAGCTCTCGGATCCACAAATCAATTTGCCTTCGCAGGATGTCATTCATTGCAATGGCTTCGCAGTCCAGTGCCGTATTACCACTGAAGACCCCAAGCATGATTTTATGCCGGATTATGGCACCCTTATTGCCTATCGCAGTGCGGGAGGCTTCGGTATTCGTCTCGATGTCGGGGCGGCATATCCCGGCGCCAAGATCTCACCTTTTTTCGACTCCATGCTGGTCAAGGTGTCAGCCAGGGGAAGAACCCTGGAGGGAGCCATACAGCGTATCAATCGCGCCCTGCGGGAATTCCGCATTCGCGGGGTTAAAACCAATATTGCCTTCCTGGAAAATGTACTGGCGCACCCGACATTTGCATCGGGTGAAGCGACAGTGACCTTCCTCGAATCGCATCCTGAACTGTTCAAGATTACCCGCAGTTTTGACCGCAGCACCACAACCTTGAACTATCTTGCCAATGTCATCGTCAACGGCAATCCTGATGTCAAAAACGCTTGCCCGATACAATCATTTCGCACCCCGAATATTCCAGAATATGACAAAGTCGGAGAGTACCCGAAGGGGACCAAAAACCTGCTGGACGAGATGGGCGCCGACAGGTTCGTCGAGTGGATCAAGGAGCAGAAACAGGTTCTCTACACAGATACGACGCTGCGGGATGCACATCAATCGCTGCTGGCGACGCGGGTTCGAACGATCGATATGCTGGCGATTGCGGAAGGTCTGGCGAAGAATCACCCGCAGCTGTTTTCCCTGGAGATGTGGGGCGGTGCTACCTTTGACGTCTCCATGCGTTTTTTGCATGAGTCTCCGTGGGGTCGGCTGAAGGAGCTGCGAAAAGCCATTCCCAATATCCTCTTGCAGATGTTGTTCCGTGGTTCCAACGCCGTCGGATACAAGGCCTACCCGGATAATTTGATTGAGAAATTCATCGAGAAATCCTGGGAGAACGGCATCGATGTGTTCCGCATATTCGATTCATTGAACTGGGTCGAGGGCATGCGTCAGTCGATCCGTTTCGTGCGCGAGCAGACAGGCGGCATTGCCGAAGGTACTATCTGCTACACCGGTGACGTGCTCAATCAGGACCCGTCCAACAAATACAATCTTCAATACTATATTGATCTCGCCAGGCAGCTCGAGGATGCCGGCGCGCATACCCTGGCGGTGAAGGATATGGCCGGCGTGCTGAAACCCTACGCTGCCGAGCTATTGATACCGGCGTTGAAAGAGGCTGTGGATCTGCCGATTCACCTGCACACCCATGACACCTCCTCCATTCAGGCGACCACCCTGCTGAAGGCGATCGAGGCTGATGTCGATATCGTCGACTGTGCTCTGAGCTCGATGTCTGGAGTGACCTCACAGGTGAACCTCAATTCCATGATCGCCATCATGCATGGCAATGAACGTGGAGCGGAGCATGATCTGCGCTCGCTGAACCAGTACTCCAACTACTGGGAAGATGTCAGGGAGATGTACTACCCGTTTGAAACTGATCTCAAGGCAGGCACCTCGGATGTTTATGATCATGAGATTCCCGGCGGTCAGTACTCCAACCTGCGCCCCCAGGCAATCGCACTTGGCTTAGAGCACAAATTCGAGGAGATCAAGAAAAACTACGCCGTGGTCAACAGGATGTTCGGCGATATCGTCAAGGTAACACCTTCATCGAAGGTGGTTGGTGATATGGCGCTGTTCATGACAACCAACGGGCTCAGCGAAGCGGATGTCATGCGACAGGGTGAGTCGCTGGCATTTCCTGACTCGGTGATCGACCTGTTCAGAGGGAGTCTGGGCCAGGTTGAAGGCGGTTTCCCTGAAGAGCTCAGCAAACTGGTGTTGAAAGGTGAGGAGCCATTTACCAAACGACCGAATGACTACCTGGAACCCGTCGATTTTGATACGGAATTTGCAGCATTCCTGGAGGAGTTCGGGGAACAGAAAACTTTTCTGGATTTTCTCTCCTACAAAATGTATCCCGATGTTTTTCAGGATTATCATGAGCACAAGAAGGCTTTCGGAGCTGTCAGAAACCTGCCGACTTCGGCCTTTTTCTACGGTTTAAAGCAGAATGAAGAGGTACTGGTCGAACTGGGGCAGGGCAAGATCATTATCATCCGCCTGATCTATCGTTCGCAGGTCGATGAGAACGGACTCTGCACAGTAACATTCGATCTCAATGGCCAGACACGCAGCATTCAGGTACGTGATGAATCTGTACAATCAACTGTAACCGTCAATCCCAAGGCGGTCGAGGAGAATGAAATCGGCGCGCCCCTGTTGGGCAGACTCTCCGCTGTGCTGGTGGAAGCGGGACAGGAGGTCAAGCAAAATGACGCCCTGTTTGTTATCGAGGCGATGAAGATGGAGTCAACCATCACGGCTCCTTTCGATGGTAAAGTGAAGCGTGTCTGTCTGGATGAGGGCGAGATGGTGGAGCAGGGTGATTTGATCATCGAGTTCGATATCGAAGTCTATAAGAGCATCTTCGGCAGGCTGCTGTCATCCTGGATACGGTGAAAATCCCTCAGTGAGGGAATTGCTGACAATGACTGTGTGGTGCAAGAATTGTGGTGCCGGCGGGAAAGCCGTCTACCCGACCGGTTCTGCGATGTGAGTATGTTACTATTTCCTAATGATCAAAGTCACCTCCCTGTGTCGTAATTACGCTGCTTTTCAGGCTGTCGACAACGTCTCTTTCGAGGTAGGAAAAGGTGAAGTTGTCGGCTTGTTGGGTCACAATGGCGCTGGGAAAACGACTGTCATGAAGATGCTGACCGGTTTTCTGCAGCCATCCGCCGGCACTATTGTGATTGACGACATGGAGATCGGTGATCACCGCTATGAAGTCCAGAAGCTGATCGGCTATCTTCCTGAAAACTGCCCACTCTATACAGCAATGAGTGTCATCGACTATCTTGGCTGGATGGCTGACCTCAAGGGTGTCGCAAGCAAGGAAAAAATGTCACAGATCGCTGCTGCAATGGATGCTACTGACATACGACAGCTTGCAAATCGCCGTATCTCGACCCTGTCACGTGGAATGCGACAGCGTGTAGGCGTGGCCCGGGCGATCCTTAACCGGCCTAAGGTACTGATTCTTGATGAACCGACCAATGGTCTGGATCCCGGGCAAATCGAATTGATGCGACTGTTGATCCGCCAGGCGGCATCCTGGTCAACCGTGATTCTCTCGACCCATATTCTGCAGGAGGTGGAAGCGGTTTGTGATCGGGTGCTGATTATGCAGGGCGGACAGTTGGCAATCGACTCTCCGCTGGACGTTCTCCACAGCAGTGGTCAGCTTGTGTTGAAGGCGCAGGGAAGAGCCGACGACATTATCACACTGCTTAACAATACCTTGCCGGTTGGCAGTGTCGACAACATCACCCCGCAGCGCTATGAGATCAGCATCGGTCCGGGGAGGGAGGATGAAGCTGCGCGGATGATTGTAAAGACCCTTGTGGAGAATGGCATCGAAGTAAGCGAGATCTGCTTGCAGAACAATCGCCTGGAATCACTGTTTCGGCGTGCGAGCTGACTGCTGGTGGCGAGTTTTACACAATCATCAAAACATGAGTTTGGTGCGCTTTTCTCCTCTCTGTCCGCCTATCTCTTTATTGCACTGTTTCTGACTATTTCGCTGTTTACGTTCTTCTGGGTCGAGACATTCTTTGCCCGCAATCTTGCTGATATGCGTCCCCTGTTTGAGTGGATGCCGCTGCTGATGATCTTTCTGGTTGCCGCTGTGACCATGCGCATGTGGTCGGATGAACGCCGCAGTGGGAACCTGGAGATGCTGCTGACATCCTCGACCCCCGTATGGCGTCTGGTGGCAGGAAAATTTGCTGCCGTGATCGCTCTGGTTCTGCTGGCGCTGCTATTGACACTGCCACTGGCATTGACTGTTGCGTTGAGCGGACCACTCGACTGGGGGCCGGTTATCGGGGGATATATCGCAACACTGTTCCTTGCTGCATCCTATGCGGCGATTGGACTCTACCTCTCATCCACAACAGACAATCAGATTGTCAGCTTGATTGGAACCATTGTTTTTTGTGGGGTGCTCTATGTTATCGGCTCTGATGCCCTGACAGCATTTTTCGGACAGCAGTTGAGCGAGATCATGGCGCAGCTCGGTAGCGGCTCGCATTTTTTGTCGATTACAGGCGGTGTCATTGATTTTCGTGATCTTTTCTACTACCTCACAATCACTCTTATATTTCTGCTGCTGAATTATCTCAGCGTAGAGAAACAGCGTCTGGCAGGTGGTGCACCGGGTTCGCGCTACCGGCGTCAGCAAATGGCAACCTTTGTCTTCATCAATGCGCTGTTGATGTGCAATGTCCTGCTGACTAAGAGCAGCGTATTGCGTATCGATCTGACGCAGGGGAAACGTTTCACAATTTCAGAAACGACACGCGCTAATCTGCAACAACTGCAGCAGCCTTTGCTGATCCGGGGATATTTCAGCGCCAGAACCCACCCGCTGTTAACACCGCTGGTGCCGCAACTGCGTGATTTGGTGCGCGAATATGAGGTCGCCGGTGGCGGCATGGTCAAGGTTGAGATTATCGATCCTCTCGAAGAGCCTGAACTGGAGCAGGAGGCGGGACAGAAATATGGCATTGAACCGGTCGCCTTCCAGGTTGCAGACAAGTATCAATCCTCTCTGGTGAACTCCTATTTCAATCTGCTGATTCGATATGGAGATCAATTCAGAACACTGGATTACAATGACCTGATCGATGTCAAAATGCGCTCTGAAACGGATCTCGATATCCGTCTGCGCAATCCGGAATATGACATCACCCGGGCGATCAGGAGAGTCATGCTTGAGCAACGCAGCGGCAAAGCGCTGTTTGATTCCATCGGCAAGCCTGTCACCTTTCGCGGTTTTATCTCCACGAAACACAAGCTGCCAGTCGGGTTGCAACAGTTGAAACAGGATCTCGACGCTATTCTCGATCTATTCGAGCAGGGTTCTGACGGCAGGTTCACAGTCAGCATCAGCGACCCGCAGGCCAATGATGGCGCAGTCGCAAAGCAGATACGCAGCAGTTACGGATTTCGTCCGATGGTGCTGGGCGTTGTCAAGCCGGATCCATTCTTCTTTTACATGGTGCTTGAAAGTGACGGCCAGTGGGTTCCTATTCCCGTGCCTCAAGATCTCAAAAAAGAGCACCTGCAGGCGTCGCTTGAAGCCGGGTTGCGGCACTTTGCTCCTGGTGTGCTCAGAACCATTACAGTGGCGATGCCGGCTGCCCCGGCTACCATCTTCGGCTTCAAACGCAAGCGACAAGCGAGCTATTTTCAGATCGAAAAGCATTTGCGTGAGAGTGTCATCATCCGCAAGGATGACTTGAGCAGTGGCAAGATTCCCGCAGGCAGTGACCTGCTGTTGTTGATTGCTCCTGAAACACTGCATGAAAAGCAGCTGTTTGCGATCGATCAATATCTGCTGCAAGGAGGTTCTGTGATCATTGCCGCCTCTCCATGGAAAATCAGTCTGGGAGGTGACGCTATTGCTGCCGGGAAACATGCAACTGGCCTGGAGCTGTGGCTGGCGCATCATGGCATATCACTGCGCGAGGCTATCGTCATGGATGCGCAGAATTCAGCTTTTCCAATACCTGTGCAACGCAAAAGTGGTGATGCGGTTATTGATGAGACGCAAAATCTTGCCTACCCTTTTTTCCCGGATATCCGCAAGCAGGGGATGGAGAACAAAACTGGCATTACCGCCTCACTGAACCAGGTAACACTCAACTGGGCAGCGCCAATCACAATCGAGGCGCGAGATCGTGATGTGATTCCGCTGTTGCGAAGTTCTGCGCACAGCTGGCTCGAAGAGCAGGGGCGGATCCAGCCTGATTTTGAGCGCTACCCGCAGAGCGGCTTTTTCAGTGGCGATGATCAGGAAAAGCAATCGTATTTGCTGGCGGCAATCATTCAGGGAAAATTTGACTCTTTTTTTCAGGGAAAGAGGTCGCCATTATTCGATGCGCAGGAGGATGAACCGCAACTCGCGATCGATATCCTCGAGCGATCAACTGCGGATGGCAGAATCATACTCATCGGATCGGATATCTTTCTGGCGGACTCGGTGATCGAGCTGGCAACCAGGGCGACAGGCAGTCGCTATCTCAACAGCATGCAGTTGATCGAGAACATCATGGAGTGGTCATTCGAAGAACCGGGTTTGCTAAAACTGCGTGGAAGAGGAGATTATGCACGCACACTGCTGCCCCTGAGCCGCGAACAGCAACGCAGGCGTGAGTACCTCAACTACGCCGCCGCGATAGCCGCAGTCATGTTAATCTACCTGATTGATAGACTGCTGCGTAGAAAACGCCGTCGCGCCTGGGAAAAATATCCACTTTTTGAAAATCTCGGCATCGTTTGAATCTGTACAGAACCAACCTAAAACTTAAAACCTAAAACTTAATACATACCTACTTACCAAGAGAAATGATGAATACAAAATTAGTCACATTACTACTATCGACTGTCTTGACCCTCGGCGCATGCTCATCAGCAACCAAAAAAGAGGCGCGTGACGACAGTGCAAGCAGTATGCTGCCAGGAAATTATAGCAGCGTAAAAGCGGTTGGCAATTACCATGCCTCCCGCCTGACGGGTGACTATGCCGGTTATCAGTCGACCAAAAAGTTCATACGCAAGATGGAGCGGCAATATGGTTTTGAGCGCAGCTATCTGTACGGGCTTTTTTCACAGGCTGATCGCAGGGAGGGCGTACTGCGCATCATGAATCGCTATACCGGTGTAAAAGGGCCGGTCTCACGAGGCGCATGGAGCCGTTACCGCAAGAAATTTCTCAACGAAGGTCGTATCGCCAAGGGGGCTGCTTTCTGGGCCAGAAACCGTCATGCACTGCAACGCGCCGAGCAGAAGTATGGTGTTCCGGCGGAGTATATCGTTGCCATCATCGGTGTCGAAACCCTCTATGGCGGCAATGTCGGTCGCTCTCCGGTTTTCGATTCAATCGCAACCATCGCATTCGACTATCCGCGTCGTTCCAAATATTTCACCGATGAGCTGGAGCAGTATCTGCTCATGTCCAGAGAGGAGCGTTTCGATCCACGCAGCAAACGCGGATCCTATGCCGGCGCCATGGGACTGGGTCAGTTTATGCCCAGCAGTTTTCGTAAATATGCAGTTGACTTCAATGGAGATGGCAGGCGCAATTTGTGGGATCCAAGCGACGCTATTGGCAGTGTTGCCAACTATTTCAAGAGTTACGGCTGGCGCAGGGGAGAGGGAGTGGCCGTACGCGCGACACATTCAGGCGACAGATATAAAACCATGGAGTCAGGGTTTGACAGCAGCCACTCGCTGGGAAGTCTCAAACGTGCTGGTGTACGGGCTTCCGCTCCTGTCAGTAGCAGCAACGTCAGTCTGTTGCGCTTCAGCACCTATTCAGGTGACGAGTTATGGCTTGGCAAGCATAACTTTTATGTAATCACCCGTTACAACCACAGCAACCGCTATGCTATGGCAGTGTATCAATTGGCGCAGGCAGTCAAGCAGCGCTATCGCTCCATGCGTTACGCCTACCGGGACAGCGCTGCAGAGGGCGGGAGTTAGGTTTTAAGTTTTAGGTTTTAAGTTAGCCAGGCGCAATAAGTGGCCGTCTGCTGAGGTGCTTGTAAAACGCCGTCATTCCGGCATGTTTTTAGCCGGAATCCATCTGTTTTAATCCGTAAGTGGTTGATCCCATGGATTCCGGCCTGCGCCGGAATGACGAATTTGAGAATTTTGCAAGAGGCTCTACGCTTACGGTTTTAACTCCGGTAGTTCGAATCCGACACTGGCTTTCCAGCGGTTGATGATGCGGCAGAAGAGCTCTGCCGTACCCTCTGCATCATAGATCGCGGAGTGCGCCTCGCGATGATCCCATTCCATGCCGGCTGCAACCGCGGCTTTGGCCAGTACCGTCTGGCCATATGCCAAACCTGCCAGGCTGACAGTGTCGAATGTAGAGAAGGGGTGAAAGGGATTGCGTTTGTTGTAGCAGCGTTTCGCAGCTGCATTGATAAACGCCAGGTCAAAAGTCGCATTGTGCCCCACCAGAATCGCGCGTTTGCAGCCACTCGCCTTGATGGCGTGACGAATCGGTAAAAAGCAGTGCTGCAGGGCCTCTTTTTCACTCAAGGCGCCACGCAATGGATTGTCCGGATCGATGCCATTGAACTCCAGCGCTTTGGGGTCCAGGTTGGCTCCCTTGAAAGGCAGCACGTGACAATGGAGTGTCTCAGCACGTTCCAGCAAACCATCGCTGTTGATTCGCAGGATGACGGCAGCAATTTCGAGCAGAGCATCCTGCTCAGCATTGAAGCCGCCTGTTTCGACATCTATTACCACCGGTAGAAAACCGCGGAAACGACCGGCAATCACCGGGTTATATGTAATCATAAAACGCAGAATAGCAGATCGGCTTGATCGACACTATGGAAAGGGATAGCATGACGTCAGTCTGAAACCTGATCTCGCTAGTTCATGTATATAAAAATAAGGGCAATAGCTGTTTGATATTTATGAGAAGAGTATCACTTTTCCTGTTTTTGCTATTGCTTCCATTGAATACGCTGCATGCAGCGGATGAGATCGATCATAACTTCCGCTCAAGCGCTGATCCCTGGGAAAAGGTCAACAGAAAAATCTTCCGTTTTAACCGTGGCGTCGACCGTGTTTTTTTCAAGCCGCTGTCCAGACAGAGTGAAGGTGTGATTCCAGCACCGCTCAAACTGGGGGTGAGTAATTTTTTCAGCAACCTCAATGATGTTGGTATCGCAATCAACAACCTGCTGCAGGGAAAATTCAAACATGCGCTCTCCGATAGCGGTCGTATTGTGGTCAACACCACCATGGGGCTGGGTGGACTGTTTGATGTCGCTACGCTGATGAAACTGGAGAAGCATTATGAAGATTTTGGCCAGACGTTTGGTAAGTGGGGTATGCCATCCGGTCCTTATCTGGTGGTGCCACTGCTCGGTCCCTCATCGGTTCGTGATGCTGCAGGGCTGGTAGGCGATTATGCGGTAGATCCCGTGCTCTATGCGCCGGAGGTTGGTGTCGTCGTTGGTCTGTTTGTGCTTCGCGCTGTGAATATGCGCAGCGATCTACAGGGCGTTACAGATATCATTGACCAGGCGGCGCTTGATCCCTATGCTTTCGAACGTGACTCCTGGCTGCAAAAAAGAGAGTTCGATATCAGGGATGGCAGCTTCGAGGATGAAGATTTTTAAAGCAAGGTTGGCGGTCGTCAGTATGCAGTTTGCAGTTTGCAGTAAAAAAGCTACACATGGCAATGACTCGATTCAGCAATTCTCAATGTGCCAAGTAGAGTATCGACATTTTAAAAGACTTTTACCACGAAGCACACGAAGGCCACGAAGAATCAACTGGATAGAAAAATATCTTCGTGCACTTCGTGGTGAGTCTCTTTCTACATTGAGAATTGCTGTACTCGATTAGGGTTCTTTCAACTGCATACTACTAACTGCAAACTTTTTGATAGACCATTGCTCAATAATCGGTTACATTTAGTTCGCTAGCGGTGTATGAGATTTATCAATCCAGGATCAACAGAGATTGAAGTGTTTCTGCATCGATATAGGAGGTTAATATTCATAAGTAATCACTACTTGTGGGTCTTCCCTTATGCAGGCTAACCGCTTGCGCAACATTTACCATTTACTTTAGAGATTGACTTATGAAAAATATTTTGAAAATTGCTGCAGCGACAGTACTTCTGGCTTCATCGGCTGTTTCCGCTGACTGGGATATGCCCTGGGACAATGACAGCAACAATGACTGGAACAACGACTGGAATAATGATTGGAACAACGACTGGAGAAATGACATGTCCAACCGCGGCTACGGTCGTGGTGATACCTCCGGACGTGGTCGTGGCACTGGCCGTGGTCGCGGCGGCTTCAGCATGAACATGGATGCCGATGCCGACACCGATTGGGAAGGTGATGGCTCCGGTTCAGGTTCTGGTGACAGCTACAACCGTTGGGATAACACCAACCGTTGGGATAACAGCAACCGTTGGGACAACAGGAATCGCAGGAGCAACCGCAACTACGGCGGTCGTTATGGTCGTCCATCTGGCTACGGTCGTCCATCTGGTTACGGTCCCCGCAGTGCAGCTCCCGCCAGACCTTCGGCAGCAGCGCCTAAAGCGGCTTCACCAGCTGCCAAGAACTGCAAGTAATTTACCGCAGTCGAGCCGCACCTCCCGTATGCCGGGAGGTGCGGCTTTTTTTTGCCACAGATGAACACAGATAAACACAGATTAAGTAATGGGCTATTGAGAGGTTAGCTGACTAATAGATATAGCAATATCTGTAACTTCTCAATAATCCCGTGCAGACTCGAACAATGCACGGGCTTTTTGAGAAGTTACCAATATCGGTGTTTATCTGTGTTCATCCGTGGATAAATATTTACGCCATTTTTATTCCGCCTGCTGCAATCAATGGCAGGTATAATCCCCGCATGAACGAATTATCAACCATCC
>JAQYVP010000049.1 GCA_030145485.1 Chromatiales bacterium
CACCAATAGAGCGCCAACATTTCAAAAGACTTTTACCACGAAGCACACGAAGAGCACAAAGAATCAACTGGATACAATAAAACTTCGTGCTCTTCGTGTCCTTCGTGGTGAGTATCTTTCTACATTTAGAATTGCTGGTAGAGATGTCAGAAATTTGCGAGAAAAAACGGTATCAACACGGCATTGACCAGGTCGATGAAGAATGCACACACCAGAGGCACGATAACGAACGCCAGGTGCGAGGCGCCATAGCGCTTCGCCACTGCGGACATGTTCGCCATGGCCGTGGGAGTGGAGCCCAACGAAATGCCGCCGAATCCTGCTGACACGACGGCTGCATCGTAATTTCGCCCCATAAGCGGAAATACGATGAAAAGGGTCACCAGGATCGCTATCAGGAACTGCGCGAGGAGGATGGTAAAGATAGGGCCTGCGAGATCCACCAGGGTCCAAAGCTGCATACTCATGAGTGACATTGCGAGGAACGTTCCCAGCGAGATATCTGCAATCAAAGCGATGGCGGGCTTGCGGGTCGGCCACTCGGTTCCGGTGAGACGTGGAAGCGACTTTGGAACCACATTGGTAATGATGATGGCGGCGAACAGGCAGGTGACAAACAGCGGTAGTTTGAGTCCAAGCTCTTCCAGGCCTTCGTTGAGCAGATAACCGAATATGACGCTTACGTGAATCGCAAGTACAGCGTCCAGAAAATCGAGGTGCCCGACACCCACTTTTTTGCTCTCGTTCGAGACGCCGACGTCAACAGCTTCGACCTTCAGCGGTTTCAGGTCATGCCTGGCGATCAGGAATTTTGCGATTGGGCCGCCCATGAGGCTTGCCAGGATCAGACCAAAGGTGGCGCAGGCAATACCGATCTCCATGGCGTTGCTGATGCCGTACTCCTCCGCGATGCGCGGCGCCCATGCGATCGCCGTTCCATGACCGCCGATGAGTGAAACACTGCCGCCCAGCATGCCGACCTGTGACTGCAGTCCGAATAGAGAGGCTATGGTGATGCCCGTCAGGTTCTGCAAAATCATATAGGCGATGGTGATCGTGAGCAGAATCACCAGCGGTTTGCCGCCCTCGATCAGGTCCCGCAGGCTGGAATTGATGCCGATGGTGGTGAAGAAGTAGACCAGCAGGATGTCGCGAGCCTGGAGATCGAACTCGATTTCGACACCGGAGAGGGCGTACAGGAGCGCGATCAGCAGTGAAAAAATCAAGCCGCCGGTGACGGGTTCCGGGATGCTGAACTCGCGCAGGAAACCGACGGCATCGTTTAACCGCTTGCCGACGAACAGCACGATGATTCCAATCGTCACCGTGAAAAAAGCACCTAATTGCAAAATGTTGTTTTCGAATTCCATGGTTCTTCCATAGAGATGTTTGTTATGAAGTTGTATTCTAATTCAGCCCTATCTACAGCGCTAGCACGGGATGAATGTTATCCACCAAAGACACAGAATAGGGAGAGAAACAAGTATAGGTATTGCATCGAATTCATGTAATTATCTCCGATGTTGGTAACTTCTCAAAAAGTCCGTGCATTGTTCGAGTCTGCGCAGGGTCGGGATCAGCCTTTCAGGGACGCGTGAATACGTCCATGGTCGCTTCCGGCATCCTGCCTCTGGCGACATTAATACATCCATGTATGTCATAAGCTCTGATAAAACATCCCTGTTTTATACAGCCCTGAAAAGCAGACTCCCGAACCTGCTTTCTGCACGGGATTATTGAGAAGTTACCGATGTTGAAAGATTGATCTGTTCAGGAGATAAAAGAGATGATCACAATAAATAGAGTGTCGTTGATTGTATCACTCTCCATGCTATTTTCACTGACGAGTTGTGCTGTCATTCAGAAACGCAATCCGGTGCCAAATGAGGGATTGGCGAGCGCAGTTCAAATTCCCGCTATTCCACAAGCAAGAATCTGGGGGGACAAAGATCCAGCGTATCTTCAAAGCTGGACGAGACGATCTCGCCATGATCTGATGAAAGAGTACCCCGGGATTATGGGGCGGAAGCACAACTACCTGGCCATATCCGGCGGAGGGGCAAATGGCGCTTTTGCGGCTGGATTGCTTGTAGGATGGTCGGATGCCGGAACGCGTCCTGAATTCACTATGGTTTCGGGCGTCAGCACCGGTGCCCTGGCTGCGCCATTTGCATTCCTGGGACCCGCCTATGACGAGCGGCTCAGGGGGGTTTTTACAACTTATTCGACCAGTGATCTTGTGGTCAGGCGCAATCTACTGAGTATTCTGACCGGCCATTCGGTCTTTGATACCGAGCCACTCGAAAAAGTGATTGCCAGATACGTCGATCAGAGCATGATGGAGACAATAGCGGTAGAGTTTCGCAAGGGGCGGAGATTGTGGATTGCAACCACAAATCTCGATGCCGGGCGACCAGTGATATGGAATATTGGCGCTATTGCGAATAGTGGAGCGCCTGGGGCGCTTGAATTAATTCATAAAGTGATGCTGGCTTCTGCTTCCGTACCTGGCGCTTTTCCGCCAGTCATCATCGAAGTCGAGGCCAACGGAAATCTCTACGATGAAATGCATGTGGATGGAGGAATTATTTCGCAGATATTTGTTACCCCGTTCAATGTTAAATAGAACGTCGTGGCGCGAGATTTCGATATCAAAGGCGCGCCACGGCTCTTTTTGATCCGTAAATCTTCATTTGATCCGCATTGGGAGGCGACAAATCAAAAAATCAGGCACATAGCAGGAAAATCAATCACTCTTCTCATCAAAAACCAGGGTGTTGGTGATATCTACCGCATCCATGCAGCCAGTAAGTTGCATGGTATGGATGGTGTCGATTTTAACCTTGCATCGATCCCTGGTGATTTTGATGTCGAATCCAGTGAGCCGTTTGATCCTGTCTATATGCGGAAGCTGTTTAATTTGGGCTATCGACAGGCTAAAGAGGGATATCCATGGGCAAAAAAACCCCCTGCATTTGAGTAATGAGAGAGACAAACGCGCACTACAGTAAATCTAACGGGATTCTTCAGACTTCGATGCGAAAATTTCTGATTGGATTAGTCGTATTGCTATTACTGGCAATAGCGATACTCGCGATTGGCTATCAACCCACCATCTATCTAATGCCCACTCCGGCGGTGATCAGTAGCGGTGATATCAATCCGTTTGATATCAACCCCAACCTGGAGAAGGACAACGAGATCCGGATACTGTTTGCCACCAACCGCATACCTGCGGGTGAAACAGAAGATCGAATCTACACCATTTTCCCCGGCAACAAGCTGCGCATGGGTATCGTGCACATGCGCATAGGTAAAGCTGGGACAGCATGGGAAACCCTTTTCAACTTGTCGACCACAGCGGAAAAAGGCAGGCGACCAGCCTTGAGACTGGATAAGCTCGAGGAGCTGGCGCAATATCCACTCAAAGGTGGCAAAGTACCTCAACCTGTAAATACTCGAGCTATGGCGGATATGGTTAACAGTGCTCTCGACCGGAGTATTGATAAAGACATCACAATCTATGTGCATGGCGCCAATACCGCCGTTTACCGCGCCAGCGCTCAGGCAGCCCAGTACCACCATTTCACCGGACAGAACTCCATTGTCCTGGTCTTCTTGTGGCCATCAGCTGAAAATCTTTTCGCCTATGGCACAGATACCCGTCATGCGCTCAAATCGGCTCCGGCTTTTGCACAACTGCTCAGCTTGCTGGCTGAGCACACGCATGCCGAAAATATCAATATTCTCACCTACAGCGCCGGTGTCCAGATTGCCAGCCCTGCGTTGGATATTATCGGCAGAAACACCAAAAAAGAGAAAAGAGAAGCGATGCGGCTCGGAGAGATTTATTTCGCGGCAGCAGACATCGGAGTGGATACTTTTACAAAACATCTTCAAAATTACATCGATATGCCACGCAGTACGACGCTAACCATCAACATGCGGGACAGTGTTCTATCTCTGGCTGCATGGCGTACAAATGTTTCGCGTGCAGGAAGCCCCGATACCGGGGACCTTAGTGAGGAAAAAAACAGATGGATCCAGAATGCTTCCATGGGATCCGGACTTAACATCATCGAGGTCAGCGCCGAAACTGTCAGCGGCATGAGTTCCAGATCACACGACTACTGGTTCACCCACCCCTGGATCAGTAGTGACGTCCTGACCCAGTTTCTGTTTCACAAAACCCCTGGCGAGCGAGGACTTATTGAGTCCGTACAGAGCGATAACCTGCGCTACTGGACTTTTCCGCCTAATTATCCGCAGCGCATTATCGATATTGTCAAACAGGCCACTGAAACCAAAAGAAGTCAGATATTCCCGGACAGACTCCTGGATGAGAAATAGATCGGGACGGCTATTATCCAAAGTATTTCGCTGCGAGTACTAATGCGGAAAATACGCCCGCACCGACACAAAAAAAACCGTATTCCCTGGGTGATCGGATCTTTGGAATTTCGTAGACGGTCGCAATGACAATGATTCCCCCGGCAATGAGTGCGTACCACAAGGCAAGAGTTGCGTCCGAAATCTTCAGCAAAACCCCGGTGATCCAGCCGGCGAAGATAGCCGCGGCAAAAGTAAATCTGGCTGTTTGATCGTATAGATTCGTAAAATGATTACGCATTAGCCAATCGACACCGGCTAGATGAATTGCCATCGCCAGGGCAAAAATGATCGAATGCCCGGGGTGATATGCAGGCTCTTCCGCCAACAGATAACCGATCAAAAAATTATATGCCACCAGACTGGCGATTTCCACCTTGACGGTTGCAGGCGCCGATGCGTAAGTGAGATGAGATGGGTTCTGATTTTGTCGAAACGTCCTCACCAATAAGATGATGCCCAGGTAAACTGCAAACCCTAAGAGAGAGACAAGGTATATATTGTGCCCCAGGAATCCATGCAGGCTGTTTCCTT
>JAQYVP010000060.1 GCA_030145485.1 Chromatiales bacterium
CTTCGTGGTACAAATCTTTTAAAATGTTGACGCTTTTTAATATGTATTGAGAATTGCCAGGAGGTTGCTTAGCACACTGTTTTCTATTGAAAATTGTGATAAAATGCGCTTGAGAATCCATAATATTACGAACTTACTTCAATATTATTGTGGTAATAATTGAATAACATCAATATTACTGTTTGATTTCATCACATCATTACACATATCCTATTGATCAAGCCCGTAACAAATGAAGAATTCAACAACATACTGGCTTGGGGCCCTCCTGATCCTCCTCTCTCTCTCCATCATCAGCAAACTTGCTGTCAGTGATGACAAGATTACCATCAATGGAGTAGATGAACCGCTCGAGGAGAACATTCGCCAGCATCTGACCCTCTCTGATCGCGACTGCCAGGCGCCGCAGTGGCGGCTGCAGGCAGCCAGGGAGGATGCCGCCGGAGAAATTACCCAGGCGCTGCAGGCATTGGGTTACTACGATGCAAGCATCAACTCCGGAGAACTCCAGCATGGCAAAGAGTGTTGGAGCATCAGTTTCGACATCACACCTGGAAAGCCTGTACGCATCGAACTGATCCACATCGATTTTGAGCAGGATGCGGCCAAAGACCCTCACTTCGAAAAGCTCCTTAAAGATCTGCCCGTCGTCAAGGGAGAGGTCCTCAACCACGGTAACTACACAGAGACCAAAAATGAACTGCAAAACCTGGCGCTGGAGCGCGGGTATTTTGATGCCGAATTATCCCGGCATCAACTGCTGGTCGACCCGGAGAATCACAGCGCCGACATCGAACTGACGATGGTCAGTGGATCGCGTTATCGTTTTGGCAATGTCAGCATCAACAGCGATTTTCTTCAGCAACATCTGCTGAATCGCCTGGTCACCATTACAACGGGAGAGCTCTACTCCAGTGAAAAGGTGTATGAATTCCAGCAGGCACTCAATGACAGCGGCTATTTTGACTCCGCCGTCATCAGGGAGCATCATAACGCGCAGCAGCGCAGCGTCGATCTCGATGTCATCCTCACACCAGCCAAAAAGTACGTCATAGGCTTTGGCGTTGGCGTCACCACGGACGGGGGACCCCGGGTCAGTTCAAGCCTTGAGGACCGCTATGTCAACAGCCACGGACACCGCTTTAAAAGCAGGATCAGGTATGAGGCGCTTCTCGGCGTCAGTCTGGAGTTCCTCTACTCTATTCCGCTCGAAAATCCGACCAAAGAGTGGTTCAGTTTTATGGCGCAGATCGAAACAGTCGATACCGATACCAGCAATCGCAACACCGGCAGGCTAGGGGTGCGCATGACTAAAATCCGCCCTCGTGACTGGCTGGAGACGCGCTACCTGACGCTCAAGCATGAGGAGTA
Organism: Chromatiales bacterium; assembly: GCA_030145485.1. Taxonomy (GTDB): domain Bacteria; phylum Pseudomonadota; class Gammaproteobacteria; order Chromatiales; family Chromatiaceae; genus Sva-25. Next base: position 1,372 of record JAQYVP010000060.1, read on the forward strand.
TGATGTCGCGGAGGAGCATGGCAGAGCCATGCCGCTAATCCTCGGGATCAGCTGGACGCGCACCCGCAAAGACGGTACGCATCGCATCCTCAAGGGCGACAAGCTTCACCTGGAACTCAGAGGCGCCGCACATGACTTTTCAGAGGGGTCACCATTTTTTCAGGCAATCGCCAGAGGAAAATGGATCAACTCTCCGTGGGATAAAGGGCGCATCATCAGCCGCCTGGATCTCGGCGCCACAATTGTTGACAGCATCAACAACATGGCTGCATCCGACCGTTTCTTCACCGGCGGAGACAACAGCATACGCGGTTATGGCTACCAGGATTTAGGTCCGGAAAATTCGTTTGGCGACGTCACCGGCGGAAAGCACCTGGCGGTGGCAAGCCTGGAGTATGAACACTTCCTCAATAAAGGGTGGTCTGTCGCAGCTTTTGTCGATGCCGGCAACGCTTTCAATGACGACTCCATCGACGTCAAAACCGGTGTTGGACTCGGCGTGCGCTGGCTTTCACCCCTCGGTCCGATCAAGATCGATCTGGCGCACCCACTGGATGACGACCAAAATGATATACGCTTCGTCTTCAGAATGGGGCCGGAATTTTGAACATGCTGCGATGGTTTATGCGACGCATCAAGCGGGTTTGGCTGCTGCTGTTGTTGATCGTGCTATTGATACCCGTGTCGCTATGGATCACTGCATCGACGGAGAGAGGCAGCCGCTGGCTGATCAACAGTACGCTGCATCTGCTGCCAATGGATGTGTCGATACAGCAGATCGAGGGAACCCTGCTTGATTACCTGACACTGAGCGGCATTCAGTTTGCCGCCCCACCACACCGGGGTTCCGTGAAAAAGGCGCATCTGCAGTGGCAGCCAGCCGCCCTGTTGAAGCGCAAGATCCACATTGTTGATCTCACCGTTGATGCACTTATCCTCGACATCGGTGAAACTGAGAGCAGCAGTGAAGCCGTACAAATCCCGCAACTGCCGATGGCCATTGATCTCGACAGTGTCAGGATCACCAATACCGAGGTGACTCTTGAGGGTGAAACGCATCGCATTGACTCTGTTGAACTCAGGGTTCACACGCGTGACAACCAGATCATAGTGGAGTCTCTGAGCATCTCTGCAGAACCAATCAACCAGGTCACACTCAAAGGAGAGATTTCACTGCTTGCACCCTACCCGCTCGATTTCTCCATGAACTGGGAGGGCAACCTTGAGGAAACAGGCCTGCTCAAGGGTGAAGGCACTCTGCACGGAGATCTCGATACGCTGACGTTTGATCACAGCATCACTTCTCCTGTCTCTCTCTCGACCAGGGGCAGGATCATGCCGGGGAAGAGTCCGGAGCAGCCTCTACAGATCGATCTGCAGGGAAAGTGGCAGGATCTCTCCTGGCCAATCATCAATCAACCCGGCAGCACTGCTGATTACCGAAGTCCGCGGGGCGAGTTCTCGCTTAGCGGAACGACGCATGCCTATCAAGTGAGTATCGAGGCGCCTGTCACAGGCCCATCCATCCCGGATGCACAAATCGCCCTGACCGCCAACGGCGACCAACAGGGATTGCAACTCGCTCCACTGAGCCTGGAGCTACTCAACGGCAGGCTGACAGCAGAGGGAAAAATCAACTGGAGTGACAACCTTGCATGGGATCTGCAGATTGCCGCAGAGAAGATAGAACCGCAGCAGCAGTGGCCGGAGTATGCCGGAGAGCTCTCCGGCAAAGTTGCTCTAAAGGGGGAGTTGATCGACAGCAAGCCCCGCTTATCCCTGGAAATCCAGGAGTTATCTGGAACCCTGCGTGATTACGACATTAGCGGTACAGGCAAGGCGCAGTGGGCTGCAGGTGAGCTGAATGTTGAACATCTGCTGCTGCAGTCCGGTGAAAACCTGGTAAAACTCAATGGCGTCATGGGAGAGACGCTTGATTTTGACTTCCAGATAGAGGCCCCTGCGCTGAAACAGCTGTGGCCGACGCTCGACGGGACGCTGCAGGCTGACGGTAAACTGCAGGGCACACTCGAATCTCCCCGCGTGGAGATCCATGGCAACGGCAGCGAACTGGCGCTGGATGTAAACAAGGTAGGCGCACTCCAGGCAGATGTCGTGTGGGTTCCTGATGACTCCTCTGCCTCCATGACTGATCTGCAACTGCAGAATGTCGTTGTCTCAAACCAGACCTTCAGCAACATCATGATCAAGGGGCCGGGGAATCTTGCTCAGCACCAGCTGGAACTCAAAGTTGCAGGCAATTTGCTCAACCTGGATATGCAGCTCAAAGGGGGTTATGCGCAAGGACATTGGTCAGGAACGATCAAGGAAGGGACGGTTCGGATTGAAAATGCAGGCAGCTGGAAGTTATCCAATGCGGTAGAGGTCGTCGCAGGCCCGGAGAAGGCGGAAATCCAGCAGCACTGCTGGAAACAGCAAAAAGCCGAACTTTGCGCCCACGGCAAATGGGAGCAGGATGGATCGATTCAGGCCGATGCAAAGCTTTCCCGGCTGCCGCTTGCGCTGGTGCAGCCTCTGCTGCCGCCCGGTGAGAAAATTGAAGGCCGCGTCTCCGGCACGCTCAAAGCCACTGGCACTGTGGAATCACCTCAGCTGGAAGTCGAACTGGAGTTGCCTGCTGCCCGCTACCTTGTTGCTGCTAAAGGCGAGCAGCCCAACATCGACCTGCGCAAGGCAAAGGCCAGCGCCACACTGCAGTCGGGCCTGTTGAACGCCAAAATCAATTTTGATGTGCGCGCCAATGAAAGAGGCGCATGGGGAGAAGCGCAGGGTGAACTGCAGGTGGATTTTTCAAAGGAAGAGCAGCCCATCGATGGAAAAATCACCCTCGATGTCCCGGACCTGACGCCGCTGCTGGCGCGCACGCCAAAAATCAAGAATGCAAAAGGGAGCGTACACCTGCGGGCGAATATCAGCGGCACAATAGCAGTTCCTCTCGTAACAGGAGATGCCGAACTGAAAAATGGCGCATTCACGCTTCCTGACCTCAATCTCAACATTACTCAGATTTCGCTGCAGGCAAAGGCAGATAAGAGCGGGCAAGTCCAGATCAAAGGCGGGGCCAGTTCTGAAAAAGGCAAACTGAATCTTGACGGCAAGGCTTCGATCAACCCGCAACAGGGATTTCCATTCTCCATCAACATTCGCGGCAAGGATGTACTGGTCGCCAAAATACCTGAAGCCGAGGTATTGATCTCTCCTGATCTGAATATTTCCGGTGGCATCAAGAGTCTGGATTTGAGCGGACGTATCGATATCCCGATGGCCCGCATCCAACTCCATGACATTCCCCCCACGGCTGTTGACGTCTCAGAAGATACGGTGATCATCCACAGGGGGAAAAGAGTCCCTCAAAAAGAGAGTGGCGGCATGGTGATGGCTCTCAACAGCAATATCGAGGTGACGCTGGGAGACAAGGTGAGTTTCAAGGGGTTTGGACTAACAACAGACATCAGGGGAGCGTTGCATGTGAGCAGCAAAGCACAGCAGCCCGCTATAGGTGAAGGCCAGCTATCCCTGCACAATGGTACATACGCCGCCTACGGGCAGAATCTGAGCATAGAGCGCGGCAATATTCTTTTCGATGGCCCTGTCAATAATCCCCGTCTGGATATCCGCGCGTTTCGCGCCAGATCTTTCGATGGGGTCAGAGCCGGGGTTGCCATCACCGGCCATGTCAGGAATATCAATACCAAGGTCTTCACTGAACCCGCCAAGTCTGAGACTGAAGCGCTCTCCTACCTGATCGGCGGTGGCGGCGCATTTGACCAGAGCAGCGTTGCACTCGGCAAATACCTGACGCCGCGTCTCTATGTCGGCTATGTGCTGGGACTGTTCGACTCCTCGTCCGTGCTGGTGATGCGCTACAGGCTGACAAAATCGCTCAGTCTCGAAACCATGTCAGGCGATCAGCAGAGCGTTGATCTCTATTACAACATCGAAAAACAGAACCTGTTCAAGCGTAAGAAATAATTACTCCTCATTAGCCATCCCCCTTTCTCAAAGGAGATGAAGGGGATGGACGCTAAATTAAGCTGAAAATGCCAATTCACCTACTCTATCCGTCATGGGGGTCGGGGATTGGTGGATGTGGCAAAAAGACGTCTTATCCTCCCAAATTCCCTACCATACTTCCCTACACGGGATTATTTAGATGTTACAGACCATGCTTCCTCTCAAGCTTCTGACCTCGGGCGAGTTTGTTGTGACAACATACGCAA
>JAQYVP010000143.1 GCA_030145485.1 Chromatiales bacterium
AGGGCAAATGCCAATGAGGGGCTGTGGAACGGGGAACTGCATGGGGGGAAGACATATGGGAATGATGAACCCCCAGATGAAACAGCAAATGATGGCCAACAAACAACAGATGATGGCCATGAAGCAGGAGCACATGAAAAAGATGGAGTCTCACCTGGCTAACATCGAAGCATTGCTGAGAGAGTTGGTTGAAATGCAGAAAAAGAGGTAGTAGATGCAACAAAACCCTGCTTTGTTCATCATTGCGGGGGAACCTGAGGAGATCGTTATGACAACAGCAAAAAAAAGCACATCTGAAGAGGCTGCAGATATGGATTTGCTCACGGAAGAGTTGGCTAATTTACGCAGCGATGTTGCTTCTCTTGTTGCAGCCATGGGAAAAATCACAGCATCAAAAGTTGAGCAGGCCAGCGACTCTTTGACGGAAACCCTTGAAGAAAATAGTAACTGGAACGACATGAAATCACAGATTGAGCAGGCCCGCGCCCAGGGAGAGCAGTTGAGCCAGGATCTCGGTGAAGAGGTCAAGAGGCATCCTTTGGCAAGCATCGCCATCGCCTTTGGCATCGGCTATATCGCATCAAAAATCGTCAAATAGAGAGCGCCAGCAATGAAAACGACACTCTCTGATTTCGTCATCGCCTTCCTTGACCTGATGGAAGCGGAAGGGCGCACGCTGAAAACAGCCAGCATCCGCGTTGGCTGGGGTCTGGCTTTTATTATTCTTGCCTCACTCCTGCTCCTCATCGCCAGCAGCAGTTTTCTGTGGGGTGTCTACCAACTTCTGATTACAGTCGTCTCTGCCCCTGCTGCGGCCATGCTGATCTCACTATTCGCCCTGATTTTTGCAGCAGTTGCGGCAGTGATCGCCAAAAAGGTCTCGCAGTGAACCGCCAACAGGCCAGGGAGAATTTCTCCAATGTCGCAAGTGGAAAACGCCGCAAGGCGACAGTGGATCTCGATGAAGCCAAAGCCAGGCTACGCAGGGTGGACGAGGAGCTCGATATCAGCCCCTCGCTGCATTATCTTGGCAAGGGAGATGTGAAATCCTCGCTGTTTGCACTTGCGCCCGTTGCTCTTAGCCAGATCAAACAGGAGAACCTGCTGATTCCGCTGCTGGCCCGGGCTTTACCACTGGTCAGTCTGCTGCTTTCCAATAAGAAAAAATCGGCAACGCAGAATTCAAAAGATATTGCCTGAAAAAAGGGCATCCTTCATCATGCCTTGAAAGTAGTTTACCAGTAATTCTAAATGTAAAAAGATACTCACCACGAAGGCATGTAACTTCTCAATAACTCCGTGTTAGCCCATTCTTCGCGGCCAGAAGGCCGCTCCCACGACGAAGGCGAACCCTGGTGTGGGAGTGGTCATCTGACCATGATTGAAATGCGATAGCATTTTGCTCACATGCACGGGATTATTGAGAATTTACGAAGGCATTCTGTAACCAGTTGATTCTTCGTGATCTTCGTGTGCTTCGTGGTAAAAGTCTTTTTGATATCGGCACTCTATTGGTACATTGAGAATTGCTGTGAAGAACACCGAAAAAAGATTGTAGGCTATAAGAGATAACAGATTATGACGCTCGAACAGCAATCGCGAACACAAAATACAGTGATGACGATTGCAGGATTGCTCATCATTTTGGCATGGATGCGTTATGCGCAGGATCTCATCGTGCCTTTTCTGCTTGCGCTTTTCCTTGCCGCCATCGCTGCAACACCAGTCAACTGGCTCAAAAACAAAGGCCTCCCGGTGCCACTGGCTGTCATGCTTGTCCTTCTGACCAGCATCGCAACGGGAATCTTCGTCGCCCTGGTGCTCGGCTCCTCGGTCGATGAATTTTCCCAAAGCCTGCCAACTTACCAAGCACGCCTGAAGGAGTTGTCCGGTGGCATTGTCAACTGGCTTTCTGGCCATGGCATCCAGACGCCAGAGACAAAGGCGCTACTCAATGTAATCGACCCCGGCAAGGCCATGGGGTTTGCCAACTCACTGATTTCCAGCCTCGGCGGAGTGTTCGGCAACACATTCCTGATTCTGTTCACAGTGCTCTTCATGCTGATGGAAGCCTGGAGCTTTCCGCAAAAAATCAATGCCATCTACGGTAATCGCGGTGACGAAGTCCTCAACAACGTTGGCGATGTCATCAAAAGCACCAGGCAATATCTCTCCATCAAGACGCTCATGAGCCTTGCCACCGGTATCCTCGTCGGAAGCGGTACTGCCCTGATCGGACTCGATTTTCCTATTTTATGGGGCTTCCTCGCCTTTGCGCTGAACTTCATTCCTAACATTGGCTCCATCATCGCGGCAGTTCCAGCCGTGTTGTTATCGATGGTTCAACTGGGATCAACAGCAACTCTCGGAGTCATACTGGTCTATCTCACGGCCAACATCGTCATCGGCAATATTGTTGAACCACGCTACATGGGTGAGAAGGTAGGTCTCTCCACGCTGGTGGTGTTTCTTTCACTGGTCTTCTGGGGGTGGTTGTTCGGTCTTGTTGGAATGTTGCTATCGGTACCGCTGACCATGACCGTCAAGTTCGCATCGCTGGCCAGCGATGATGCCAGATGGCTCGGCATCCTGCTCGGCCCCGGCTCGGAAACCCCGGAGGAGTGAGTTTCATGTCATTTCGACCGCGAGGAGAAACCCTGTTAAGGATGCTCTGAATGAATCGAAGGGAAGAGATGGGGGTTTGGAGGAGACGAATAAGCTCCACGCATGACGCCAAGGAATCTGGCGGATGCGCGAAGCTTATCGCTGACTACAAATAACGACCGGATGACTAGCGCCTTCTTCCTCCACCGCCACTGCGGCCACCACCACCTCTGCTGCGACCACCACTGCTACGCCTGGTGCTGCGGTTTCTGCTGCTGGTAGAGGCGCGTTTGCTGCCGCTAGAACGAGTTTTATGAGATCGGTTGAGGTTGCTCCTGGTTGAGCCGCTGCTCTTTCTGTTCCTGCTGGAAGCATACTTTTTGGAACTGGTTTTGCGTGCAGATGCTTTTTCCCTGGGAGCGGCTTTCTTCGTTGCTTTACGGGAAGCAGATTTTTTTGCAGTGCCTGCTTTGCGGTCTTTCACAGCCGCTTTATTAGCTTTGCGGCTCTTGCCTCCCGCGCCTGCTTTGCGATCTTTCAGCGCAGCTTTATTTGCTTTACGATCCCTGCCTCCTGCGCCTGCTTTACGATCTCTCAGCGCACCTGCCGCCGCACCTGCACCCAGGCCTGCTGCAGCACCCAGGCCTGCTGCACCACCAGCACCTAGTCCTTCCCCTCCTGCACGGCTTCGCAGCGCCTTCCTGTCTTTGGCATCAAAATTTCCGCCTTGACTCTTCTTCCAGCCATTTCTACCAGCGTTTTTTGACCAGTCATTTTTACCGTTGCGTCTGTAGACGCTGCCCTCTTTCCCAACAAAGAGATTATTCTTCCCTTTGGCAACTTTGAAACCCTCACCGGTGCGCCTGTTGTAGCCACCAAGCACAGCCCTTCCACCTGAGCCCCTTGCCCCGGCGATTGTTTTTCCTCCGCGTGATCTATGGCCTCCCTTTGCCCAGTTTCCGCCTCTTGAAGTCACTGATTTCCCCCAGGAACCATACGGCGTCCTGCCCCCCGCTCGAGCTGAGCGACGATTTGTGCGTGGATTATAGGAAGTGCGTGCAAATGCGCTTCCATATGGGCCTCGCGCAATACCGCCACGATAGAAATTCCCTGTCCTGGGATTGTATCCCGCTCTACCACTTATACCGCCATGTGGACCATAGCGACTCGGCCATCCGCCCCTGTAATAACCATGCCCATAGCGATAACGCATGCCGCATCCATAGCCGTAATAACTGGGACGGTAGCGATAATAGCCGTAATTATTCCAGTAGCTTCCTGCCCACAAACCCAGGCCAAACATCAGCACACCGGTTGCCGCCACATAGCTGCCGGAGTAGCCGGAGGTATATCCCACCACCACATTATCATCGGTGGAGTCATAAACGCGCACATAGGTGGCGTTATATTTCGGGCTCTCTTCCGGGATGGTGTAGATTGCCTCGTCCACTTCCGTCGCTACCGCCCATGGACCTGTCGGGGTGCTACCGACAAACCACACGCCATCAACCAGCGCATAGTAAAGACCGGAAACCAGAAAGACGTCGTTGGGCGAATTGAGTGCATAAGAGACGACAGGGCTGGTGCCCTTGATCTCCTCGAACTGCGGCTCACCCTCGTAGACGATCTCGGTGGTGGTGTCCTTGCGGCTCACCGTCGCCTTTTGCGGAACCGACGCAAGCAGCACCGCCGCTTCAGCATCCGGAGTTCCAGGCACTGCGCTAAGCACATCATTCTTCTTGTGATCTTCCGGTATGTTTGCAAACTCCTCCGGCAGATCAGCCGATGCCGCTTTCCATGGCCCCTGCAGGTTTTCTGCGCTGAACCAGCGGCCGGCGGTCAGGAAATAGAATTTTTTATCATCATTGTCGAAAAACAGATCGCTGTCAGTATTGGTGACATACATCAGCTTGGTTCCGGAAACAAGGCCAAAAGCAGGCTCTCCATCTGTCTCGATCAACTCAGAGGGCTGGGTTGCGATAAAAATCTGCGGCTGCTCTTCTGCTGCTTTGCCCGGAATATGTTCTTTGACGTCCTTCCAGTTATCATCATCAGGGAGATTGTTGAATAGCTCCGGTAGTTTCGCGGCATTTTTCCATGGTCCCTTGACCGGGTCTGCCGTCTGCATCCAGCTCTCTTCATTGAGTAGATAATAGGTGGAGCTGGAAACATCCAGCAACAGATCCCAGTTGGTATTGACGGCAAACATCAAGCCATCGACACCCTCGACCGGCTTGAAAGAGGGCTCTCCCATGAAACCGAGAAGAATCGCAGGTGTATCGCTATAGAAAATTGGCGGAGGATCGAGATTGACATTCACTTCCCGGGGATTCTTGTCGCCGGCCTCAAGGTCAGCTACAAGGCGATCCAGCGACATGACCATGCTACCTTCGACAGGCAGCACCTTGGTCGCCAGATCACCGGCCTTTTTTGCGATCTCGTCATCGATGTCGGGAAAGTGCATTTTGGTAATTGTAAGCTGATCCAGCAGGACTTCATCCTCCTCCTTGTCCACCTCGGTTGACGCCTTGAGATAGAGAGCTCCATAATAAAATTCATCACTCCCCTTGAACTGCACCGAGACCGCCGCCTTTGCCGTCAACGTTGTGTAGTCGACCCACTCATCGAGCTGCGGCTGATAGAGCACCACCTGCCCATCTTCATGGTCATATTCCCGCGGCCAGCCAAGCTCATCGATATCGCCAGGCTTCTCATCTGCAGCCGCCAAAGCCTGCTGCGCCTTTGCAGCATCCGGTTTGACTGCAGCAGCATCGACGCCCGGCTGTGCAGCCTCTTCCGCCACCAGCGCAGTAGCGCCCAGGAAGACATAAACAGCAAAGAGTGGAATGTAGATGCGTTTCATGGTGTGTTCCTCGATAATTCAGGAAGGGTTCCTACATCATCACACAGTGAGATGAGTGTTTGTAAACATATCACTATCAAATGCATCTGTATAGGGATAGGATGGCTGCACAGCAATTCTCAATGAGCCACTAGTACAGGAATGCATAAATATCTATCATCAGATACGCTCGAAAAACCTCGTCATTCCGGCAGTCTTTTAGCCGGAATCCACGTGTGTTAGGTAACTTCTCAATAACCCCGTGCAGGAAGTAGGGTTGGGATTCTGCTTTTCAGGGCTGTATAAAACAGGGATGTTTTATCAGAGCTTATGACATACATGGATGTATTAATGTCGCCAGAGGCAGGATGCCGGAAGCGACCAGGGATGTATTCACGCGTCCCTGAAAGGCTGATCCCGACCCTGCCAAGGTTCGAACAATGCACGGACTATTTGAGAAGTTACTGTGTTAGCGTGTAAGTGATTGATTCCATGGATCCCGGCCTTCGCCGGGATGACGGATTAGATGTTAATCCTACTGATAGATATTTAAGCATCGTTGTACTAGAGTGCCAACACCTAAAAAGACTTTTACCACGAAGCACACGAAGACCACGAAGAATCAACTTGATACAAAATGTCTTCGTGCTCTTCGTGTCCTTCGTGGTGAATATCCCTCTACATTTAGAATTGCTGATGTGTTGAGCTTGCGCAACACATCCT
>JAQYVP010000162.1 GCA_030145485.1 Chromatiales bacterium
AGCCGATCTCGATGGCCCCGAAGGATACCCTGTCACGTTGATGGGCGAGGTGATCCAACAGATGCGATTTGCCTGGTGTACAGAACAGCAGTGCAATGAATATTTCAAAGAGGCAAGGGCTGGCGACTATCAGCATTTGCTTGAGGTGAGCAAAGCGTACGTTGACTGCTATTTTTCAAATGAACCGGAGGTGAAATGATGAAGAACAGCAATTTCGTATACTGGTTAATCTTCTTTGTGGCATTGGTGTATTTCATTTTCTATCGATAGAAACTAATCACTCAACATTCACTAAGCAGTTGATTGCATTCAGTAAAACGCATTTTGTGTCATGAGTTTTTGAATTCGTGAAACTATGAATTTTTGAAATAGGATGTGCTGAGGCGCGAAGCGTATCATGTATCATCGATGCGCCTGGAAGCCTGTAATCTAACACGAGCACTGCAGAGGTGACAAACAGGCGATGGCGTCATCGGTGGCGCAGGCCGCCAATAGCACGCAGGGGAGGGGTGTCATGAAAAAGCTGCTGGTTAATAGACAGCAGTCTGTTTTCAGGAGGTGATGCTTACTTTTTGGACAAATCCTTAAGATAAATCATTAATAAGAGATTGTCTGGGTCACAAACAGGTAGACGATGTAAGAGGTCAAGGCTGTTACAAAGATAATTTGTAGAGCGATACAGACTTTTGGAAGTCCGAGCCGGCATGATTGTAAAAGACCACAACGTTTTTCCACATGCATCAGTGAAATCTCCTCTGAATTATTATATTTTCAAGTGTGACAGAAATATGACAGAGAGATAGTCGCACAGATGCGTGGGGGAGTAAATTGCGAATTCTCCGGCTGGAAGTGGACCGACTCCTTTGAGATATTGGGGAAAACCGGGTAATCGCAGTATTACTGGGGCATCCGGGAGTGTTGGGGGAAGGATTTTGAAGCGTGTTTTGTATATAAGTATTTGGTTAAATAGCAAACAGTTGATTTAGATCAACTCAACCATCATAAATTCATGTGACAGGCGGGCCGAAGGTTGTGCAAAAACCATGACCACTCCCACATCTGACCGCGATTGCACACGGATTATTGAGAATTTACCAGCCTCCGCTGGTGAAATGCATCAATCCTGATCGAGCAGGGAGAGCACCACTCGCCCGTCAAATGACTTGAGGTAGTGTGAGCCGGGGGTGAGATATATCGCTGATTTACCCTCAAGCGCAGGCACCAGATTCATGTCCTGGCTGGCGGGGGGAACGATACTGTCACGATCGGCGCGAATCACGGATGTGTAGCTGATATCAGGGTGTGGCTGGTTGTTGAGCCTGAAAAGCTCGGTGCCCGGGCGAGCGGGAAGCAGGTCGGCAAAAAGTACACGCGAGTGTGTTGCTGCATCATAAGCATCGCCGCCCGCAATCCTTTTAACGATGTTGAACGGACCATGGCTGCGGGTGATTTTCAGGCCATCGAGTGCGCGCGGTGTGCCCAGGTGAGGGGCGGCAATGGTGATCAGGTGAGTGACTTGCTGAGCACCGTAGCGCACCAGCGTCATGCGCGCTATCACGCCGCCGGCAGAGTGTCCGACCAGAGTAAATTTTTCATCGGGATGCCGTAGTTGCGCCTTTTGCAGCTGTTCCTGCAGTATGTCTGACTGCACCATCAAGGGTGCATTAAAGGGAAGCTCAACGACATAGAGGGTATTGCCGTCCTGTACGACTGGTGACGCCTGATAGTCTGCCATCAGCGGGCCTCCATCATGCCATCCATGCGCCTCCATGGTGAAAACGATGCCGCTTCTATCCCATGTGATGCCGTTGGTGAGATAACCATGCACCAGCATGGTGACCTCTGCGAATGCTGCTGACGGCAGCAGCAGGCAGGCCAGCAGACAGTAGCGAATTTTCTTCTGCATAATATTTCTCCTGTATAGTGGAAACATCTCTTTTATCCCATTTAATTGTGAGACTAAATAATATTAGTGATTTCTAATATTCTAGGGCATTCCCCGTTTATTGTCTAGTGAGATCAAGTCTCAGACTGACAAGGCATGAAAAAACATTTTCTCTCGCAAAGACGCCAAGACCTCTAAGAAAAACCTTTGCGTCCTTTGCGTTCTTAGGAGTTGTCCATAAATAACTTCCCGATATCGCGCAGCAATGTTGTTCGTCTTAAAGGCACGGCAAGGGGCGCATAGCAACGTTATGTAACTCTTGCTGTAACACAGAAGACGGACAACAGGGCAAGCAGGATCGGGAAGTTATTTTTGGACAACGACTTAGCGAGAGATTCTTTTTAAAGCTTGACTCATTCGCAAGAATTTTATTGAATCAAGGATTCTAGACAGGTTTTGGGTTTATGTGTGGAATATGTGGAGAGTTTCGTTTCGATCAACGCGCTGTTGACCGCACTGTATTAGAGCGCATGAATGCGAGGCTTGCACGGCGTGGTCCGGATGACGAGGGCTTGTTCCTGCGTGAAAATGTGGGGTTTGGACATCGCCGTCTGGCGGTTATCGATCTTTCACAAAAATCCCATCAGCCGATGGTTGACGAGGAGCTGGGGCTGACGCTGGTATTCAACGGCGCCATCTACAACTACCGGGAGCTGCGTCAACAGCTGCAAAACAGGGGCTACAGTTTTTTTTCCGATGGCGATAGCGAGGTAATCCTCAAGGCGTACAGTGAATGGGGTGAAAGCTGTCCTGAACATCTGATCGGGATGTTTGCTTTTGTCATCTGGGATCAAAAGCGGCAGTTGCTGTTTGCGGCGCGTGACCGTTTTGGCATCAAGCCACTCTACTACTCGTTGGATCAACAGCGTTTTCGCTTTGCCTCGAATACCCAGGCGCTGCTTGCCGCAGGTGGTGTGAATAGAGCCATCGATACCGAGGCGCTGCATTTCCAGTTTACTCTGCATGCTGTTGTTCCTGCTCCGCGAACCATTATCGAAGGAGTTCGCAAAGTGGAGCCGGGCTGCAGTCTCACGCTGGATGCAGCAGGTAATATGCGTCAACGCCGCTACTGGCGGCTGGATGCAACACGCCCTGAACAGCAGCTCAGCGAAGATGAGTGGATCGATGCCATTCATGCGGCGCTGCGCACGGCTGTCAAACGGCGTAATGATGTCGCGGATGTTCCAGTCGGTGTGCTGCTCTCGGGCGGACTCGATTCCAGTCTGCTGGTGGCGCTGCTGGCTGAGCTGGGGATATCGGATATACGCACATTCTCGATAGGCTTCGAGGATCAGCCCGAAGAGAAGGGCAGCGAATTTGAATACTCGGATCAAGTTGTCGAACGCTATCAGCCATGTCACCACAAGTTCCTGATTCCCAACGAGGATGTGTTGAGGCGCCTGCCGGAGGCTGTTGACGCCATGGCGGAACCGATGTTCGGCCAGGATGCCATCGCCTTCTATCTGCTTTCGGAACAGGTGTCAAAACAGATCAAGGTGGTGCAGTCGGGGCAGGGCGCCGATGAAGTCTTCGGCGGCTATTTCTGGTATGCACGCATGCAGGCAGAGCAGGGTAGCGCCCTGGAGCGTTTTCGCAAGCACTATTTTGATCGTGACCATGATGAATATCTGCGCATGGTTTCATCCGCATGCGAGGTTGCAGATATCAGCGGAGATTATGTTGCGCAGCGGCTCGGTGAACCGCAGGCTGACTCTTTTCTCGACCAGGCGCTGCGCTTTGATGTCACCACGCTGATCGTCGATGATCCGGTCAAGCGGGTGGATAACATGACCATGGCGTGGGGGCTGGAGGCGCGGGTGCCGTTTCTCGATCATCAGCTGGTCGAGGTTGCGGCCAAAAGTCCTCCGCAATTTCGCCTCAAACAGGATGGCAAGTATCCATTGAAGATGATTGCCCGCGGAATCGTGCCGGATGCGGTCATCGACCGGCCCAAGGGCTATTTTCCCATGCCGGCGCTCAAATATGTGCGTGGTGATTTTCTTGAATTCATGCGTGATATCCTGGATTCGCAGGCATGTCGTCAGCGGGGGCTTTTCAATCGAAAGTATATTGATATGCTGCTGTCGGCGCCTGAAATGCACCATACCCGCATCCAGGGGAGTAAATTGTGGCACCTGGCGGTCTTCGAGTACTGGTTGCAGAGAAATCTGGATCACAAGGGATAAGCATGTCATTTTAGGGATGAGGTAGAAATTAAAGTACCAAGATGTGCAGGATTTTTGTTTGTGGTTTTTGTTGCCGCGTCGGGCGCATAGTGAACTATGTAACCAAAGTGGCGGCGAAAGCCACGGACAAAAAGACAAGCGAGATTGGTATTTTAATAAATGCA
>JAQYVP010000164.1 GCA_030145485.1 Chromatiales bacterium
TTTTTCATGTGCTCCTGCTTCATGGCCATCATCTGTTGTTTGTTGGCCATCATTTGCTGTTTCATCTGGGGGTTCATCATTCCCATATGTCTTCCCCCCATGCAGTTCCCCGTTCCACAGCCCCTCATTGGCATTTGCCCTCTGTTCATCGGCATTTGCCCTCTGTTCATGGGCATCTGTCCGCGGTTCATCGGCATTTGCATCTGCCCGCCTCCCATAGGCATATTGCCGGGTGTTGCATGCATGGTTTCAGCCATGACAGAAAAAGAGAGGGCGCATGCACATGCTGCCGCAGTTACGATTTTCATGGTTTTCATCTTATCTAACCTCTATGGTGTGTTTTGCCGAGATTGGCAGGATTGGATCTGGCGCTGGTAATTTGCATGGTGCTTCCAGGATAGCTGAAAAATCACGGCATGCTAATACTGATTTCACTGACATTCCCCATGTAGTAACGTTTCACTGTAATCGGGGCGCCAGCTTTAAGTTTGCCGATTTTTTCTAATATTTTATTCTGCTCCTTGTCTGCGGCCAGGGGGATCTCTTCAACCATCATGATGACGTCGCCTCCCAGCAATATTTTATTATCATCGATAATTGCCGGAATAACACCGCCGTGAATTCCCGCTTTTGCTGAAGGCGAGTCGAGAGATACTTTCTGTACCAGCACCCCGTAATTATAAGGGTAGCCAATCGCAGTAGCGAGGCGTGGCGTGATGGGAATCGAGGTGATTCCACTCCATATATGTTTGCCTTCCAGCATCAGCTTTTGAGCGCTGTTTGATGTCACCAGAAATCCAAGTCCTTCACTTCCACCTGACTTGGTTTCCAGGTGACTGACGATGCCGATGACTTCGGCGGAGGCGTTGAATACCGGCCCTCCCGAGCTTCCACGGTTGATGGTGGCATCAGTTTGCAGGAATTCACCCCGGGAAAAGGCATCGCCAAGCTCCTTTCCACTATAGCGGGCGCTGATATGCCCTGCAGTGAGGGTATGTTTGAAACCATAAGGGTTGGAGATGATAATGACCTCCTCACCAATTTTGACCTTGTCAGAGTCACCGAGTATTGCCGGCTGCAGGTTTTCCGGCGGGCTCTCCAGCTTGAGTAAGGCGAGGTCGGCTGCAGGCTCGGAGTTGATGACCTTTGCGCGGATTTTTTCACCATCGGAGAATTCTACCAGCACAGCATCGGCAGTCTGAACGATATGGGCTGCAGTAAGAATCCTGCCGTCATCGCTGATAATGACGCCGGAGCCAATACCGGTACTGGAGACGGTGTCGCCTTTTCTGATCGGCATGTTATCGGGGGAGTCGAAGGTATGCACAACAACAACGGAGGCATTGACCTTTGCGAAAAGGTCACTGTAGTCCTGTGCATTGACAACAGTAAGGCAGCACAGGAGCATCAGGCCGACGAGAGTCCGGGTGGTTTTTGACAAGGAGAGGAGTGTGGTAGCCATGAGCATATATCTATGTGATCAATGGAGATCGGTTACTCCCCTGCCTGTCCTGGTATTCCCCCTTCAAATGGTTGTTCATCGGTAATCGGTGGCTTAGGCCTGCACTCCACCTTGATGCGTTCATCTAGTGCTGATCTGCGCAGTGGTTTGCCTTTCAAATTTTTGATCTCCTGTTGCATTTGCAAGCATTTGGCATCCCTGGCGCTTGTTTCGGGAACCTGTTCTGCAATTGACTGCGGGGTGTCTCCAAACATGATCGAGGGCTTTGGTTCCGCATGGACTGAAGCGGAAATTGCGAGGCTTCCCACCAGTATCAAGAGGGTTTTCATAACAGAGTATCCGAGAATGTAAGGAGTAGACTTGAGCATAGCCTCTTCACTATGCCAAAACAAGGTGGCGACTCAGATTTATGAGATTAATACCAGCTGGATGTCAGTGCAATAGTAATTCTCAATGTACCAATAAAGAGTCAATATCTTAAAAGACTTTTACCACGAAGCACACGAAGACCACGAAGAATCAACTGGTTACAAAAATGCCTTCGTGCTCTTCGTGCTCTTCGTGTCCTTCGTGGTGAGTATCTCTCTACACTTAGAATTGCTGTCAGTGCATCCCTCGATTCCTCGATAGTGTGGTGCTTTGATACTGTGGTAAAGTTCAGCCTTGGTGATGATCACATTTTCTGTAATCACGGTTTTATCAAGAGTAATGCATTATGAAAGCAAAAGTCATTTCAAGCATGGCCCTCGCGGCGGTATTAACCAGCGGTTGTATGGGCGAGGATGATCCGAATCGACGTGCCAAGATGGGAGCCATCGCCGGCGCCATCGGCGGGGCGGTGATTGGCCACCAGATTCAGGGGGATCATGGCCGATATATCGGCGCTGCTCTCGGAGCCCTGGCAGGCGGCGCCGTCGGTAACTACATGGACAAGCAGCATCGCGAACTGAGACGCGCGCTTGAAGATGAGTTAAGAGCCGACTATGTCACGCTGGAACGCATCGACAAGGATACCATCAAGTTGAGCCTCAGTAGTGAAGCATCATTCGGTGTGGATCAGAGCAGACTGAAAAGCGCGTTCAAGCCGGCCTTGAATCGCATAGCAAGCGTCATGAGCAACTACGACCAGACCGTGATCCATATTGTTGGCCACACGGACAACACCGGCTCCGCCGAGCATAACCAGAGGCTCTCAGAGCGCCGGGCGGAGAGTGTCGCATCTTATCTCAGCGGTCATGGCATCTCTTATAACCGTCTCCTTACCTATGGCCACGGCGAAGATGAGCCGCGTGCAAGCAACAGCACAGCACAGGGACGCAAGTTGAATCGCCGTGTTGAACTCTATATCAATGCATTGGTTGAAGGGCGTGAGCGGGATGCAAGGAGATCGCCTTATTAACGGATAGGCCAAAATAACCGCCCGTTTTTACCACGGAACACACGGAACACACGGAACACACGGAACACACGGACAACACGGAATTATTTTGTTTTCTTTTCCGTGTATTGAGTGTGTTCCGTGGTTTATTTTTCTGTTCTCTTGGTAGCTTATTCCACCGAAAACCTGGGACCAAGCGCTTCTGAAATTGTCCTGATATTCGGAAACTCCACTGTGCCGCAATAGGGATAGCCGTTTCTGCAGATCATTTTTCTGACATTGGGCTGCTGTGGATCCTTTAACCACATGTGTACCTCGTAAAAGCGGGATTCATTGCAATTGAGAATATTGAAAAAACTCCCTGAGAGTTCATCGCTGACGACACGCTGATTTGCACGGGTCACGATAAAGCGCCCCGGGTTGACGGTTTGCGGTTTGGTCGAGACTCTGTTGACCTGAAATTCGCAGTGAGTTTCAAACAGGTTGGCGCCGGTGCTGCCTCTGCCATGTTGAAAGGTCAGGTGTGCATTGTTGCGTGGAATGGTGATCGGCGTTTTCAATGTGAAGCTGCTGATGCCCTGGCTGAAGCGAATTCCCCCGGCGTTGACGCTGGAGAGCGTGCTCACTAAGATGATGAATATGATGGTTCGCATAAGAATCTCCTGCTGAATAAGTGTGTAAATACTCGCCATGGATTGGCGCGTACTTTCCTTTTTTACCACGGACCACACGGACCACACGGAATTATTTTGATTACGTTTCCGTGTTTTCAGTGTGTTCCGTGGTTCTCATTCCCGTTCTGTAGGCAGTATTTTAATAGTGAGGCGGTGGAATGTTGCCTGGCTCTGTGGTTGGCAGAGACTCCTGCAACGATTTGATGTGATCGATCAGTGCTGCAAGCTGCTTCTCCATCTGTTCGATGCGTGACTGCTGTGCGTGCAGCTGTTCGCTGAGACTCTCGATGCTGCGCTCATGATCCATCTGCATCATCTGCAACTCGGTGATCTGCGCGTTCATTCGAACACCACGGTGCGGTTCCCGCAGGTGAGAATGTTGTGATTGAGGTGCTGCCACACGGCTCGCGCGAGTACGATCTTCTCCAGGTCGCGCCCTTTGCGCACCAGGTCGGTGACCGCATGTGCATGGGTCACCCTGACGACATCCTGCTCGATGATCGGACCGGCATCCAGCTCTGCTGTGACATAGTGGCTGGTGGCGCCGATGATCTTGACGCCGCGCTGATGGGCGGAGTGATAGGGGCGTCCGCCGGGAAATGCAGGTAGAAAGGAGTGGTGAATGTTGATCACATGCTGCGGATAGCAGCTGACAAACTCTTCACTGAGAATCTGCATATAGCGCGCAAGCACCACAAAATCGATCTGGTAGTGTTGCAGCAGTTCAATCTGTCGCTGCTCCTGCTGCTGTTTGTTATCTGCAGTTATGGGCAGGTAGTGGAAATCGATTCCAAGGCGTTCTGCAGCGGGACGCAGAATCTCATGATTGCTGATAATCAGCGGGATCTCCACCTGCCACTCTGCAGCTTCATAGCGGGCGAGAATATCGTAAAAGCAGTGCGGTAGTTGCGACACGAACAGCGCCATGCGCTGTACATCTGCCGACAGATGCAGCCGGGAGGTGATGCTGAAATGCTCTCCAACCTCTGTTGCAAAGCGTTCTTCAATCTGCGTAGAGGGGATCGTGAACCCATCCAGTGACCACTCGACACGCATGAAAAAGAGTTGCTGATCGACATCGACGTGTTGGTCCAGACGCAGTATGTTGCCATGATTGTGGAAGATGAAGTCGGTCACATGATGCACGATGCCGCGCTGATCCGGGCAATGGATCAGTAAGATGGCAGAATTTTGCTGGCGCCCCATCTCAGATACCGTATTTGTGACGATATTGGTTGATCGGCGTGAGCCACTCTCGAAATTGTGCCGATCCTTCAATAAACTCTATCAGGTGCTGCAGCCGGGCAATGGCAGCAACAGGAATCCCCAGCTCCTGTTCAACCTCCTGTACGGCGGATTTTTCTCCCTGGCCGCACTCCTGTCTGTCAAGTGCAATGATGACTCCTGCAGGCTCGGCCTTTTCCTGATGAATGATATCGACAGACTCCCGCACCGAGGTTCCCGCGGAGATAACATCGTCGATGATCAGCACTCTTCCCTGCAGAGGGTGTCCGACGATGACACCACCTTCGCCATGATTCTTGGCCTCCTTGCGATTGAAGGCGTAGGCGATATCGCGTTGATGTTCGTCATAGAGCGCAGCGCTGGTGACGGCTGCCAGCGGGATTCCCTTGTATGCCGGTCCGTAGAGAACATCAAACTCGATGCCGCTGTCGACAATTGTTTGGGCATAGTAGCGGCCAAGCTGCGCCAGGCTGCCGCCTGTATTAAACAGGCCGGTATTGAAAAAATAGGGGCTCAGCCGTCCGGATTTGAGAGTGAACTCGCCGAAACGCAGCACCTCTTTCTCGACAGCAAAGTTAAGGAAATCGCGCTGATAGTCTTGCATGACAGTTGTCCATATCAATGGTTTTTTTAAAGTCTAAATAACCCCGTTTATTTTTTGAGCCTGTGCAGGGTCGGGATCTGCTTTTCAGCGCCGCTGTGAATACATCCCTGTACGCTCTGATAAAACATCCCTGTTTTCTACAGCCCTGAAAAGCAAACCCCAACCCTGCTTACAAGTCCAAGGTTATTGAGGTGTTATATAGTTATTGCCATTTTGTAAGTAGTCAGCCACTTGTTCAAGTATTATCTCTGTGTGAACAGAAAAAAATCTTACCTGCTGACCGTCGTGTTTCTATTTTGCGGTCTGCTTGCGGTGCTTTTATTCAATCTGCCGGGGATGCTGCGCCATCAGCTTGAAGTCCGCCTCGCTGCGAGTGGGTTCGAGTTGCAGAGTGTGGAAGTGGCATCTCTGGGTCTGAATGGTGCAGACCTCAGCGGAATGCAGCTGCGTTCTGTTGAAGATGGCATGTTGATCAAATTCGAGCAAATCCAGCTAAGCTATCGGCCTGGCGATTTGCTTTCCGCTACCCTTCAGAGCTTGGATTTTGGAAATATCGAAATACACCTGCCGGAGTCAAAACCGCTGTCTCTGATGCAGCAGTTGCGCCGGCTCATGACGCTTTTGGATGAAGATTGGCGCCACAGGGTTCCTGTACGGCAGATAGCAGCCGAAAAGATTGCCGTTTATTGGAGAGATCATGAGACTCCCCTGATAAGCGCGCAGCTCGAATTGAATTATCATGATGACGTGCTGCAGGGGAAGATAGTGCCGTTCCCGCAACAACAGCGCCAGCGTTTTCTGCAACTGCAGCATCGCGGCAGGGGAGAGTGGCTGCTCGAGGCGATCAACGGAGATCAACAGCCGCTGATGAGTGCAACACTGCAGCTGGCCAATGCGTCTCCGTTGGCGATCAGGTTGCACTCTGACATGCAGGAGTTGCACGCCTGGGGTTCGCTGTTTCGGCTTCCGTTGCCGCAGAATGAGGTGGAGATGGACGTGACACTCTCCCTGGCGCCGGATTTTGAGAATGAAAAAACCGGTTTTGAGCTCGATGGCAAGATTGAGAAGATCGGTGCTGAGACGCTGCAGTTGCAGCGGGTCGAGTTATCAGCACAGGGAGAGATTCAACTGCAACAGCACGGTGTGCTGGTGGATGTGACGAACAACATGAGCCTGTTTGGATTGAAACTTGGCGCTATTGCCAGTGAACAGCTCACAATGCATTCAACTGCACAGCTTGCAATCGACGACAGCGGGCCGCAGGGGGGCTTTGATGTGGAGTTACGCTCGCACAGCATCTCTCGTGGTGATGTCATGCTCGAGGAGTCCCGCTTTATTGCCAGTGGAGAGGTGGAGATGACCGATGGCGGCCTCTCTTTGAAGCTCGATGCAGGAGCTCAACTCGAGTCCGATGCCATGCAGATCAAGGGCTTCGATGTACAAACACTGCATGTGCAGGCTGTTGATGCGCAGATGATTTCTGTGCGCGGTGATAGTGGCAACAGCGCCGATCTCTGGTCTTTCGGTGAAAACCGGCTGGAAGTCAAACACGAAGGAGCAAGCATGAATTCAATGGAGGTTGCCGCCGGTACTATGGAACTGCAGTACGGAGGTTGGAGTTACCCGCTGCGTCAAAGCTTGCGTGGAGAGATAACAGCGCCTGGGGTGACAGTAAAATCAGAAGACTCTGCATTTGAATTTGGCAGCGCCAGGGGGGCATTTGAAGTCGACGGCAAGTTATTGAGACTGGATGCAACCACGCGCTACAAGCCAACTGCAACAGGGTTGAGCCTCAAGGTCGAGCAATCACTGCAGCAGGGCTCTGGAAAGCTCAGTTTCAACAGCAAGGCGCAGAGCCTGGGAAAACTGGGGAGTGCGTTGAAACAGGTTACTGCAGCATGGCCACGGGATCTTGAGGTTTCGACGGGTACAGCCAGGCTGGATGGTTCCGCCACATGGGATGGTGGCTTGCAACAGAGCCGCGTCACTATCAGCATCAGCAAAGGTGGCGGGCGCTATGCAGAGCTCTTTTTTTCGGGATTGAGTTCTGACTTGAAGCTCGATCTCTATCCGAAAATTGAAGGCAGGGCGAAAAAGGTCAGTGTCAAACTGATTGATATTGGTGTGCCAGTGAGTAATTTGACCGCATCGCTGCGGCTGGGCTGGCCGTCAAAGGGAAAAAAACCGGTGATGACTTTTTCAAATATCAAGGCCTCCCTGCTCAAGGGGAGAGTGACAGGCAAGCGGGTACGCATCGATCTGAATCGCCGCAACCATGATTTTACACTGTCACTGCAGCATCTCGATATTGCGGAAATTGTGCGCCTGCATGGATTCGACGGGCTGAATGCGACCGGCAAGGTCAGCGGCACGATTCCTGTGCGTCTCGGTTCGAAGGGAGTGAGCGTCAGCAAAGGACGCATCCGTGCTGACAAACCGGGTGGAATCATCAACTATATTCCGGATGCGAAAGGCGAGGCGGTGAAGTCTGCTTCGCTAAAAAGTGAAGTTCTGCTGAATCTGCTGCGTGATTTCCGCTATGATGTCATCGACGCAGAGACAGAGTACAAAACCGATGGTCAGCTGCTGATGAAGATGCAGCTCAAAGGAAAAAGTCCGCGGCAGTACAAGGAGCGCCCTGTGCATTTGAATTTGACGCTCGAGCAGAATATTCTGTCGCTGCTGAAGAGCCTGCGTTCAGTGAACGGACTGAATGAACGCATAGACAGGAAGGTGCGACAATCCTATAAACGATGAGGCTGTTATCCAGCATGAAATGCAGACATCAATTACTCTCCCTGGCCATGATTGGCGTAGTGCTGGGAGGCTGTTCGCCGACAGTCAAGGTCGAGGCCCCTGACAAACCCATTACGATCAATCTGAACGTCAAAATTGAACATGAGATTCGTATCAAGGTCGACCGTGAACTCGATCAACTGATCAGCCAGGAAAAAGGGCTGTTTTAAGAGGTATAGACATTATGTATAAATCATCAGTTCGTATCGCATTGCTGGCGGTATGTTTAATGCTTCTCAGCACGCCCCTTTTCGCATTGGATTACCAGTCTGCAAAGCAGCAGGGGCTTGTCGCTGAAACCTCGAGCGGCTATCTCCGGGCTGTTAAACCTTCTGCTGAAGTGAAGGCGATTGTTAAGTCGGTCAATGCTGGACGCAAACAGGAATATAAACGAATCAGCAAAAAAACCGGGGCATCTTTAAGGGAAGTTGAGCAGCAGATGGGAGCAAAGCTTACAAAATAACCATTCACCTATTGAAATTTAGTCCCAACAGGTGAATAATAACCATACAGGTTGCAGGCTGGTTTTCAGCTCGGTAATGGCATTTAATCAGAGTACTCCCTCTTGAATCATGCCGTTGCGGGGGCTGAATTCCAGCCTGTTTCTTTTTGATTTTACTTTACTCCAACTCCTCTTCCATGATCGGTTTCATTGCGTGCAGCATATTGGCGAACAGCTGGGGGTTGGACTTCTCCTGCTGCGCCAGCAACTGCTTCATCATGTCCCGCTGCGTTGGCATCGAAAAGCATGCCGGGCAGGAGTCGGCAATAACCGGCAATCCGGCATTTTCAGAAAAAGCCGCTGTCAGGGATTCGCGCGCATACACCAGCGGGCGGATGATGCGGATGTCGCCCTTTCTGTTGGTGTAGCAGGCCTTCATGGTTCTTAGCTGGCCGCCATGGAAGATTGACATCAGCAGACTCTCCGCCAAATCATCCAGGTGCTGCGCCAGCGCCAGCACGTTATAGCCTTCGCGCCGGCAGGTGCTGTACATGATGCCGCGTTTCATGCGTGAACAGTAGGAGCAGAAGGAGTCGCCATCCATATTCTGTTTCGCCTGCTGCATGATAGGCTGCTCTTCATAGTGCCACTTCACGCCGAGAGAGTCGTAGTATGCGGTCAATGCACGGGGATCGAACCCCTCCACTTCAGGGTCGACGGTAATCACCCCCAGTTCGAATTTTACCGGCGCATAGCTCTGCAGATGTCCAAGCAGATGCAGCAGGCTGAGCGAATCCTTGCCGCCGGAGACACCAAGCAGAATACGGTCGCCATCGCGGATCATGCCGAAATCGGCAATCGCCCGCCCGATTTTTCGGAGCAGCGATTTAGGGGGGCTAATGTAGGATGGTCTGATTGAGGCCATGGGATGGGGGTTCGGGGGAAGGGGTGACTATGTGGGCATTGTAACCTATTGAGAGATGATCCCTTCCCCCGTAGAAAACTTGAAGGAAGCTTTGATCAAGCTGCTTAGATAAAGGGGCGTGAACAGTGAGGCTAAGCTACGCGGCTTGATCAGAGTGTTTCATTCTGTGCTATGGTAACCATCACTTGAAAAAGGTGCAATCATCCACTATTTCAATAGTGATGCATCTATAAAACTTCCTGAGGAGTCTGCTGTGGAAATCGTCGTCGTCGCATTTGTTATTTTGATCGTCATCATCGTCATGCTTGGTGCCAAACGGGTGCC
>JAQYVP010000188.1 GCA_030145485.1 Chromatiales bacterium
ACAACACCGGCGCCGACGGTACGGCCGCCTTCGCGAATCGCGAAGCGCAGCCCCTCTTCCATCGCAATCGGGTTGATCATGGTGACTGTCATCTTGACATTGTCGCCCGGCATCACCATCTCCACACCTTCCGGCAATTCACAGGCTCCTGTGATATCGGTGGTGCGGAAATAGAACTGCGGACGGTAGTTGTTGAAGAACGGCGTGTGACGGCCTCCCTCATCCTTGCTCAGCACATAGACTTCACACTCGAACACGGTGTGCGGTGTAATACTGCCCGGCTTCGCCAGTACCTGGCCTCGCTCGACTTCGTCACGCTTGGTGCCGCGCAACAGCACGCCGACGTTGTCGCCCGCGCGACCTTCGTCCAGCAGTTTGCGGAACATCTCGACACCGGTGCAGGTGGTGGTGGTGGTCTCCTTGACACCAACGATCTCGATCTCTTCACCCACCTTGACGATGCCACGCTCGATACGACCCGTCACCACGGTGCCGCGTCCTGAAATCGAAAACACATCCTCGATCGGCATCAGGAAAGGTTGATCGATGGCGCGCTCAGGCTCAGGAATATAGTTGTCCAGCGCTTCCACCAGCTTGACAATGGAGGGCTCGCCGATATCCGAAGTGTCGCCTTCCAGCGCTTTCAGCGCCGAACCGATAATGATCGGGGTGTCGTCACCGGGGAATTCATAGTCGTCCAGCAGCTCGCGGATCTCCATCTCCACCAGTTCCAGCAGCTCTTCGTCATCGACCATGTCCGCCTTGTTCATGTAGACAACGATATAGGGTACGCCGACCTGGCGTGACAGCAGGATATGCTCACGCGTTTGCGGCATGGGACCGTCAGCTGCAGAGACCACCAGGATGGCGCCGTCCATCTGCGCAGCGCCGGTGATCATGTTCTTCACATAATCGGCGTGGCCCGGGCAGTCGACGTGCGCATAGTGGCGATTGGCCGACTCATACTCGACGTGCGAGGTGGCGATGGTGATGCCGCGCTCACGCTCTTCCGGAGCATTGTCGATCTGATCGAATGCCTTGGTCTCTCCACCGAACTGCTTGGCGCAGACCATCGTCAGGGCCGCTGTCAGCGTCGTTTTACCGTGGTCAACGTGGCCAATCGTACCGACGTTTACGTGCGGTTTTGTACGTTCAAATTTTTCTTTAGACACTTTAAGCTACCTTCGTAATTATTCAGTTCTTGATACTAAATAGTTCTTACACTTTTATCGCTTCGCGATTTCATCGCCAATACTTGTCGGCACTTCACTGTATTTTTCAAATTCCATCGAGTAGGTCGCACGCCCCTGTGTTGCTCCCCGAAGGTCAGTTGCATAACCAAACATCTCTGCCAGCGGTACATCCGCATTCACTATCTTTCCGGCGGGTGCATCCTCCATGCCGTGAATGATGCCGCGGCGGCTATTCAAATCACCGATGACATCCCCCATATTTACCTCGGGAGTGACCACTTCAACCTTCATGAGCGGCTCAAGCACCACCGGGTCCGCACTGCGGGCGCCTTCCCTGAAAGCCATCGATCCGGCAATCTTGAACGCCATCTCCGAAGAGTCGACATCGTGGTATGAACCATCATAGAGTGTTGCCTTCACATCAACCACCGGGAAACCCGCATTAATGCCACCCTTCATCGACTCCTGGATGCCTTTATCGACAGCCGGGATAAACTCCCTGGGAACGGCCCCGCCAACGATCTCGTTGACGAACTCATAACCACTGCCTGACTCCTGCGGCTCGATCCTCAGATAGACGTGACCATACTGACCACGGCCTCCTGTCTGACGCACGAACTTGCCTTCCTGCTCGACCGTGGTGCGAATCGTTTCACGATAAGCCACCTGTGGAGCACCGACATTCGCCTCTACATCAAACTCGCGCTTCATGCGATCAACGATAATCTCCAGGTGTAATTCACCCATCCCGGAGATGATGGTCTGTCCTGACTCCTCATCCGTATGCACGCGAAAGGATGGATCTTCCTGCGCCAGCTTGGAGAGGGCAACGCCCATCTTGTCCTGGTCCGCCTGAGTCCTGGGTTCAACGGCTACCGATATAACCGGCTCCGGAAAATCCATACGCTCGAGCGTAATAACCTGTTTGAGATCGCAGAGTGTATCGCCGGTGGTGACATCCTTGAGCCCGACTGCTGCCGCGATATCACCGGCTCGCACCTCTTTGATCTCTTCACGCGTGTTGGCGTGCATTTGTAAAATCCGCCCGACACGCTCTTTTTTACCTTTCACCGGATTGAATACAAACTCTCCGGATTTCAGAGTCCCGGAGTAGACACGGAAAAAAGTCAACGTGCCGACAAAAGGGTCTGTCGCTATTTTAAATGCCAGTGCCGCAAATGGCGCATCATCCAATGCAGGCCGCTCAGCTTCACTCTCGTCCCTGTCATCGATATGCCCTGTGATCGCCGCCACATCATTCGGCGCCGGCAGATACTCAATCACCCCGTCCAGCATCGCCTGGATTCCCTTGTTCTTGAATGCCGAACCACAGAACATCGGTGTAATTTCATTGGCGAGTGTACGCTGCCGTATACCCGCCTTGATCTCTTCGTTATTCAGCTCACCCGTTTCCAGGTATTTCTCCATGAGCTCATCAGATGCTTCAGCCGCAGCTTCGATCATTAATTCGCGCATCCCTTCGCACTGAACGACAAGCTCCTGCGGGATGTCATGCTCTTCGAAGTGGATTCCCATATCCTCTTCATCCCAGAAGATGGCTTTCATCTTGACCAGGTCGACAACCCCGACGAACTCCTCTTCAGCGCCGACATTCATCTGCATGGCAACCGGGGTTGCACCGAGTCGTTCTTTCAACTGCCCGACGACGCGCAGGAAATCCGCTCCTATACGATCCATCTTGTTGACGAAACCAATCCTTGGCACACCATATTTATTCGCCTGCCGCCACACTGTCTCGGACTGTGGCTCAACTCCGCCGACAGCGCAAAAAACAGCGCATGCGCCATCCAGTACACGCAATGACCGCTCTACCTCGATGGTAAAGTCAACGTGCCCCGGCGTATCGATAATATTGATACGATGCTGCGGAAACTGCTTCTCTATGCCGCTCCAGAAACAGGTCGTTGCAGCCGAGGTAATGGTAATACCCCTCTCCTGCTCCTGTTCCATCCAGTCCATGGTCGCAGCGCCATCATGCACTTCGCCGATTTTGTGCGATACGCCCGTATAATAAAGAATACGTTCAGTCGCTGTTGTCTTGCCGGCATCGATATGCGCCATGATGCCAAGATTGCGATAACGACTGATTGGCGTCGTGCGTGCCACGAGATTTCCCGCTATGCGTCCAAATTACCAGCGATAATGCGAGAAGGCCTTGTTGGCTTCAGCCATGCGGTGCGTATCTTCACGCTTCTTGACCGCAGAACCACGCTGGTCGGAAGCATCCATCAACTCACCGGCGAGACGCAGCGCCATTGATTTTTCACTGCGCTTGCGCGCCGCCTCGATCAGCCAGCGCATTGCCAGTGAATCGCGGCGTTTTGCACGCACTTCAACCGGCACCTGGTAAGTTGCACCGCCAACACGACGGGATTTAACCTCGACCATCGGACGAACATTGTCCATTGCTCCATCCAGTGACTCCAGCGGATCACCACCCTTCTTATCAGCAATCTGATCGAGGGCGCCATAGATAATGCGTTCTGCGACAGCTTTTTTGCCGTCCTGCATGATCATGTTGACAAATTTTGTCAATAAAATGCTTCCGAATTTTGGATCCGGGAGAATCTCACGACGTGCTGCTACGCGTCTTCTGGCCATACTTGCTTCTCTCTAAACTCTTGCTTCAGCTCGCTTCAACCAAGCTGGCGAATTAACTCATTAATTAGTTCTTTAAATTAGCTCTTTAATTAAATTAGCTTTTAGGACGCTTGGCACCATACTTTGAGCGCCCCTGACGACGCGACTCAACACCGGAAGTATCGAGTGTGCCGCGAACGGTATGGTAGCGCACACCAGGCAGATCCTTCACCCGGCCACCACGAATCAGAATCACCGAGTGCTCCTGAAGATTATGCCCTTCACCACCGATGTAGCTGGCGACTTCGTGGCCACTGGTGAGGCGTACACGTGCAACCTTACGCAGTGCGGAATTCGGTTTTTTCGGTGTCGTCGTATAGACACGGGTACAAACTCCACGCCGCTGTGGACAGGCTTCCAGTGCCGGAACGGTGCTCTTGACGACCTTGCGTTTGCGTGGTTTACGTACTAGCTGATTAATTGTTGCCATTCTTTATCGTCTCCGTGAAGACGCAATTGACACATAAATTGTGCCATTTAATAAACTTAACAGACCCTCTTCAGCCTTATCACAATCAAGGCCAAACAGCGTAAGTTATTGAATTTATGGAATCTATCCCAATGGTTGGCTTGCATCCCAACCCTCTTCCCGTTGCCTTTTTAACGATTGACCTGCGAGAAAGACCGCAAATTCTAAGCCTGTTTAGAGGTGTTGTCAATGCAAATCAGGAAAAGAACGCATGAAATTGAAGATTATTATCCCCTACCCATGCATGAAGCAGTGTTTTAAAGGACTACGCAGGATGTACAGGGACAAAACACGCACATTCCACCAACTTAAAACCTAAAACCTACCCCTACCTCCCAGGCTTTCTTTTCCCGGAGCAGTTGTGAAAAAACGGCCTCTGGTCTTCGAGGCGCAACGCTGTCAACTGCCCGCCCCACAAACAACCCGTATCCAGCGACCAGAGCTTACTGCCAGCCATATAACCCAGTGCCGACCAGTGGCCAAATACAATTCTGTCACGTGCGCTGCGTCTTTGAGGCGCCATAAACCAGGGTAGCAGCTTGTTAGGCTGGGATCCCAGCGGTCCGTTTTCATTAAGGGCGAGCTTTCCCTTTTTGGTGCAGTAGCGCATACGGGTAAAGCAATTTGTAATAAAGCGCAGCCGATCCATCCCTTGCAGATCATCACTCCAGCGATCAGGTTTATCTCCATACATGGCGGCAAAAAACATTTTGTGACGTATTTCGTGGCGTAACACCGACTCCACTTCAGCAGCATGCGTGCGGGCCTGTGCAATGCTCCATTGCGGTGGAAGACCTGCATGGATCATGCTGAAATTAATACCCCGGTCTACATGCATCAACGGGCGATAGCGCAGCCACTTGAGCAACTCCTCCCTGTCTGGAGCATTCAACACCCCCTCCAGACTGCTGCCGGGTTTGGGACGACGTCCGGTAATTGCGACAGCCAGCAGATGCAGGTCATGGTTGCCCAGCACAGTCACAGCCCTGTCGCCCAATCCCTTGATGAAGCGCAACACCTGGGTCGATTTCGGACCGCGATTAACCAGATCGCCGACAAACCACAAATGATCGGCTGTCGGGTCGAACTGGATTGACTCCAGCAGACGCTGCAATTCGTCATAACAACCCTGGATGTCGCCAATAGCATAAGTTGCCATACAGTTATTCTCTATATAATATTCGCTGACACTACGATTAAGTAATACACTGATAGCTTTATTGAAGTCGCAGCTATAGATGCTCTACCGTTTACAACGGAGCACGTCGATCGTCGGTTGGATTTTACCGCCATTTATGCGGATGGCATAGCAAATATCAGACTGTAATGAAAAAAAGGGGAATCAAAAGCATGAAAGCACGCGTTAAATGGGTAGAGGAGGCGCTGATGGTTGGCGAATCAGGCAGCGGACATGCAATCGTGATGGATGGTCCTCCTGACCATGGCGGCCGCAACCTCGGTATGCGGCCGATGGAGATGCTGCTGCTGGGTATGGGTGGCTGTACTGAATTCGATGTCATGATGATGCTGCGCAAGAGTCGCCAGGATGTTACCTCCTGCGAGGTACAGCTGGAGGCGCAACGCGCCGAGAGCGAACCAAAGGTGTTCACCACAATACATGCCCACTTTGTCATCCATGGCAGGAACCTGAATGAAAAGCATGTCCAGCGGGCAATCGCCCTCAGTGCAGAAAAGTACTGTTCCGCATCGATTATGCTGGAAAAGACCGCTAAAATCACCCATGACTACGAGATTGTGAACTTGTAGACCGTCTTATACAGGTTGCAGTATCAATCAATCGAGTTACTTTTAATAGAGTTACTATCGCTGCGACCAGCAGATCCGGTTGCTGTTCGCAGGTGGATGGGGGTCATTGTTATCTCGCATATCAACCTCCCCCATTCAAAAAGGGGATCGAGGGGGATTTTTATTTATCATGCAACAGACTCTGACCGGGCACCAGCGATGGTATATACTTTTATAGCGAACTGTTTAGCAATCAGTCGAACAACGGCTAAGCTTCTTCTCGAAAATATGTGCCTATAATTCATCTTGTTAAAAACATTCTCACTGACTTTTTGAGAAGGCACCATATGATATATACCTGCTTCAACACGGGAATCATTTCAGCAAATATTGGATAAATGACAATGGGACACGCACGCATCGAGGATCTGCCTCACTATGTTTATGACGAGTATGTGTTATGGGAGGGAAAATGGGAGTTGATATTCGGTATACCATACGCCATGACTCCCGCACCCGGCATACAACACCAGTCAATCAGTAATAACATTGCCTGGCAATTAAAAGAGTTACTGACAGAGTGCGAAGCCTGTCAGGCATTACTACCTGTCGACTGGAAAATTGATGAAGATACTGTCGTGCAACCGGACAACCTGGTCGTCTGCGGTAAAGCGGAAGGCGCCTACCTGAGAAAAGCGCCCGCATTGATATTCGAGATCCTCTCCAAATCGACGGCTACGAAAGACAAAGCCACCAAATTCAGCATCTATGAATGCGAAGGCGTCTCCCATTACGTGATCGTCGATCCAAAAGAGCAGCTCGCCAAGGTCTACTCCCTGCATGAGGGACGCTACATCAAAGTCATGGATGCCACGGATGAGAGCTGTGAATTTGATTTGGGCAAATGCCAAATATCATTCGACTTTGATAAAATCTGGGCCTAACTTAAGGATATGACGATGAATACAACCGGCTTGCAGCAAACAGACAATCTACAAACACTTGGTCAGCAGGTTTCTGCAACCAGCAAACCTCTGCTGCTGATGTTCTCCCAGCACCACTGCCCTTTTTGCAAAAAGCTGAAGAGCGAAGTTCTCGAACCGATGCTAAAAAACCCCGAATACCGGCAGCGTCTCTTCATGCGGGAACTGATGATTGATTTCGGCAGCAACCTCATCGATTTCAGCGGCAAACCCACCACCGGAATCGACCTGTTCGAACTCTACAGCATGGTCGTCACACCGACCATTATCCTGGTCGACGGCGCAGGCAAAGAGGTCGCCAGGCGTCAAACCGGCGTCAATACCGTCGAGATGTATGGATGGTACCTGGACCAGGCCATCGACGAAGCTGTGTTCAGACTCGCTAATCCGGCTTCATGATAGAAAAGACATTAAACCACGGAACACACTAAAAAATAACACCAAATCATTCCGTGTTGTCCGTGTGTTCCGTGGTAAAAAAGAAAATGACCTGTCGATGCAGAGATGCCTAAAAATACCTGGCCAGCGTGATCTGCACAAAGTCATCCTTGCGAAAAGCGTACATGGGATCGAGCGGATCGACATCCCAGAACAGGTGCGCCTCTACACCCAGTTTATAACTCTCTCCGAGGCGGCGGCTCGCTTCAAGACGGAAGCTCTTGCTGTTGAAATCAAGGTCATACATAACACCGGCCAGCAATTCGGTGCTCTGCGGATCATTCAGCGCCAGGCGCATTCCTGCAAAAATATCATTTTCAAACACGGTCAGCGCCAGATGGTCTCGGGAGTCATAGTTGTATTCAAGCAGCACTCCAATATCTGCGGCGCTCTCATTGATGCCGACAAAGGTGTATTCAAAACCACCGACAAACGCATCATAGTTCTTGGCCGTTGTCTCGCGATGCACGGCCTCCAGTTTCCACAACCACGCCTCGCCGGTGTATTGCAACTCCAGGCCTGCCTGCTTCAGCTGGAAATAGAAGGGAGCCAGTCGATCTCCCGCCAACAACAGCAGGGGCTCCCTGGATGTCCCCTGGAACCATGAGATTGCAAAGTCGAGATTGTCTATGCTCTGGTTCCAGCGAATCGACCAGTCGAAATGGTGCTCTTCGTCATCGGACTCGTAGACAGAGAGATCCTTGTCGATCACCAGCGGAGGTCTGAAGCGGCCATCGATACCAGGGAATGCGCGCTCGCGAAACCAGGGCATCAGGAATAGATCGATACCGCCATTGCCGTTGGTGCGGGTAATGCGCAACATCGGCTGCCCCAGCTTATCCTCGCGGTCGAGATCTTCCAGTACATCGGTCTGGTTGATGATATCCACCAGATGCTGGGTCTCGG
Organism: Chromatiales bacterium; assembly: GCA_030145485.1. Classification (GTDB taxonomy): domain Bacteria; phylum Pseudomonadota; class Gammaproteobacteria; order Chromatiales; family Chromatiaceae; genus Sva-25. The sequence goes on from JAQYVP010000188.1 coordinate 8,397, forward strand.
TGACTCCCCAGAAAACCTTGCTGATGCCGACGTGTAATTCCCAGTCATCCTTGACCCATAAAAATTCAAATTCACGGATATCCGCATGCGAACGCTCATCATCCATGCTGTCGAGACGAGCGAAAGGAATGAATGTCACTCCAAAATTCCCATCATCCCACTGATGACGGAACTCGGGCTGGGCGCTGACAGAGACGCCGCCATCGCCCTGCCCCGGCCAAGCGCCCTGCTGCAGGAAACCACGCAGTTCAACGGCGACATTTCCGGACCATTCGGCTACCGCCGCATGGCTCAGAAATGTAGACAGTATAACTACGGCAACTATGATTTTCTTCATATCGCTGTTTCGTTTGGTTCAGGATCGATTATTTCGTCACAGACTGTCTGTATCTGCGTTCATCTGTGGTGTTAATTGAGACATGCGGCGCAATACGTTCCACTTATTGACGCCCTACAGCGCTGACAACACGGAATTGTTTATGCTCTCTTTTTCCGTGTATTCAGTGTGTTCCGTGGTTAGGAAATTACAGCCAGCGCCTGACCTTATCCTTGTACTCAAGATAGTGCTGTTCAAACTTCTCTTCGAGGATGCGCTCCTCGTGAATGATCTGATGATTGGTAATGATCCACACAAACAATGGCAGCATCAGAAAAGGGGTCAGCCCGCCCAGCCAGATTGCCACGCCGGTGAGAAGCAGCAGCAATCCCAGATACATAGGGTTGCGCGTGAGCCGGTACATACCGGATGTCACCAGTGCCGATGTGTTATCCAGTTTGAGCGGGTGAAAGGTGGTTCTGGCGCGTAAAAACAAAAACAGCGACCACAAATCAATCACCAGGGCTAGCGCCACAAAGAGCAGGCCAATACCCCTCCACTCCACCGGGATCAACTCCATCAGCGGCACATAACGCTGTAACAGCCACATGCAGAGAGCAACAATAATGGCTATGAGCGGTGGAAAAATTTTAGGCATGGTTCAACCTTCTTTTGCAGTTACAAATATACCTTTGTACAAATATTGTCGTAGTGGCGTGCCTCTTGCAAAACTCTTAAAATCGTCATTCCGGCGCAGGCCGGAATTCAGGAGATCAACCACTTGCGCATCAAAAGAAATGGATTCCGGCTAAAAACATGCCGGAATGAGGAGTTTTGCAAAAGGCTCTGGCGAAAACCGGTATCCAGGAAAGTGGCAGACATGGATACCGGCATACGCCGGGATGACGATAGTTCTGTCCTCAATGCGGGAATTACCTCTGACGCGCGAGGCTGTTTTTGTTGAAGTCCCTGCTGCTGAGTCCGGTTTTGAACTTGTAATTTTTCCACTGCAGACGCGTGGACTTGCCGGTCTGATGGTTTTGCATGAACATCTCATTGGCGCGCCAATAGCGCCCGATATACTCCCGGTATCCTTTCCACGTCAGCGTCTTCAGCTTGCGTTTCTTGCGGTCGTAAAAATCGATTTTTACCGGGCGCATCTCTTTTGTATCGATCCATGCAATTTGTTTCGTGTATCCGGAATATTTATAGGCTGGAATACGCTCGATTTTGTGGCACTTCCAGCCCTTTCCGCAGGGCTCTTCACCAAGATATTTATAGCTGTACTTTTCGATCTCCTGTGAGCCCAGATCCTCAAAGGCAAATTCACTTCCCATAAATGGCCCCGACTTGTTCTTAGAGGAGATGCGCTTGACTCGCTTCAGTGCGGGCAGATAGAGCCACTGGTCGTCCGGTTTGAGGCCATGCGAGAAAGTCAGCATGGCTGTTCCTTTGACATCTGCAGGCGTATCGAACAACGACAACGCCTTGTCGCCGTCACTACGCCCTTCGAGCGTTTTTGAGCGGATGATGCGACTGCTGGTCTTGCCAGTTCTGTTGCGCAGGGTCATCACCATGTCGGCTGTCGTATCCCCCCAACCGGAGTCCCGTACATCCGCCTCAGTGGCGATGCGCAATCCTTTCTGCTGAGCAGTCTCGGCAATCGCTGCGCCAGTGCTCAGCAGAACAGCGAGGAATAATGCCACATGTTTTTTCATTGTATTTCTCCAAATAAGTATAAATTTTTTTATCCGCAAATGAACACAGATGGGCACAGGTTTTTTTATTTTGTCATTAAATTGTGTTGTTGATCGTGGTAAAAATCTGGTTGCCGAAATCATGGTGCAATGCGCTGTCGCTTATTGCACCCTACGGGTTTTGCTATTTCATAGATATGATTAATCCCAGAATCTGTGTTTATCAGTGTGCATCTGTGGATAATTTTTTGTCCGTCGGATTGAGCCACCCGTCCAGTCTTATCAGCAATGGCGGCAGCAATAGAAAATCCGCCAGCAGTGCAAAGGCGATAATAATCGATGTCATCACTCCCATACCGGCATTGAGTTCAAAACTCGATGTCGACAGCACCAGAAATCCGGCGATCAGCGCCAGCGAGGTAATCCACAAGGCCACTCCCACGGTTCTGAAAGAGTAGCGCACCGCATCTTCTGCATTCAATCCCTGTTCGCGCCGCGCGCGTAAATATTTACTCAGGAAATGCACCGTGTCATCAACCACGATTCCCAGCGTCATGGCAGCTACCACCGACAGCGACAGTCCGATTTCGCCATCGATGAGCGCCCACAGACCAAAAGCCATTCCGGCAGGCGCCAGATTCGGGATCAGGCTTACCAGGCCGTAACGCAGTGAACGCAAAGCAATGATAAGAATCAGTGAGATCACCAACAGCGCGACGATTGTGCCAATCATCATACTGCGGATATTGTTCATGCCAATATGTGCAAACATCACCGTGGGACTGGAACCCCAGGTCAATATATCCGGCGTATTGGTTTGCAACCATTGATGAACACGCTGTTCCACATCCAGCACCGCCACCGAAGAGATGGTTTTCATGGTGACGGAAACCCGGGTTGCGCGCTTCTCGATATCGATCTGGTTATTCAGATCGAGGCCGTAGGGCAGAGACATCTCATACAGCAGCAGATACTGCGCCGCCAGGTCTCGCTGTCGGGGAAGTTTTTGCCAGCCGGGGTCATCGCCATGCATGTTTTTATTCAGGCGTTTGAAGGTATCCGTGATGGTGCTGACATGAATCACTTCGGGCTGTTGCCGCAGCCAGTTGGTAAATTGTTCGACCTGATGCATGAATTCCGGCCTGGAGATGCCACTCTCCTCTTTGGAGTCCAGAGAGAAATCCATGTAGTACATACCGGTGAGATTATTCAGGGCAAAATCAGTGTCAGTGCGAAATTCGATCTTGTCGTCAAAATAGTGTACATAGACGTCATTGGCCACATTGAAGGGCGCCATCAAAACCAGCAGGAGAATGACAATCCCCATGCCGGGAAGCAGTCTCCTTTGATGGCGAATGACCCATTCGGAGAAACCTTCCATCAGGTGTGTGCCGCTTCTGGTTCCCTGCTTGACTCGCAGTGGCAATATCATCATCAGCGCAGGCAGGAACAGTACGGAAAATGCATAGGCAAGCAGCACGCCGAAAACCGAGATATTCCCAAGATCATGAAAAGGGGGCGCGTCACTGAAATTGAGTGTCAGAAAGCCGACCGCCGTAGTAATGGAGGTGAGGAATACCGGCATCAGGTTGATACGCAGACTCTCGACCATCGCATCCTGTTTATTGACGCCATGGCGCACCCCCTGCATCCAGTTGGTGAGTATATGCACACAATCAGCCACTCCCAGCGTAAGGATAATCACCGGCGCCGACATCACCGGCGGGCTCAGTGCGATCCCCGACCACCCGGCCAGCCCCATGGCGCCGAGAATGGAGAATAGCGTCACCAGCAGGGTTCCGAGCGTGCCGCCAAAACCCCGCAACTGTAAAAACACCATGCCCATGATCAGTAGCAGAGCCAGCGGCATGAGGTGCTGCATATCCCACTGGGACGCTTCAGGGAAGGCGTTGTTCATCATCACCAGACCGGTCAGATAGACATCGATGTGCGGATAGGTAGTGGTGATATAGGATTTGAGATCACGCACCGAGGCGACAACTTCCGGGACCTCACGCGTCATATCTTCGCCGGGCAACTCCACCACAATATTCAGTGCTGTCACATGGCTGCCGGGCGAAATCAGGCGGTTGATCAGCATCGGCTCGGACAATGCAACCTGCTGGACCTGTTCGAGATCCGCCGCCGACAACTGCAGCGGCTCTTCGACCAGATCAGCCACCGTCAGATCATCCCCGACTGCGCTGGTGTGTTGAAAATTGGTAATGGAGTCGACGCGCAGTGAAAAGGGGGTCTGCCAGGCGCGTTCGGTAATATCCTGCACTGCAGCGAGGATCTGCGGCGTAAATACCTGGCCATCTTTTGGCGCCAACACCAGCAGCACGTTGTCGTTCTTGGTATAAGTATCCTGAAGGTTCTCAAATGCCAGCAACTGCGGATTCTCCTCGCCAAAAAAAATCCGGTAGTCATTGTCAAAATACAAAAAACGGCCGCCGCTGGCCATCAACAGCACCACTGCAATCGCACCGATGACGATCAGCCAGCGCCATCGAATCACCCCGTGTGCATATCGTTCCGCCAGACTCTGTTGCATATGTTTTTTTGCCTTTGAAGCTCTCGAAAACGCAGGATGCCGGTGAGCTTGCGAAGCTTCCGCTCCTGCTCACACACCTCACCAACATCCTTGTAGGCAAACCGCATCTGTCACGTATTTTCCCGATCGATGCGGTTCGTTCCTCACCACATCCTACAGCAGTAACCAGCATCGAAGGAATAATTATCAGCCGCTGAATTCAAGTAATCAGTGCATAACCCATGGCGCCTTGGTTATGATGCTGATACCAACACAACAACCTGATCAGTAATATGACTATTCGGCATCTTTTCGAAGCGCTTATCGCGACACCCTCGATCAGCAGCGACAATGCGGCATGGGACCAGAGCAATGAATCGCTCATCGAGTTGCTGGATCAATGGTTCACAGCCGCCGGATTCGCCACCACCATTCAGCCGATTCCTGGTTGCGACGATAAATACAACCTCATAGCCAGTGCCGGCAGCGGTCCTGAAGGATTGATCCTCGCCGGTCATACCGACACGGTTCCTTATGACGAGAGTGGCTGGAATCAGGATCCCTTCAAGCTGACCGAATCAGACGGGCGTTATTACGGTCTCGGCGTCTGTGACATGAAGAGTTTTTTTGCTCTGATCCTGGCTGCAATCGATGGCCTGGATCTGACAAAGTTGAAACAGCCGCTGACGATCATCGCCACGGCGGATGAAGAGACCAGCATGTGCGGCGCCAAGGCATTACAAGGATTGAGCCAGCACCTTGGCCGTCACGTGGTAATTGGCGAACCAACCAGTCTCAAGCCGGTGCGCATGCACAAAGGCATGACGACCAAATCTCTGCGTATTATTGGACACTCCGGCCACTCCAGCGACCCTGCACTGGGAAACAGCGCCCTGGAGGGGATGCATCGCGCCATGGGGGAGATTCTCAAATGGCGCACCGAGTTGCAGCAACGCTACCGGAATCCACTGTTTGCGGTGGATGTGCCAACTCTCAATCTCGGGCATATTCACGGCGGCGACAACTCAAATCGCATCTGTGCGGCCTGTGAACTGCATTTCGATCTGCGCCCTCTTCCCGGCATGTCGCTGCCGGATCTGCATGCGGAGCTGCAACTGCGACTTGAACAGCTGTTCAACCGCAGCGGCCTCGAGTTCACCCTGGAGCCGCTGTTCGAAGGCATCCCGGCGATGGAGACCGCCGACACTGCCACCATCGTACAGGCGACCGAGACACTCACCGGCTACCAGTCTGAAACAGTCGCCTTTGGCACCGAGGGCCCCTACTTCAACGCCATGGGCATGGAGACCATCATTCTCGGCCCGGGCGATATCGCCCAGGCGCACCAGCCAAACGAATACCTGGAGATCGATCGCATTCAGCCCGCTATCGATCTACTGAAGCAGCTGATCAATCGTTTTTGTTTATAATCCTCGCCTGCAAGCTATCCATGCAACTGCTATAAGGAAGCTCAGTAATTCAAAAGGCAGAAAGAGACTCACCACGAAGAGCACCAAGAAACAATTGGATACAAGATGTCTTCGTGCTCTTCGTGTTCTTCGTGGTGAAAGCCTTTATTGAGGTGTCGTCACTCTGCTGCCAGATTGAGAACTACTTAGAGAAGCTGAGAATGATTGACATTCATGCCTATTGTATTACAATAGGTAATACGCGGGGTTGCAAATAGTAGGAGAATAGCATGGTTACATTAAGGCTGAATCAGAGACTGGAACAAACTATCAACAAAATCGCCCATCAAATGGGAGTCAGCAAATCAGAATTAATACGCAAAAGCATCACAGAGTTTATTGATAAATTAGACAAACCATCACCATGGAAACTTGGTGATGGCATTTTCGGAAGGTATGCAAGCGGAGATGAAAACCGCTCAAGTGACAGAAAGCATCTCGTCAGGGAGAAAATCCGGGAGAAGAGATGCAACGAATCCTGATTGACTCAGGCCCGTTGATCGCACTGTTCGATGGCAGCGATAGATGCCACTCCGCTACAGTTGAGTTCATCAAAACCAATCACAGTGAGTTGATTACAACACTGGCCTCAGTAACGGAAACGCTGCATATGCTCGATTTCAACAGGAATGCTCAAATCGACTTTCTTGGCTGGGTCAATGCCGGAGCGGTTATTCTGGAACCGATAACAGCAGATGACTTTCTGAGAATCCAGCAGCTCGTCACCAAATACTCGGACCTGCCCATGGATTTTGCAGATGCTTGTCTTGTGTTTTTAGCTGAGAAATTAAACATCACTCAAATAGCAACGATCGACAGGGACTTCGATGTTTACAGGCTAAAAGGGAAAAGGCCGTTCACAACGCTGATCAAATAACACCATGGCTGATAATTTCATCGACTGGTTTCACAACGCCTCGCCCTATATCCACGCGCATCGGGGGAAAACCTTTGTCGTGGCTTTGAGCGGCGCCGCCGTTGCAGATAAGCGTTTCCCCTCTTTGATCCATGACATTGCGCTGCTGCATGGACTGGGTATACACCTGATCCTGGTACATGGTTCACGCCCGCAGATCGAAGAGCGCCTGCAACTGCGTAATACCGATATGGAGTATATCAACGGCCTGCGGGTCACTGACAGCGCTGCCCTCGCCTGCGTCAAGGAGGCTGCCGGAAGTGTGCGCGTCGAGATCGAAGCGCTGCTGTCGACTGCATCTAGCAACTCGCCAATGTCCGGAGCACAGATCCGCGTCGCCTCGGGCAACTTCGTCACCGCCATGCCCATTGGTGTGCGGGACGGAGTCGACTATCTCTATACCGGCGAAGTCCGGCGTGTCGATGTAGCTGCCATCCAGCAGCAGTTGAGTAATGACAACATGGTTTTGATACCGCCGCTGGGCTATTCACCCACAGGTGAGGTGTTCAACCTCAGCGCCGTCGATGTGGCAGGGGCGGTTGCTGCTGCGATTGGCGCAGACAAGCTGATTCTGCTCAATGACGAAAAAGACCTCAAACAGAGCAACGGTGAAATGTTGACACACCTCACGCCGGCTCAGGCAGATGTACTGATTGCACGCCGCAAAAAGCTTCCGCAGGAGACGCAGCTGCTGTTGTCAACCGCGGCCTGTGTATGCCGCAAGGGTGTCAAGCGCGCTCACCTGGTATCACGTCATAGCGACGGCGTACTGCTCAGGGAGTTGTTCACCAGAGACGGTATCGGCACCCTGCTGAGTTCCGAACCCTATGATCAGATTCGACAGGCCAAAATTGATGATGTCGCCGGCATCCTGGCGTTGATCGAACCTCTCGAGAGAGAGGGAATACTGATGCGGCGCTCGCGTGAAATACTGGAGACCGAGATCGATCATTTTTTTGTGGTTGAACGTGATGGCCTGATTATCGCCTGTGCGGCGCTCTACCCCTACATCAGGGAGAAGATGGCAGAGGTGGCCTGTGTTGCAGTTCACCCTGAATACCGCAATTCGGGTTACGGTGACACTCTGCTGTCGCACATGCAACAGCAGGCGCAGCAAAGTTTCATCAATCGTTTGTTTGTGCTCACTACCAGCAGCAGCCACTGGTTTCAGGAACGTGGATTCAAACAGGGTGAAGTCAAATCACTGCCGATGGCTAAACGCGGCCTCTACAACTACCAGCGGAATTCGCGGGTTTTGTTAAAAAGTCTGGAATAAGACGCCCTGGATTCGTGGGGTGTCAATAAGCGAAGCGCATTGCACCGAAAATGGCGGGGTGCGCTGTCGCTTACACCACCCTACGAATGTATTATTTTGGCCAATGGAAAATTTTTTTATTAGCGATGCGCAAGATCTCTCACAAATGCTCAAAATGACAAAAATGAAAATAGCACGTATTCAGTCGATAGCAATAACATAGAAGGGAAAGACAAAATGTCACACAGCTCCAGAAAAGCAGTTCTCACCGCCATTGTCTCCAACTCGATTGTCACGGTGATCAAGTTCATTGCTGCGACATTCTCGGGTTCAGCCTCCATGATGAACGAGTCCGTACACTCTCTGATGGATACTCTCAACCAGGGATTTCTGCTGCTTGGCTTACGCGAGGCTAACCGCCCCGCCGACAAGACCTACGCCTTTGGCCACGGGCAAAAAAAATATCTGTGGAATCTGTGGAGCGCCATCGGTCTGTTTTCCATCGGTGCCGGCCTCGGCCTCTCGCATGCCTGGCATTCATGGCAAAAACTCGGACATACAGAGGCTGCAGCTCCAATCCAGCTTTTTGATTTCAGCATCGATCCACTGTGGCTGAACCTGGTCGTGCTGGCCATCGCCTTTCTACTCGAGGGATACTCCTTTCTGGTCGCCTTCAAGCAGTTTCTGCTTGAAATGCGCGAAGATGGTTTCAGCAATCCCTTCAGTTACCTGACCAAATCCGATGACCCAACCCTGGTTGCTGTCGTACTGGAGGACTCTGTCGCTATGATTGGCCTGATGTTTGCTGCCTCCGGCATTGGCTTGACCGCCATCACCGGTCATGGCGAGTGGGACATCCTGTTCTCCGCATTGATCGCCTTGATGCTCGCCCTAATCGCCTTCTACCTGGGCTATGTCAATATGCGCTACCTCTCCGACATGCGTGATCCGGCAGCCGAGGTGCTGTTCGAGCGCGTCATCAACAACCACAAGCAGGTCGAACGTCACCATGACCTGCGCTCCATCATCCTCGATGAAAACCACACCATCCTGGTCGCCGAGATCGAGTTGCGTGAAGAGGCCCTGGTACCACGTCTGCAACAGGAGTTTGTCAGTCAGCGCGACAATATTCTGGCGCAGGTTCCTGTCTCCCGGCGTGATCAACCACAGGTGCGCAGTTACGCCTCGGCACGCGCCTCGGTAGAAGTCACCATGAAACACGCGGAGCAGATCATCGATGAGATCGAAACCGAGATCAAGGCTCAAATGCCACGTATTACCCACATCACGCTGGAAATCGAGGGAATTTACCAGCCCGATGCGGCGACGCTCTTCGTCTGAGCCTTCACCTTAAAGTTTACAGTCATCAGTATGCAGTTATCAGTAATCAAGCCATAGCCATCTACAATAGCAATTCTCAATGTACCAATAGAGTGCCAATATCTTAAAAAGATTTTTACCACTAAGCACACGAAGAATCAATCGGTTACAAAAATCCCTTCGTGCTCTTCGTGTCCTTCGTGTCCTTCGTGTCCTTCGTGGTGAGTATCTCTCTACATTTAGAACTGCTACATCTACAAGCCTTTTCACTCTAAGCTGTAATTTGTTTCTGTTTTTCTGCAAACTGCCGACTGACGACTGCCAACTTTGTTTTTTGCCAGCTGACGACTGCAAACTTCTTTCTTATTCTGTGTTAGAATGTCCCGCTATTTTAATTCGCCTGTCAGGGCATAATGACCTGACTGTCACTTTTCACATCCCAACCTAAATATTCGAGAACAAAATGGCTGACCTTTCCCTCTATCGGAACATTGGCATCTTCGCCCATGTTGACGCCGGTAAAACAACAACCACAGAACGTATTTTAAGTCTCACCGGCAAGATCCATAAAATTGGTGAAGTACACGATGGCGAAGCCACTACCGACTTCATGGATCAGGAGCGTGAGCGCGGCATCACCATTCAATCTGCCGCGACAACCTGCGAATGGAAAGGTCACCAGTTCAACATTATCGACACTCCCGGACACGTTGACTTCACCATCGAGGTTTACCGCTCACTGAAGGTGCTGGATGGCGGCGTCGGTGTCTTCTGTGGTTCAGGCGGTGTCGAGCCACAGTCTGAAACCAACTGGCGCTATGCAAATGATTCGGAAGTGGCGCGTATTATCCTGGTCAACAAGCTGGATCGCATCGGCGCCGATTTCTATCGCGTGGTCGAACAGATTGAAAAAGTCCTGGGCGCCAATCCGCTGGTGATGGTGCTGCCGATCGGCATCGAGGACGACTTTATCGGTGTTGTCGATCTACTTACGCGCAAAGCCTGGATCTGGGACGACTCCGGTGATCCCTCCATGTACCGAATCGAAGAGCCACCTGCGGATATGGCCGACAAGGTCGAAGAGTATCGCGAAAAACTCATCGAGATAGCGCTCGAACAGGATGACGATCTCATGGAGGCCTACCTGGAAGGAGAAGAGCCCTCCATCGAGGATGTCAAACGCTGTATTCGCAAAGGCACCATCGAACTGAACTTTTTCCCCACCTACTGCGGCTCTGCATTCAAAAACAAGGGTGTGCAACTCATTCTGGATGCTGTTATCGACTATCTGCCAAGTCCTACGGAGGTCAAGCCGCAGCCTGAAGTCGATCTGGAGGGCAACGAAACCGGCGAGTTCGCTATCGTTGATGTTGACCGTCCACTGCGTGCACTGGCTTTCAAGATCATGGATGACCGTTTTGGCGCCCTCACTTTCACCCGCATCTACTCAGGTAAGCTGGAGAAAGGGATGACAGTGCTCAATACCTTTACCGGCAAGACCGAGCGCATCGGCCGCATCGTTGAGATGCATGCCGACTCCCGCAAAGAGCTGGATTCTGCACAGGCAGGCGACATCATCGCCATCGTCGGTATGAAAAACGTGCAGACCGGCCACACCCTGTGCGACCCTAAAAACCCGGCCACACTGGAACCGATGGTATTTCCCGACCCGGTCATCTCCATCGCCATTTCACCGAACGACAAGGATGCCTCCGAAAAAATGGGTATCGCATTAGGCAAGATGATCAAGGAAGACCCCTCTTTCCGCGTCGAGACCGATGAGGACAGCGGCGAGACCATCATCAAGGGAATGGGAGAACTGCACCTCGACATCAAGGTCGATATTCTCAAACGCACCCATGGCGTCGATGTCGAAGTGGGCAAGCCCCAGGTCGCCTACCGGGAGACCATTACACAGAAGATCGAGGACAGCTACACGCACAAAAAGCAGACAGGTGGCTCCGGTCAGTTCGGCAAGATCGACTACATCATGGAACCCGGTGAGCCAGGCAGTGGCTACCAGTTTGAGTCCAAGGTGACCGGTGGAAACGTACCGCGTGAATTCTGGCCTGCAATCGAGAAGGGCTTTGCAAAAAGCATGGAAGTGGGCATCCTCGCCGGCTTTCCGTTGCTCGATGTGCAAATCACCCTCGTCGATGGCGGCTTCCACCCGGTCGACTCATCTGCAATCGCTTTTGAGATCGCCGCCAAGAGCGCATACCGCCAATCGATCCCCAAGGCCGGCCCGCAGTTGATCGAGCCGATCATGAAGGTAGATGTGTTTACCCCCGATGACCATGTGGGAGACGTTATCGGCGACCTGAACCGCCGCCGCGGCATGATCAAATCCCAGGAGCCGACGACCAGCGGCGTGCGCGTCAAAGCGGATGTCGCACTCAGCGAAATGTTCGGCTACATCGGTGATCTGCGCACCATGACTTCCGGTCGCGGGCAGTTCTCCATGGAGTTCTCACACTACCTGCCTTGTCCCAAAAATATCTCGGAAGAGATCATCAAGGAGGTCAAAGAGCGCGAAGCCGCGAAGTAAGCGCTCTCTGACCAGGGCCGGAGATCAACTCCGGCAAATAAGAAAGCCCCGGCAGTGTTCGGGGCTTTTTTATTTCACCACTTTAGCGTGAGACTCAGCTCACTGTTTCATTTACAACGCCCGTTGTATCATTCCCGCCCGCTTCCTTACTGCAGCAAGAATCGGCTCAGATGTTGCCTCCGGCATGCCCGCATCGGCTGCCAAAGCAGCAGTCTCTGCGATAACATCATCCATCTGCTCGACCAGGCCTGAGAAGATCTCACCCATTACCTGCTCACGCAGCCCTGCCTTTTGGCCAGTCTGATAAAAATGTCGGATCTGGATTTGTTTCAGGCGATAATAACCGCCATTCCCTACGGACATCGCCAGATTTATCTTTTGAAGCGGGAATTCGGCATAGGGTGCGGCGGACATCACATCATAAAGAGGAGTGAGCTTGTAGCCTCCCTGCGTAAGATAGATTGAGAAGTTCTTGGCATGGCCATCGATGGCGGCCAGCAGCCAGAACACTATCTGAGTCTTCATAAAAGCTAGACGATCCTCATGAGGGGCGACAGCTCCGTTCAGGAGTTGCAGAATATTGATGATGCCTGGACCACCATCACTTTGATATTTCCGCATGGGCGGAACACCCATCGCCTGACAGAGATCCTCCTGCGGCAGCCGGTAGAGTACGCCATCCCGCCAAACCCGATCAAAACGCTCAACAACGATCACGGGCTTGTCATCAAATATGAGCACCCTGGCTTGTGCCGACTCAAGGCCCAATACACGACACAACGTCAGGCAGAGCCATTCATTCCATGGCATATCGGAGAAGTCAGCACCGGACGGGCCTCCCTTCATGGCTGGTTTGAAAATATGGGAGGTCGGTGTTGATCCAAGCGGAAGCTGCCACTGATCATCGATCAGCAGCAAGGCCGTCTTCTCCTGCACCCCCGCAATAGAGATCCGAAAATCATCCTCTTTGACTTGAACGCCAAGGGGAGTGGTTCCCAGTGAAGCAATCCGGGTTGCGATTTCATCGTCGCTTACCGGCCTGTATTCCATTTTTGCCGGGTCACCGGGATCAAGGCCTTCGGGAACAAATCGCAGCGCCCCCACGCAATCCCGCCCGATGACGGCGAGAAGATCGAAAATACCGGCGCTATCAGCGCCCTCACGCGCAGCAATTTTTTCTCTTACGTTACGATCATCCGGTAACAGTCCATCGAAATAGCTGGTTGCGTTATCCCCTGACCAAACACGATCCGACACAGGCATGGAGAGAGAGATGGGAAACGCCCGTTCAAAAGACAACCACTCAGGGGCATAGCGAAACAATTCTGATCCGCTCGCTGTGCGGGAATAGCTGCCGACTCGACTTGAACCAACATAGACATCCAGCACCCCTCCTTTGCGTTTACCCTTCACGATTAGTACTCCGTCGGATCAAACTCGGCTTTCCGGCGTGGAATAACAGACAAATCCATCTCCAGCGCTGCCAGAACCTTAATGACCGTATCCAGCTTCGCACTGGTCACACCATTCTCCAGTTCAGAAATCAGAGCCTGTCTCACAGATGCCTTGCGTGCAAGGTCAACCTGCCGCATATCCAGCTTCAGGCGCGTCCGGCGAACGGCTTCTCCGAGTTCTCTATTGTTACGAATGGTCGCAGACATGATGCATTCCAACTTAAACGACACCTCATATACTGACATATTATACGACAAATCGTATAAAATTGCAATATTCGTTTATCCGTATATATTTAAAAAATGCGTTATAACGTATATAATGAATTACAAGCTTGGCACGGATGATCAACTACAGAGAAGCAGGATGACAAATTGCCGGAATAGATTGGAAAAGAGAGTGGCGGATTAGTGCAGGTTTTTGCTCAGGCGTACATCTCTTTACCATCCTCCAGGCGTAACCAGCCCTTCACTATTCTGTAAAACACCCAGATCATATCTGCACCGAGAATCAGATACCCTACGCCAATATAGAAGGTAATAAAACCGATAATCGACCATAAGAGGCTAAACCAGAATGTTCTGATCTGCCAACGAAAATGCGATTCAAGCCAACTCCCCTGCACACTCGATTTCTTCATATAATTCAAAATCACAGCAATAAAAATTGTGATCCCAAGCAGAAAGGAGGCTGCCTGCAACGCATACACGACCCTGGTTATCATTTTATTTGGTCTGTTGACGTCATCCTCTATCGCCATCTGGATTCGTTCGCTCATTGTTTTTTCCCTTATTGTTCGATGTTTCTACTGCCGTAAATCTAAACCTGCCTTGCCATCAGCAGTCAAGCGGTATTTCTGTGAGCGACTGCTGGGTTTATCCGGCATGGTCATTTCAATCAATCCTGCATCCATTGCGGGTAGCAAATAACTGGTTCTAAAAGATTTCCTGTCTTTTAATCCCAATGCCTGCTGAATCTCCTCTCTACTCATTTCACCTTCCATGATCTGCACCATCTTTTTAACTTGGGGGGTAACTTGGGGGTAGGTGTGACTGAACCTCTGGATACAAGGACAGTCGGTTCTTTTAAGTGAACAATAAACCGCACTCGCATACTGATTTCAATGATTTCTGGTTCTGGCAGGCCGAGCTTGCTGGCTTCACGAAAGATGTCAGGTACACCACTTCCCCATTGCTCGATCAAATTCAGTTCTTTAAACACACGGGCAATGACTGGATTGCGTATTTGTGAAATACCACGTTTCATCTCCACCACGGTCATTCCAGGCAACAGGATACCGGGGCTTTCAACTTCGATTCGGTCATCATAAAAGGCAACCAGCGTTTTTAGGAAATTTCGCGGCGAAGTGAGATCTCGTTTGAACTCCAGCGTTTTTCCTTCCGGCTGATGTAGTATGGATTCATTCATGTGGAAATCCCATCTAACCATGAAATGCACGAAACTATTTTGCGCTTATCGCATCTATTTGCGCTGTGCGCATAAATTAACATTTGCGGTAACTTCTCAAAAAGTCCGTGCATTGTTCGAGTCTGCGCAGGGTCGGGATCAGCCTTTCAGGTACGCGTGAATACGTCCCTGTAAGCTCTGATAAAACATCCCTGTTTTCGACCGCCATGGAAGGCGGAAGTGCCGGAAATGCAGGAGCATTTTTTCGGCGGAAAGCCCTGAAAAGCAGATTCCCGACCCTACTTCCTGCGCGGGATTATTGAGAAGTTACCATTTGTGCTCATAAATTGTTGATTTTTCCAACCCTGGTCATTTCAGCCTTCAACAGTGGATTTTCTTCAGCAAGAGCATTGAGGCTGAGTACGGTCAAAGGATCTGAAATCAACATCCCGTTTAACTTGTGCTCTTGCTTTTCGCTTTGCAGCAGGTATGTCCAAATGTTCTTTCTGGAAACTGTCATCCTGTAGATGCCCAAGGACCGGAAGCCTCGCTGGATGTCGTTCACCAAACACAAAATTGAGCACAACCCATTGCAGTGCTACAGTTCGCACTGGTCTTATCCACGCTTGAGAAACACTCATGGGAATTCATGTAGCCAGCCACCCCCTGATCCAACATAAACTCGGCCTCATGCGCAAACAGGGGATCAGTACAAAGAGCACAGTAGCTCTCTGCCGTACATGGGTGTACAAATGCCGTGAGGGCAGGATGCACAGGAACGGCCTTCGTCGAAATGACAAACTGTAAACTGGTCATTAAGGATGCCTAAAATTGCTTAGGCGTTTTATTGTTCTAATGATTGATAACGAGATAACGCATGAATAAAAATAGCTCTACCCTATTTTGGCTGCTGCTGTTTGTACCGCTGATTGCTGCAGCAGGGTGGCAGGATGAAACGGCCAAACAGGCAGGTTTTACAATGCCTGAGCTTATCCATGATTCAAGTGAACATTTTACCAGCATCGACTCCGCAAACCTCGATGGCCTGCTCGAACGCATTGGTGATTCCCGAATGGTGCTCCTGGGTGAAGCCTCGCATGGCACTGCCGAGTTTTATGACATGCGTGCGCGTATTACCATGGAGCTGATCGAAAAGAGAGGCTTTGATATCGTCGCGGTCGAAGCCGACTGGCCGGATGCGGCAATGATCGATTTCTTTATCCGTGGATACGGCCACAAACCCGCGTTTGAGAAAAAACCCTTTTCAGGTTTTCCGTCATGGATGTGGGCAAATCATTCGGTACTGGCGTTCACGCACTGGTTAAAAGATTACAACCGCTATTTTGCTTCTGCTGAAGACGCCGTGGGCTTTTATGGTTTGGATCTCTACAACCTGTCCGGCTCAATGAAAGCTGTGCTCGATTATTTACAGGTTGTTGACCCGAAGATGGCTGAAGCTGCACGTGGGTCTTATGCGTGCCTGATGCCGTGGGCGAATGACACGGCGCTCTATAGCCGTGACATGCAGTCAGGCAAATATCGCGGATGTGAACAGGAGGTGTTTGCAGTATGGCGGGATCTGCGAAAAAAACGTGCGTTTTATCGGCAGGCGGAGAGAGAAGCTGATCGACAACAATACTTCAGTGCTGAACAAAATGCGCGGCTGGTCAGGAACGCCGAACATTATTATCGCACCAGGTATGAGGACAGCATTGGCTCTGATTCATGGAATCAACGCGATCAAAATATGTTCGAAACCCTGCTGGCGATCCTGGACTATCGTGGCCCAACATCGAAAGCGGTCGTGTGGGCTCATAATTCGCATATTGGTGATGCCCGCGCAACAGATATGCGTTTCCGTGGTCAGTTGAATCTTGGCCAACTGGCGCGCGAAACTTTTGGCGACAACACCTACCTGATCGGTTTCGGCACCGACCATGGGACGGTGGCGGCTGCCTCCGCATGGGAAGGAGCGATGAAAGTCATGCAGTTGCGACCTTCTCATGCCGACAGTTACGAACGTCTGTTTCACGCTGTCAAAGCGGATAAGTTCCTGTTGCCATTGCGTCATCCCATACAGGATACAACGCGTAAAAAACTTCTGAAAAGACGACTGCAGCGTGCAATCGGCTCGGCATACGACCCCGAACAGGAGTTAAAAAAACACTATTTTTACGCCTCATTGCCACGCCAGTTCGATGAATATATCTGGTTTGATGAAACACAGGCAGTGAAGCCATTGGCTGATGACTGGTAGCTGCGACGCCTTCAGCACAGCTCCCGGTATGCCGAAGGTGATTGACATGGCGTTACCTGGGTTAATCGCAACTTCTCAAAAAACCCGTGTCTGCATGAACGCATGCATTTCGCGGCCGGAAGGCCGCTCCTACGTTTGGCTCCGTATCGATTTGTAGGAGCGGTCTTCTGACCGCGATCATGCACGGAGTTATTGAGAAGATATGGTTGATCAGTGAACCCCTGATCAGCATTTGTCGAACGTAGTATCGCAATATCCCCGTATTGGAATTTAATCAAGAAGTGACCAGATTCATTGGTGTAAGGTTGCTCCATGAAACTCCATACCCTGAATGATCTGCACATCGAGTTTGAAGAGTTCACACCGCCGGAAACTGGTGCTGATGTCGTCGTCCTGGCTGGCGACATCGGCGTGGGAATGGAAGGTCTACGCTGGGTGGAAGCCAGATTCGTGGATACCCCCGTAATCTATGTGCCGGGAAACCACGAGTTCTACCACCATGATATTGCCCTGACTGATGCGTTGAAGGCAGCAGCTTCCGATCACATTCACGTACTGAACGACGACCGGATCGTCATCGATGGTGTACGCTTTCTGGGCAGCACCCTGTGGACTGACTTCGCCCTGTTTGGTGAGGCGGACAAGTTCTATGCCATGCATGAGGCGCGGCTGCGAATGACGGATTTCTCCATCATCCGGAATCATGGAGTGCGTTTCACCCCCGAGGACGCCTTTCAGTTGCACACAGCCAGCCGGGAGTGGCTGGCGGCAATGCTGGCTGAACCCTTCGACGGCAAGACGGTGGTCGTCACCCACCACGCCCCTTCATCCCGGTCGGTGCATCCAAGGTATGCACGCGACCTGCTGACCCCGGCCTTCGCCAGCAACCTGGAGAATCTCATGCATGGGGCTCGGATTCCATTGTGGATTCACGGTCATATGCATGAGTCGTTCGATTACGAGATCTATGACACACGGGTGCTCTGCAATCCCCGTGGCTATGCCCCGAGAGCACTGAATCCTGATTTCAAAGCGGATCTCGTTGTAGAAATCGCACCTTGAATGAATTCTTTCCAGTTCCACATACTGGACTGACTTATTTCCAGTCAGTCACTTGCAAAGCTCCCAAATCCGTCACTTCCGCGAACCCGCATAGGATGCGCCGAAGCATGAGGCGACATCTATCCTGACACAGGGGGCAAATCCCGCTGGCGGAGAAGGTAATGCACGGACTACCGACAATTTTCCCATCCCAGCAATTAAATTCTAGAGGAATATTCTAATGGCAAAAGTTACCGAGATCGAATTGGGGCCAGACGACCCGATCTTTTGGGGAGAGACACAGTTGTTCAAGCCTGTGTCGCGTCCTTCAACAATGCCTTCGGAGGACGAACCCGATCCGAAAGAAATCGAGACACCAGTGGAGGAAGAGTGATGTACGGACTACGAACAATCTTCAAACTCAACCACCCATGCACTCCACGGTTTGTCGCTCGAGATGACGATCCGATGAAGGGTGCAGTGGATGCGATTGAGCGGTCAGCTTGCATCATGTGGCGGGAGATGCGCATGGCGAACAATGCAACTTCTACAGGAATACCCACTCAGACGCGCAGAGAGCCTCTCTAAGCACTTCCTGTGCCGAATATAGATAAGGTACAGGGTAGGCATATCGGAGGCTAGGTTTTACTTTTAGATTCAGAGTATTAGGTAATTCAATCCTTGATGTTGCCAGCGCCTGTAGGAAGCCCTATCATTTGCTTTTCAGATTCAAATATTACGGCGCATAATAAAACGCCCACGCAATAAAAAGCCCCACACAATGGCAGAGCTAGTGTGATGGTGCTTTCAGTTTAGGCTATCTCTTTCAAGATCCGCTGGTAGATCTCTTCTCGATGTACCGGGATTTCCTGTGGCGCGTCTATCCCGATCCTGATCTATTTGCCAGTGGGCTAATACCGACACCTCAATGTCATCACCGATGCGAATGGCTGCAGATGCTCCAGAGGAGACATTAATATTGGCAAGATCAATCATGAATCATGGGATTGGGTCAACCATCCATTCAAAGTTAAGTTTGTATTGAAAGCAGATTAAAAACATGATTCAGATCAACGAATCAATAGATTCTTCTTGGAACCACTGAATATTGACAATTACAATAATATTGATATTGAAATCATGAATCTGAGTATCTATGCTGAAGCTAGACGTTCAGGGATATGGACTAAGATTGGTAAAAAGCCCTGCAAAAAGGAAACAGTGGAGTGTAAAAATGGCTTTTAAAGTGAAGGAATATCCTTCCTTGAAGCTTTTTATACATTCTTACAAACTTGTGAAAGAAGGATGTGAGCATGTTACGGGCCAGACGGTCGACCACCCGGGGTTGTTGGATCCGGATATCGACAAATCAAATCCAATATCAGTTCTGCATCTGTAGGATCGTCCTTTGCTCCACTCGGATGAGATCGATGTGATGATGATGTGGCCTGTTCAACTTTTTAACTTCAACTAAAGGGT
>JAQYVP010000205.1 GCA_030145485.1 Chromatiales bacterium
CCCCCCTTGCATAGCGCTCCTTGAGAATATCAAGTGCGGACTTCTGATTTTCGGGCGGATTTTTCCGGTTTCCACCTGCCACCTTGGCTGCCCACACAATCGCTACTATCAACAGAATCCAGAATATCCACATGAAGCCGCCTCCAAAACCAAACATATGTCCCTCATACATCTCAGTCCACCTCTCTAAATTTTTATGCGTCTCAGTCTGAGCGCATTACTGATGACCGATACAGAACTGAAGCTCATGGCGGCAGCTGCGATAATCGGCGACAGCAACAACCCAAACGCGGGATACAACACTCCGGCCGCCACAGGCACACCAAGAGAGTTGTAGATAAAAGCGAAAAAGAGGTTCTGACGGATGTTGCGCATGGTCGCGCGACTCAGCCGCCGCGCACGCACGATTCCGCGCAGATCTCCCTTCACCAGCGTTACACCGGCACTCTCCATGGCCACGTCAGTCCCAGTACCCATTGCGATGCCGACATGCGACTGCGCCAGGGCCGGCGCATCATTGATGCCGTCACCAGCCATCGCGACAATGTGCCCCTCCTGCTGGAGTTTTTTGACGATCTCCGCCTTCTGGTCGGGGAGCACCTCGGCCTCTACCCGGTCGATGCCAAGCTTGCCAGCAACAGCCATGGCAGTAGCACGGCTATCACCGGTCAACATGACGACATTGATGCCCTCTTTATGCAAATCTGTTATCGCTTCAAGTGCAGATTGTTTGATGGGGTCCGCCACACTGATGACACCAGCTACCTTTCCGTCAATAGCAACGTACACAACAGTCCGACCATGTATACGGCCGACCTCAGACATTCCTGGCAATTCACCCGGGTCAATCGATAAATCCTCCAGCAATTTGATATTGCCGAGTGCCACGGTTTGGCCTTCGATTCTTCCGATGACGCCTTTACCAGTTATCGATTTGAAATGCTCTGTGGTCGCCAACTCGACACCCTTTTCCTCTGCACCACGGACAATTGCCTCGGCTAGCGGATGCTCGCTGGCCCGCTCGAGAGTGGCTGCAAGGCGCAGCACCACATTCTCATCAAAATCCTGCCCAACCTGAACCGAAACCAGCTGCGGCTTCCCTTCGGTCAGTGTTCCGGTCTTGTCCACCACCAGGGTATCGACCTTCTCCATGATCTCCAGAGCCTCGGCATTCTTGATCAAAACACCCAGTGCCGCTCCCTTGCCAGTGCCGACCATGATCGACATGGGAGTTGCCAGTCCCAGTGCGCAAGGGCAGGCAATAATCAGCACAGCAACCGCGTTGACAACTGCATATGCCAGGCGTGGTTCCGGTCCCCACAGGGCCCACGCAGTAAAGGCTATGGCGGCAACACCTACCACTGCAGGGACAAAATAAGCAGCGACGATATCTGCGAGTTTTTGTATCGGGGCGCGGGAACGCTGTGCCTCGCTGACCATGCGCACGATCTGCGACAGCAGGGTATCTGCACCGACCTTTTCAGCACGCATCAGCAGGCTGCCAGTACCATTGACCGTGGCGCCAATCAACGTATCTCCGGCATGTTTCTCCACCGGGATGGGTTCACCCGTCACCATGGACTCATCGACGGAGCTGGAGCCTTCTGTCACCATGCCATCGACAGGGATCTTATCACCCGGGCGCACCCGCAGGATGTCTCCCTGCTGCACATGCTGCAGCGGAATATCCTCCTCTTTTCCACCCTCACGCACGATGCGCGTCGTATTTGGTGCAAGCCCCAGCAACAGCTTGATGGCGGAGTTGGTGCGGCTGCGCGCGCGCAGCTCCAGCACCTGCCCGAGCAGCACCAGCGCCGTGATGACAGCCGCTGCCTCGAAATAGACATGCACGGTTCCGCCCTCAAGTTGCATGTTGGGCGGAAAAATAGCGGGAAACAGCAGTGCAACCATGCTATAGATCCAGGCGACACCCACGCCGAGACCAATCAGGGTGAACATATTGAGGTTCCAGCTCACCACCGACTGCCAGCCGCGCACGAAAAAGGGCCAACCGCCCCACAGCACCACAGGCGTCGCCAGGGCGAACTCGATCCACTGCACCGTCTTCATCGAGAGGCCGTCCGGCAGCCAACCTGGGGCGAGATCAGCCACCATGGCCAGCAAAAAAACCGGAATGGCCAGTATCGCACTGACGCGGAAACGCCTGCTCATATCATCGAGTTCGCTGGTGTCCTCTTCTACTTCCACCGAACGCGCTTCAAGCGCCATCCCGCACTTGGGACAGTTACCCGGCTTCTCCTGAACAATTTCGGGATGCATCGGGCAGGTGTATTCAGTCTGCGTCTCTACTCCTGTAAAAACTTTGGGTTCCAGCGCCATACCGCACTTTGGGCAGCCACCGGGACCCGTTTTCTCAACTTCGGGATGCATCGGGCAGATGTAGATCTTTGTATCGATCTCACAACTCTCATCTGCACAGGCCGCATCCGCTGCATCATTTTCTGCTGTCGGCGGGTTCCCGGCTGAATGCAGATAGCTGGAGGGGTCGGCAGCAAATTTTTTCTCGCAGTGTTCGCTGCAAAAGAGATGCTCTTCACCTGCATGCGTATGCCGGTAGACGCTGTCTTGCGCCACACCCATCCCACAGACGGGATCTACACCACTCATGGATTCAGATTTATTGACATAATTTTCCATGATTACCTCCATTTGTCTCTTCATTGCATTCGACCGACTCGATCAGGTGGCAGATACTGTTGCCATCCGGCGTACCATTTGGCATCAGCCGCCACTGCTGTAGCGCCTCTTCCATGCGAGCCTGCAGTTTACTCATCTCCTCGATCCTGGCCCGGTTTTCCTTGATACGATGCTGGATGATTTTTCGCACATCATCACAGGGGGACTCCCCCGTATCGGCATGCCGGGTGATCTGTTTGATCTCGT
>JAQYVP010000247.1 GCA_030145485.1 Chromatiales bacterium
GCGTAAGGAAAGGCAACCGGCAAGGCCCCGCGAAATCTCTTCTCGTTCCGCTAAGCTTAGCGCCAGTCGAGAGCGTCGGCGTGGTGCCGGTCTGATTCCACCGGTCTCTGCCAGAATGCGCTGGATCGATGGATGGTGTCGATCAAAGAGTCGCGCAATTGTATTCAGGGACTCACCTTTTTGCCAGCGATCCCACATCAATGCCTTTTGTTCTTCGGTGTAATAGATCCTTGGTCGATACTTCATTTTCAACATCCTCCTCTCTGGAGTTAGAGATTAGATGTTGCATTGACCGATTGAAACCGCAGCCGAGAGCGGCTGTTCGTCACCACTCAGGCTGACAACATCCTCTGAAGGTCGGGAGTCGGCCAGGAGGTGCAGCCAGGTGGCGCGAAATGCCCGATGTTGGTCAGTAGTTGCCCTTTATGGTGTCGTTAGGTTGCTGCACGAAGCTCCACCATGGCAGATGATATGACGCGAATCGAAGAGCGCAGTAAAAGCCAGACGAGTCCTAGCGCGACCACTATATCAGGCCAGCCTGAACCGGTTAGCCAAACCGCACCAGCCGCAACAAAAACCGAAAGATTAGATGCAATGTCGTTTCGCGAACACTCCCACACTGAACTCATATTCACATCTTCATGACGATGTCGCCAAAGTAGGTATAAACAAAGAGAATTTGCTGCGAGACCGAGAAGACTGAACGCACCCATAACTTCGAAGATGGGGATGCTTGGGACAAAGAACTTATAGACTATTTGAGCAGCCACTGCGCAGGCGGCTAAAAATATAAGGCCGCCCTTAAACAATGCAACCTTAGCCTTGGTGCTAACGCCCCGCGAAACCGCGAACAAGCTAAGACCATAGGTCAAGGCGTCTCCAAGGTTATCAAGGCTATCGGCCAACAGTGCGGTGGAACTGCCATACAGCGCAGCTACCAAGATTACCAGAAACATAACAGCGTTTACACCGAGAACAACTTGCAGTGTTCCCCGCTGCCTTTCACGAAGGACCTCAATTGAACAATCATTATCACAACAACCACTCATACCGAAAGCCTCATAAGATTATTACTTGTCAACAATACCTGACGACATCCTGAAATTTTACGTATTCGGATATATAACATATTGTGGAGATTGTGATGAACAAGAAAGGTGGAATACACAATTATTGGGAATAGCATCTATGGGTGGTGAGCAGACGTTTTTCACCAGACCGCATCCGCATCCGAGAACTTCCGCTTACGGCCATCTGCGGACATTCTAGTTCTACCATTCGTGTTCAGTAACTCGCCACGAAGGCATCGACCTTTGCGTTGAGCTCGCCCTGAGTCATCCACTGCCCACGCACCATGACGCCGATGCGGTCGCGTGTGGAGCTGACATTCTCAAGGGGGTTTTCATGCAGGAGGATCAGATCAGCCCTTTGGCCGACCTCCACGGTGCCGAAACGGGCATCAGCACCCATGCGGTCGAAGATCAGTCCGACATTGCGAGTCCCAGCGGAAAGCGCGTCAAAATTTGACAGGCCCGCCTTGACCAGAAGCTCCAACTCACGATGAATGTGGGATGGCAACGAGCCCTCGGTGAAAGGGGCCGTGTCCGTCCCGATCGTAATGATGACGCCCGCGTCGTTGAGCGCCTTAACCAGCACATAGTAAAAATCCATCTCCATGTCCCGGCGGTAGGGGCCTTGTTTGGCAAAGGGGCCATTCTGCCGCCCATCTTTCAGCCAGGACTCGATCAGCTCAGGGCGGACGACGCGATATTCAGGGCGGGCCAATGTCTTCACGGGCTCGAAGATCATGTTCACGAGCGACTCGTCGAGCGACAGATTCGAGACAATATTGACATTGTTCTCTTTCATCAGCGCCACGGTGCTGGGGATGCTTTCATAATCGAGATAAAAATCGTCGCTGCCGAATTCGCCCCGCCAGTGGAACATATTGAGCTCATCAAGGTGCGCGATTTCATCAACACCAGAGGTCAAGATGGTTTTAAGGGAGGCTTGGTCAAGCGCATGAGCAAGCACATACATGTCCAACCGCTTTGCTTCCGCAATTGCCGCCAGGTATTCCGGTATTGTAAGGCTGTCGTAGGGCTTGACGAAATCAAAACCTTTCTCGTGCTGGCGGCGCACCTCGGCAATCACATGCTCGGGCTTCTCCGATATGAAAATAGGCCAGTCGTTCATATAGGGAAAAATGATTGTGAACGGAGGAGTCTTGGTAACATACGTTGTGCCCCCCAACAGAAAAAGCACGGCAGCACCAACCAGAACCCCGCGGCGACGGAATAAACTTTTTGTTTGGCGACCGGAAGGCAGGAAAAAACGCCGCCAAACCAGGAGGCCAAAAGCACCGGCCATAATTGGCAGCACAAGCATGCCCATACGAAACATGATTACATAAATGGTTTGACCGCTATCATCAGCTGCGAGACCGAACATGACTCGCCCCGCCGTCAGGATCGTCGGCCCCTCAAGTTCCCCCTTTTTCACCGCATCTCGCCAATCACGGTTGAGCTGACGCCCGCTCGGAGAGCGCACAGCCGTGGTTCCCTCGGCGAGATAGAGTAACAAGCTCCTGGGGTCGCTATCGCGGAATTCCAGGTGCGTGTGCATGTCGCCGAGCCCCGGCAACAGATATGCACCGTTACCCTCAATAATCTCAGCTCCTTCCGGTATGCTCGCACCATCGGCGGGTTCTATGCTGACGATCCGGTCATCTTCGACGATAACTGTATGGGATTCCAGCACATGCTCAACATCCATGGGAATGACGTTTACGTTGACAAAGGCCGTCAGTGATGGCGCTATCGTAAGCGTTTCAGTTTGATCTTGGCTAAACGCCGGCGAAAAAAAGAGATAAGTTATCGCCATCCATATTAGTAATGAAATGGGCGCGATGCGAGAACAAGTTCTGATATCCATTGGCATTTGCATTAGTGCGGCTGCTCCTGAACTCCGAGTAGAGGTATTACTAGGCTATGTCTATGTTGAAGCGCCTCCAGGGACACACGTCGATTCTGAATCCAACTCCGACGTATCACTAGAAGGTTCCAAAATGCTCGGTCAGAAAGGAGCTCAGATACATCCATCTCAAAGGGCGCTTTGGGTATTCGGTCAGCTTGGAGTACCTCCGATACGGTCGTGTTCCGCATCAAAAAATCGTCGGTCGCCAGGTAATGTGGAAAAAGAATATGGTCTTCTAGCCTCCGATGGATCATGAGGTGGGCGCTCCACTCCGCGAGCGCAATCCGTAAGGGGTCATTCCTAAGGATGCCGAAATTTCCAGATGTTACGAGATCGTCATAAGTTGCTGTTACTGGGCGTAGTACGCTCGTCTCGAACGCCTTCTCCATCCTTTTGAGCACTTCCGGCGGCGCTTCCGCCCGCCCAGAAGTCATGAGTTTCAGCAACTCATCAATCGCTACCATGGATTCAACGGACGATTCGATCTCTTCGTTTAGATCCAAGGCTGTTACGGTGAACTCCTCTCGCAAGTTTTGTAGATAAGCTAACTCGGCGACTCGATCCGTTCGATCTTGCCACCATGCGTCCACCGTCAAAGCCATAACAACGCCAATAGCGACAATCGCCGTCTCGGCAATAACGTATTTCCAATCAAGCTTCCGGAGTATCGTTAACATGCAATCTCGCCGCTGGGCTTAATGCCAATCGCGAACACGATGGGCCGATTCGTAATGAATTGCTTCATGACATCACCATTTCCTATTCCAGCCCGCTCCGGCCAATTCTAGACATTCATCAACCAAAGGTAACTAGACCATGCTGCCAGCTTTAAGCGCCATTTTCCAATCCATACAACCTCCTCATACAAATCTAAATGTCCAAGCTCAGCTGCCGGCGAGCCGGTCAGCTGCAGCGCATTGTTAGGCATCGCGTCAATCATGCTTATTTTTGGATTTCAGTAGGGCAGCGACAGGGTCTGCATCTGGGGCGATTTCTTCCACCGCGGCACGAAAGAGTAGCTTATCTTTCGCAAACGAAAAAGCGTACGCCGACACGTAGCCTCCTGTACCTACGGAACGTGCAATGACTATGATTTCGGGATATTGATCGCCATCGACATCAGCAAGCATGGCTTTCTCGAGAACACCATCGCGATGGTGAATGAGCCCAGAGATGAAGAATGTAGTTTCATCCGGAGCCGAAGCGGCCTCATAGAGTCGCACGCTGAAGCTACCAATAGAACGGGCCTCGAAATCACCTTCCACGACGACAACCGTTTGGCCTGTTGGGAGCTTCAGCTTGGAAACAAAGGGAATTTGCGCCACAGCATGAGCAGGGGCTAATAGGAGCAAGACGATTGCAACGGCCCAGATTC
This sequence comes from Chromatiales bacterium, assembly GCA_030145485.1. GTDB lineage: Bacteria > Pseudomonadota > Gammaproteobacteria > Chromatiales > Chromatiaceae > Sva-25. The sequence continues at coordinate 4,352 of JAQYVP010000247.1, forward strand.
TCATCATGGCTTCTAACCTCCAAATTGGCTAACGGTCATGGCACTTGCGATGCCTAACAGTTGTTAAAGAGACCCGCACTGGTCTCGTTATTAATATAATAAATTCCTGATATTGATTCGTAAAATATTGTATTAGCAACAAATTACAGTAATGGGGTCTCGTTATCAATAATAATGAAACGAGGCGCTGAGTGTCCGCTTCGGGTTGCGGTTTCAATCGGTCAATGCAACATCTACTCTCTAAGCTCCATATAGAAGAGGATGTTGATTATGAAACAACGACCATTCAAACAATGAAACAACCACCCCAAACGATAAGATTTTCTGGTACATGCTGTGGCTAAGCAGCGCTTCAATGTAGCCGGCTATGAGACCACACACCCTTCATCAGATAAGAGAGTGGAGCTGAATATCTGCTTTTAGTCTGAAGTGGGAACCAGGTTGTGTGTAAGTTGAAAACTGCGCCGTCATTTCGCTACATTCATGAGTGCATTTATACGACTTTCGCCTTCGGGGCCAACAAAGATCAGTGCTTCGTTGTTCTTACTATCAGGGTTTGTCTCGACGAGTAACACAAAATCGAATGCATCCGAGTTTAGATGATAATTCGCGATGTCATCGGCGCTTAAGGTTTCATGGCCTGCTCGCTCTGTCAGTGCAAAATTGATCGAACCTTTTCCATTAATCGCGCGATAGATAACTTCAGTACAAACCTGTTTTGATGCGTCGGCAAAGTCGAATCGAAAATCATAGCCATCCCCGAGATACGAGTACACCTCAACCAGAAAGGTAGCCTGCTCTGCATTACTCAGTCGCGGCCGGAGTACTAACATGCGGTTTATGTGCGTATCCATGATGTGTTCTAGGTCGTTGAAAATGACTCCTTCAGCCACGGCTTCGATCATATCTGCCCGAGTTCCGTTAGGCAGGGACGATACTTGCAGATTCTTCGTCAATTCTTGCACATCAAATCGCTCGTCGGGTGGCAGCACATTTGCAGACAGTGCTATAGATTCCCGATCACCTGGCATACCTATGTACGTTATACCGTGTTTAAACGCACCCGGTATGAATACATCACTCATATAACCTGCTGTGTACGTAAGGATCAGGTCTCCGGGTTCCAGCAAGCTGAAAATTTCCTGCTTCTGCGCATCGGAAAAAACGGCGATGTGTGCGGAAGGATTTTTTAAGCGGCTGACATCTTTAAACAGGAGCGATCGAATGGCGTACAGTGTTTTGTGTTGTTTTCCAGCATCCTTTCTGGCGAGTTCTTCGGCTTCGGTGTGCGATGGGTAATGCATTGAGACCTGCTGCAATCGTGCCTCGGCCGTGTCCTGCAATGCGGGGATCTGCGCGATGAGACTGCCATACTCTGCATCGTTTTTTGACAGGATGGCTAGCGCAGACTGGGGGTCTGCCATTTCATTGGCATACAGCCTCTTTGTTTCGGTTACGGACTCGTGCAGATCTGGCGCAGTCACATTCTCTCGCATACGGTCGTAGCTTCCAAACGGAATCTCGGAGCGGAAATAGACTTCATTTAATTGTGCAATGGCAACTGGCTCGTCAGCAAACCGGGCTACTACGAAGGCAGTGTGACTTGCCATCAGCAGCGT
>JAQYVP010000091.1 GCA_030145485.1 Chromatiales bacterium
CACCGCTGGCTGGTGTCCTCCTCAGAATCCTTTTTATTGATATTGATAATTATCAATCTGGGGAAGTAGTTGATCATAGTCCTATGTGGTGACAAATACAACGGCCAATATGCATCCTGATCACTTCGCTAAAGATTTCCCGCTGTCGCGGAGATTCCCGCTGTGTGGCGGCAATAACTCCCAAACGCTGTTAGCATGGCTATTACAGAACAATTTGGTATCGAGGCTATAAAATGAGTAAAAATGAAGATAAAAGTGATTGGCCAGCTCTTCTTTTCTTGATTATTGGGCTTCCTGTCGCATTTACATATGGCGGAGTATGGGTTGGACTCATTGTGCTAGTAATTGGGGTTGTTGCTTTGGGATGGAGTAAGCGACATGAAGGGCCATTTCCAACAAGCAAAGATGAATGAGGAGCAGTGAATGGAGCATCTAGCTTGGCCTTCTATAGGCCTGTACTGTGTTTTCAGCGTTTTCGTGAATTACCAACAGTTACATGCTAGCAATTTTCACGGTGCGAGTGAGGCGTTTGGATTTTTTCTGAATATTTTTGCATTTGCCGGCATGGTAATTGGATTGTCTTATCTGGTTTATTATGGGTGGAAAGTTGTTTGGTGGGCCCCATTTGTGATCTTTGTTTTAGGCATTCTTTCTTTTGTTCCTGGTCTTTTTCTTGAACGCATCTTTGGTAAGAATGCTCTTAGTCTCTTGGGATTTATCGTATGGCCGATCTGTGCATACTATATGTTCATGCTAGTGCCTGCGTAGCAGCCACGCTTCCTGCTGTGGGAGGATGGGTGGTTTCATATACTCAGAATGAGTCAGACATATGAGTCATGATGAATCAGCAGGGCTGGAGATGGCAAGTAGGAAATATGGAATCAGGAAATTTTGATAAAAATATTTTTGAGGTTGAGGTTAGTTTGGGATGCCTTGAAAATGAGGGTAAATTTTTCAGGTTACCCTATAAGAGCCTATATAAAAGTGCTCTTCGGGGGTACGGGGGTGGGTCTCTGGCGCATGCGTGCGTGCGTTTCCGCAGCGCATTTCAATCTCCCTCCATCTCTGAGCGATGCCGGATGACTACTGATGACTAGACTGAAGTTCCTTTTCTGATAAGTCAGTTTTCCCTGTAATATCAACGTGATATTTAAAAAACAGCCTGCAAGGTCCTGTCTACACTTTGATCTCTCTCAGGAGTTGAATTGCCTTCTTCTGGTTTGGTGTCTGCTGTGTATCGATAATGAAAGTGGGCGTGCCGGCATCTGCATCCCTGCTGCGGCAGGTACTGCGAACGATTGACGCAAGGTTGCGCAGCAGTGTCTGGAAACTGTGCGCCGGCGATCCATCCGGCAATAGCTTACTCTGCGCCTTTTCAGCCGCCGCTGCAGAGCGTTTGGCCGGTGCAACAGGATCTCTTGTCTGTTTGGCCTGTTGCTCTTCATCGGCAAACAGCAGCGGCCTCCATGCCTCCATCATGTGCCATTTGACGTAATAGGCCAGCATGCAGAGAAACAGGTGCGTTCTCACGCGTTGCTCCTGATAGTGACGAATGGGACGGATCTCCAGGTCCATGGTCTTGATGGAGCGAAAGGCGCGCTCGACCTGACTCAGCGCCTTGTAGTGACGCACGGCATCCGCTGCAGAGAGTTCCTCTTCCTGGGACGTGCGAATCACGTAGATGCCGTCCAGGGCCGCTTCCGCATGCACTTTCTCCTGGTCAATCTCAAAGCTGAATTGCTGCTCTGAAATCTCAAGCTTGAAGTGCTTGGCCATCTTGAATCGATTGATCACCCGGCCAACGCGCACCCCGATCTTCTCTGCATCCTTGAGATAGCCGCGCTCGATCATTCCTTGAACCTTCTCCAACTCTTCGCTTGTCGCTTTCAATAAATCGTCCCGCTTGTGTTTGCGGCGGTGCGCCAGTTCCGGGTTACGACAGGCAACCAGTTTCTCTCCCGGAAAGTCAGGGTGTGTCAGTTCAAAGAGATTGCGTTCATCAAACAATGTGAGTTGAATCGCTTGCGCATCCATCAGCTTACGGATGGCCCCCGTCTTCAGCGCAGTGATCCACTCCACCCCTGCCTGACCCTTGAGTTCGTCAATCTGCTTCTGAGAGATCATGCCGCGGTCCCCCACCAGCACTACAGACTTCAGGTTGAAGGCTCCCTGCAGGCGTTCGACCTGTGGCATCAGGGTTTTGGGATCCGTGGTGTTCCCGGAGAAGGCCGAGATAGAGACAGGGCATCCCCGGTCATCGGTGAGTAAGCCGTAGTTGACCTGTAACTTTCCCTTCTTCTGGTCGCGACTGTAGCCACGTGCCGCCAGCGGGCATTTCACCCCCTCGAAATAACTCGACGAGAGGTCATAGAGCACCCGGCCGCCCTCCTGCAAATGGCGAGTTGCCAGCCGCTTCTCGATGGCGTCCTGGCGCTCATAGAGCCAGTCCATCGCCGCATACAGTGCCTCCTCATCCGCCTCTTCGATACCAAGCTGTTCGCCCAGCGTGGTGTTCCCCCAATCGCGTGTCAGAGCGAGCTTGCTCTGTGGGCAGAGAATGCGGGATGCGATCATGGCGACCACCAGATCCCGCTCTTTCGAGCGCCGGCTGGCAATCAGTTTGTCCAGTCCCAGTTTTCTGATCGTGACAAGCACCGCATCGACATGACCGTGTGCGGGGGATCGCAAGATAGCAAAGTGTTCTTCAGGCTTCACTAATTTCTCGCCTTTGAGAATCCGCCGGATGGCGCGCGCCTGTGCGATGGAGAGGCTGGAGAGATTGGCGATGGTGCGCTTGACGATCTTTTTGCCCTGACGGGTGGATTCACGCAGGAGAATGGCTGGAGGGGATTTGCGGTTCGGAACGATATCGATGTACATGGACGTACTTTACCGCATTAGCAGCAAAAATACAACGCATAATCTTGTATTTACATGGGTACACTTATGCGTCAATAAAGCAAGGTTATGGCAAATGCTTTCTGAATATCAGGCAGTTAGAGTGTAGATAAGAACGATTCTTAAAGGAACTTCAGCTTAGACTTAACAGAAATCGATTCGTCAGAGGGTTGCGATTTTTGATTGCAACTCATCATAGAAAGCGTTGCCACGACTAGAATTAGCACTCTCAAAGCTTCGAGCTGATTCTTCTTGTTCTTCATCTGCTATCGGTCTCCATCTGAATGGGTCTTCTTGTTTACGGCCTGACTTATTAGACAGTTGCAATGTTAACGGAATTAGACAGTTTCCGCCTAAATCAGCTCACCAATAACCTGTGATTTCCTATATCCACCTGACTAATCGATAAATTCTGGGTAACTATTCAGCTTGCAAATCAATTTCCATCCAAGTCACTGTTTGTGGGCGTATC
>JAQYVP010000136.1 GCA_030145485.1 Chromatiales bacterium
GCAGTCTCGCTTGCAGCGGCGCATGCATCGGCGCAGGAGCAGCAACTGCCACTCTATCGCTCATTATCTGACGGCCCCTACAGAATGCCTGTGCCGATGATGAATATCATCAACGGCGGTGAGCATGCGGATAACAGCGTCGATTTCCAGGAGTTCATGATTCTGCCCGTCGGCGCACCTTCTATCCGCGAGGCGGTACGCTATGGCGCAGAAATTTTTCATGCACTCAAATCTGTGCTCTCCGGCAAGGGGATGAACACCGGTGTTGGCGACGAGGGCGGTTTTGCGCCGGACCTGCCATCCAATGTTGCAGCCATCGATATCATCCTCGAGGCGATCGATAAAGCGGGGTTCAAGGCAGGAGAGGATATCTACCTGGGTCTCGATGTGGCTGCTTCAGAATTCTACAGTGATGGAAAATACCAGCTCAAGTCAGAAAACAGGGAGTTCGACTCCGCCGGCTTTAGCGATTTTCTGGCGAGTTGGGTGGATCAATACCCGATCCTGTCGATCGAGGATGGACTCGACGAGAGTGACTGGGATGGCTGGAAACTGCATACCGGGCAACTTGGAGAGCGTATCCAGCTGGTCGGCGATGATCTCTTCGTCACCAACCCGAAAATTCTGCAGGAGGGTATCGACAAAGGAATTACCAACTCAATACTGATCAAGTTCAACCAGATCGGAACCCTCACAGAGACCCTGGCCGCGATCAAAATGGCGCATGACGCCGGCTATACTACGGTGGTTTCACACCGTTCCGGTGAGACTGAAGACACCACCATTGCCGACCTGGTTGTTGCCTGCAACGGTGGGCAGATCAAGACCGGTTCACTGTCACGTTCGGACCGTGTGGCCAAATACAACCAGCTGATGCGCATCGAGGAGCAGCTCGGCAGCGACGCTACCTACGCAGGTCGATCGGCATTTCGCTGGCTGGATTAGAATCCTTGAGTGGCGAACATCTTTACAAATGACTTAACTTTTAAAGAAGATTCTCGCCAAGGCGCAATGCTCGCCAAGAAAAATCTTTGCGGTCTTGGCGTCTTGGCGAGAGAAAATGATCTCTTTCATACCTCGTCAGTCTGAGACTTGGTCTCGCATAGGAGTAGACGGTGTTCAGAAAGTTACTGATCCCGGTTCTGGTTTTTCTGTTCATTGTTCTGCAATACAAACTCTGGGTTGGCGAAGGAAGCCTGGCTGAAGTCGCCACGCTGGAACGTGATATTGCTGCACAAAAAGAGACCATCGAAGAGATGAAGAAACGCAACATGGCGATGCAGGCCGAGATCGACAGCTTCAAGAACGACCAGCAGGCGGTTGAAGCGCGTGCGCGTTCCGACCTGGGAATGATTCGGGAAGGTGAAATCTATTTTCAGATACCTGACAAGGGGAACAAGCCATGACTCTGTGGTGTGTGGTGCCTGCAGCAGGGGAGGGCAGGCGCATGAAGAGCAGTACTCCCAAGCAGTATCTGCCGTTATCCGGCAGCAGCGTTATTGAAACCACGCTGACTACGCTATTAAAAGTTCAGGATCTGCAAGGCATCGTTGTGGTGCTGGATACTGACGATCCATACTGGGAGCAGACGCGGTTTCACGATCACCCGTTGATCCATCGCGCGCATGGAGGGTCAGAGCGCGCCAACTCCGTGCTCAGCGGACTTGACTCACTTCTCGAATTGGCTGCCGAGGATGATTGGGTGATGGTGCACGATGCGGCGCGCCCCTGCGTGCGCATCGAGGATATCATCCGTTTGCAGTGGGCTTGCGAACAAAATCCACATGGCGCTATACTCGGCATGCAGGTCAGGGATACCATGAAGATTGCTGATCAGCAGCAGTCGATTCAATCCACGGCTGCGCGCGAAAACCTGTGGCATGCATTCACGCCGCAGATGTTTCCCCTGGGTCTGCTCAAGAGTGCGCTTGAAGCAGCCCTGGAGAAGGGCGAGAGCATCACCGATGAATCTAGCGCCATGGAGATGGCCGGTTTTCATCCGCAACTGGTGCAGGGTGAATCTGATAATCTGAAAATCACCAATCCATCTGACCTGGCGCTGGCGGATTTCTATCTGACGCGAAGAGGCGAAAGAGAGTGCGAATAGGGCATGGTTTCGATGCACATCGCTTTGCAGCAGATATCCCACTGATACTTGGCGGCGTCTCTATTCCGCATGAGCAGGGGCTGGAGGCCCACTCTGACGGCGATGTACTCATCCATGCGCTGTGTGATGCACTTTTAGGTGCTGCGGCACTCGGCGATATCGGCGCACACTTTCCCGACAGTAGTGACAGCTATGCCGGTATCGACAGCCGCGTTCTGCTGCGTTCAGTCATCGACAAACTCGCAGAGAGCGGCTGGCAGGTGGGCAATGTCGACATGACAATCATCGCGCAGGCTCCGAAACTTGCCCCTTTCATCCCGAAGATGCGTGAAATCCTGGCACAGGATATGAAAAGTAATCTCTCTGCGGTCAGCATCAAGGCGACAACCACCGAAAAGATGGGCTACATCGGCCGCGAGGAGGGAGTCGCCGCCCATGCCGTTGCGCTGATTTTGGCAGCAACATCATGACTCCTGATTGAAGAGATTTGAAGAGATCAAGAGATGCTCAGGCTATGTCGTTGTCCAAAAATAACTCCCATTTCTGGTCAAGTCAATACAACAGAGTTTGATTACAAAGTTCCCAATCAGATCATTTATCAGGAAAACGGCGCCACCATTCGTTCCTACCCAGCTATTCACACAGGTGA
>JAQYVP010000220.1 GCA_030145485.1 Chromatiales bacterium
AAAGCAATCGATGAACAGCTGAGCTGCCTCTCCGGTCTGCACCTCAATGCAAACTACATGCATGGCGTATCAATCAGAGAGAGAATTTTTCAGGGACAGAAGGTGGCACAAAAAATTGCCAAAGCATTACTGGGATCTGTCGAAGAGAGCCGCGAATCCATCCCTTTGGCAACGGCGCGTTGATTACCGTGAGTCCCCTCACCCAAGTAATCCTTGAGTGGTCTACATCTTTACAAATGAGCCAAATTTCAATAATGACTCTCGCCAAAGCGCCAAGACCGCAAAGGTTTTTCTTGGCGAGCTTGGCCTACACGGATGTAGGTCAGGGGCGTAAGCAGGACGCGGAAGCTTTGCGCCTTGGCGAGAGAAAATATTTATTTTCATGCCTCGTCAGTCTGAGACCTGATCTCGCTCGGATGTAACTCTGCATATGCATAAACTAAATACCCTGAACCAGGATAAGAAAACATCATTCCGCCCGCTGCGAATGATACTGGTGATTCTGGCTCTGCTGCTGTTCATCTCTTTCGCTGCGCAATGGTATGGACGCAACATCACCATGCCGCGCTACTGCAACGATCCTGCAGGAGTTATTAAACGCGTGCGCGAGGTGTTGACCAACAAGGAGCCTGCTGGCGACGGAGATCGAAAACCCTATATCATCGCTGCACGCCTGACGTTTTTGCTCCCGCGTGAAAGCGATGAGCAGCTGGATCTCTACATCGAAAGATTACAACGCCACATCGATCAGCAATGCCGATAATTCAGCCGCCAGCAGCACCGACCCGCCTTGGACTGATCAGAAATTTCATTACCATTTTTGCACCCATCTGCCTGGTGCTGCTGATTATCGGCGCAATGCACTACTACACCTTTTACACAACCGAACGTTCCACTATTGAATCCACAGAGTCCCTCAACGTCGATCTGGCACATCGCATGATCATGGAGGAGATTACCAACGTGGTGAGAGATCTGCACTTTCTCGCCGAGCACATCGAGACCCGCGGCCTGCCAAAAGCACTCTCATGGTCTCGCGAACAGGAGATTGCAGATGAATTCAGGATATTCGCAGGCAACAAGGGGATCTATGACCAGATTCGCTATCTGGATAAAAACGGTATGGAGATCGTCAGAGTAAATTATAACAGCGGCAACACCTCCGTGGTTCCCTTTGCCTCCCTGCAGAACAAGTCAAACCGCTACTATTTTCGTGAAGCACTAGCTCTGGAGCACGGCGGCATCTATCTCTCCCGCTTCGACCTGAATGTGGAAAATGGTGAGATCGAGCAGCCATTCAAACCGGTGATACGATTTGGCGTCCCGGTATTCGATCACGATGGCAACAAAAGCGGCATTGTCCTGGTCAACTATCTTGGCGCCCGGCTGATCGAAAACTTTACCCGCGCCGCAGCGAATATTGCTGATCATATCGAGCTCGTCAACAACAACGGATACTGGCTCAGCAGCCCCTATCCCGAGGATGAATGGGGCTTCATGCTGGAAAAGGATATCCGTTTCCAAAACAGCAACCCTAAAGCCTGGAACACAATATCAAACAGTGAAAGCAGTCAGTTCGAGACACCCGAAGGGCTGTTCACTTTTACCACCATCCACCCGCTGAGTGTTGCACCTGCAGTCATCTCAGCTGCCGGCAGGACTCAAGCCGGCAGCCTCAAATCTGAGATGCAATGGAAAATCATCTCCCATATATCTGCAGATAAGATCACTTTTACGCTACCTCAATTTCTGGCGAACAATGCGGCGCTCTATCTCTCCATGCTCGGCCTGGTATTCTTCGGCGCCGGATTGCTTGCGCGCACGCGGCATCTTCATCATATTGCTGAAGCACAGCGTGATTACGAGCAGCACTTCCGCCAAACCATGGAGAATATCAACCTGGCCGCCGTCGCAGTCAACAAGGCTGGCAGAGTCACTTTTTGCAACAATTACTTTCTGCGCATCACCGGCTGGCAAAGAGATGAAGTCATAGGCCGTGATTGGGTGGAGGAGTTTGTTTCACCGGAGAGCAAGCAAGATATTTCCAGCATCATCCCATTGATGGATGACCCGAAACAACTCCCTTCACAGCTGGAGTTTCTGGTCAAAACACACAATGGCGAGCCAAGACTCATCTCCTGGAACAACACGCCGTCATTTGACAGCAAGGGCAATGTCATCGGCGTCACAGGCATCGGCAAGGACATCACCAACATACGGCACACCGAAGCAAATCTGCTCAAGCTCTCTCAGGCTGTAGAGCAGAGCCCAAGTATCGTCATCATCACGGATACGCTGGGCAATATCGAATATGTCAATCTGAAATTCACGGAAGTAACCGGATACAGCGCAGGGGAGATCATCGGCAAAAACCCGCGTGTGCTGAAATCCGGTGAAACCACAAACAATGAATACAGCGATCTGTGGAAAACAGTCAAAGATGGCGGTGAGTGGCGCGGTGAATTTCACAACCGGCGGAAAAACGGCGAGCTCTACTGGGAATCAGCCGCCATCTCGGCAATTCGCAGCAGTGATGGAGAGATCACCAACTTCCTGGCGCTGAAAGAGGACATTACCGAGAGAAAACGCATGGAAGCGGAGATCGAGAGCCAGAATAGGGAACTTGCCCACTCCGAGACCCTGGCTGTCATGGGACGCATGGCCAGCATGATAGCCCACGACCTGCGCAACCCGCTCTCCTCTGTAAAGATGACTCTGCAGATTCTTGAAAAAAAATCCGGCAATTCGATCAGCGCAGATACACGTGAACTTTGCCAGATCTCTCTTGAACAGATCCGCTACATGGAGGAGATCCTCTCCGACATGCTCTCCTACTCGCGCCCTGACGCACTCAAACCCGAGTGGATCAGCATCGACAAGGTCATCGATATGGCCATCAGCCTGTCACAGCGCCGCCAGGATGATAAACAGGTAACACTGCATGCAGATTACCATACCGGGCTACCTACGCTCTACGCCGATGCCACAAAGCTGCGCCAGCTGTTTTCCAACCTCATATCCAATGCCCTGCAGGCAAACCGGGAGAGCGACAACCCCCGTGTCAATGTAGAGGCAATGATTGAACTGGGCCTTGAAGGGACCTCCATTCGTGTTGATATCTGCGACAATGGATGCGGCATCAGCAGTGAAGAACGGGATAAAATATTCGAACCCTTCTATACCACACGTGCGAAAGGAACAGGGCTCGGCCTGGCCATCGTCAAGCGCATTCTGGAGCAGCACAAGGCAACTATTAGCATCTCTGATAATGTCCCCAAAGGCAGTTGCATTTCGGTCATACTGCCAGTCAGTCCGGCATCTGAAATCAATCCACAGAAGGGCGAGTAATCCTTGAGCGACCAACATCTTTACAAATGAGTCAAATTTCAATAATAACTCTCGCAAAGGCGCAAAGCTTCCGCGTCCTGCTTACGCCCCTGTCCTACATCCGTGTAGGCCAAGCTCGCCAAGAAAAACCTTTGCGGTCTTGGCGTCCTGGCGAGAGAAAATAATCTTTTTCAGGTCTCATCAGTCTGGGACTTGGTCTCATTAGCACATGATGCACAAGGGAGAGACACAACCATGAGTAAAATTCTTATTGTCGACGATGATCTTGCCAGCAGCAGGACTCTGCAGCTGCATCTTGGCAGCCAGGATCACCAGGTCAAGCTCGCCGCAAGCGTGGATGAAGGCATGGATGTCGCCACCAGCTATCAACCCGACCTGATTATTCTGGACATCAGGATGCCGGGACGCTCCGGTCTGGAGGGACTGCCTGAATTCAAGGCACTGCTGCCTAATGTGCGTGTCATCATGATCACCGCCTTCCATGATATGGAGAGCACCATCGAAGCGATGCAGCAGGGAGCGGACGACTATATCCACAAGCCTCTCGACATCGATGAGCTGGATACCTCCATCTCCAAACTCTGTACTGCTGAAGAGGATAGCGAACAGCTATTTTTATCCACCAGCCTGGAAAATAAGAGCAACCAACTCAGCATGGTTGGACGCAGCAGGGTCATGAAGGAGGTCTTCAAAACAATCGGCCTGGTTGCGAAAAGTCCTGCGACGGTATTGATCACCGGCGAATCTGGAACAGGCAAGGAACTGGTGGCGCGGGCGATTCACCGCGCCGGTATTACGCCGCATGGCCCCTTCATTGCCGTCAACTGCGCCGCACTGGTGGAGACCCTGCTCGAATCCGATATGTTTGGTCACGAAAAAGGCGCATTCACCGGCGCCGTCGGCCGCCAGGAGGGAAAGTTTTCTCTCGCCCGCGGCGGCAGCATCTTTCTCGATGAGATCGGTGAACTCTCTCTCTCCATGCAGGCCAAGCTGCTGCGGGTATTGCAATACAAGGAGTATACCCCGCTGGGCGCCAAGCAGACCCAGCATACAGACGCCAGGATCATTGCTGCAACCAACGCGGAGATGGAGCAAAAAATCAAGCAAGGCGGCTTCAGGGAAGACCTCTACTATCGCCTGCAGGTGGTCAATATCCATCTGCCGCCCTTGCGGGAGCGCAAAGAGGATTTGATCGACCTGATGCAGACGCTGCTGAACCGCATCAACCGTGAATTGCACAGTAATGTGACCCACATCACCAGAGATGCCCTCGCCTGCATGACTGCCTATGAGTGGCCGGGCAATGTGCGTGAACTGGAGAATGTACTGATGAAAGGCATCGCCCTGTCGCACAGCAACACTTTCACCCCTGAGTTGCTACCGGATTACATCTGCAGCCTCATGACGACTGACAACCCGCCGCGCGATGATAAACCGGTCTCGGAATTGAGTCTGGATGAAATGGAGAAAATCCATGTCACCCGTGTGCTCGAAGCAACAGCATGGCACAAGGGAAAAGCCTGCGAGATTTTGAATATTTCACGCCCGCGACTGCGGCGCATGATCAATCAGTACACTCTGACCCCGTCAACTGCGAATGGAGATGAAGAGAGTGAATAACAATATCTTTTGACAGGATGTAGGGTGCCAATAAGCGGAGCGCATTGCACCTTTTCATACGGTGCAAAGCCCTGTGGTTATTGCGCCCTACAGGTTACAACTGCCAACTTTCCCTGGATCAGAACCATGGATTCCCCATAAACAGGTAGAAGCTGCTGTCGCCAGTGTCGGCAATTCCATAACCGAAGTAGATTGGCGCCAATGCGTTATCGAGCCCCAGAAAAATACTACCAGCGGTAATGGTATCGCTCAGGATATCGCTGGAGTCCATCCAGGTGTTGCCGCTCTCCAGACTGGCTCCCACATAAGCCTGGAAGAGTCTGTTCCTGGATATCTGGCGCTGATAACCAAGGGTTGCAAATGCTGCGTGTTGTCCGGTCAGCTGGTTTTGCTGTAAACCTGATAGATTCAGGAATCCCCCCAACTGAAACATATTCTGCAGCGGCGCATCATCTCCCAGCGTCGTATCGTAAGAGATCCTTCCCAGAAAAGTATTTTTTCCCCAGCTCTTCGCCCCTATCGACATAAATCCAAGCTGCTCGAAATCTTCATCCGATCCAAGAGATTCACGCGACAGCACACCCTCCAACCACGCGAGATAACCATTTTTCGGGAAAGTCACAGAGTCGAGTTTATCGGCAGAAAATCGCAGGTAGAGCTCTCCGTTGTTAAAGTCGTAATCCTGCAAGTCATTCAGGCCTGTCAAAATGTCAACATCGCCTATCTCACCCCTGTAACCGCCACGAATCTCCCCCCAGTAGCCCAGATTCATACCCGCAGCAAGATCAATGGAAGCCGTGGTCACATTATAGTTCGACAGTGCTACGCCATCCTCAAACAGGCGGTAGTTTGTGCGCCAGTAAGCAAGCCTTCCATTGACAAAATATTTTCCATCATAACCCAGCGGCTGGTAGATCTCGGTGAAGATACCGGGGTCCTTGCCAAACTGGAATCCAGTCCGCCACTCGCCATTGCGGTCATTCAACGGCATCTTTGTGTAGGCCGCGCCGATATTGAATCGTGAGTCACCTGCAGATGTATCCACGGAGACCGCAAGACCAAACTGCAGGAAATCCGTACCCCAGGACTTCTTGCGCGCCTTGATGATGACGCCACTCTCTCCGTTGTCATACGCCAGCTCGTAAGTGACACTCTCAAAAACACCCTGCCCGTAGATGCGCCCGATACCCTCTTCAAGCCTGTCCAGATCCAGGGATTCACCCTCCCTGATGCCCAGCAGATTTGCAAGCAGCTCGTTACTCAACTTGCTGTCATTGTCGAAGCGAATGAAATCGATCACCCTGTCGGTCCCGGGCCCGGCTTCTATTCCTGCTTGTATTCCTGCTTCTATTCCTGCTTCTATTCCTGCTTCCGGGCTCCTCTCAAGATCCTCTGGTTTCGCCCAACGACTATCCGTTGCCGTCCGCCTTGATTCAGCAACATGCTCTTTCGCCATACTGCGGCTGTATTTCGCTGCGGGGAGAGAAAGCCTGCGCAGACGATTCTGCTGTTCTCTGGCTGTCCTCTCTCCTATCTCAATAGCCAGAGAAACCTTGTCAAAACTTGCAGATGTCACCAACTTTCCAAGAGGCGGCACGATCAGCACATCCCTGCTGGTGAGGCTCGCGATCTGACGTTCGGTGTTTCTGCGTGTCAACAGACCGGTCAGCTGTTCAACCATCTTGAGCGCCGAGGTGAGCTCTTCCCTGGTCGAAAGCGGGGTGCTGATATCGATGGCAATGACGGTGTCAGCACCCATCTCCCTGACCACATTAACTGGCAGGTTGTTGGAGATGCCACCGTCAACCAATAGCTTGCCATCCTGATTGACACCGGCGAAGACACCAGGCACAGACATGCTGGCCCGAATCGCCGTGGCGAGATTGCCACTGCCGAGAACAACCTCATTACCTGTGACTATATCTGTCGCCACAGCGCGAAACGGGATAGGCAGACGATCAAAATCATTCACCTCGGCAACATCGGCAGTCAGACGGTTTAAAATCAGGTTGAATTTCTGGCCCTGAATCAACGCCGTGGGCAATCTGAGTTTGCCATCTTTGACTCCAGCCTTCAGCTTGGAGAGATACAACCGATCGTCGAGCTTGCGACGGAAACTGCGATCAGGCCGCATTTGAGCGTCACGCAGCACAGTGTCCCAGTCCATCTCGACGAGGGCTTTCTCAATCTCATCGGGACTCATTCCAGAGGCATAAAGACCACCGACAATGGCTCCCATACTGGTTCCCGCAATGTAATCAACGGGAACATGCAACTCCTCCAGCACCCTGAGCACGCCGACGTGTGCGGCGCCGCGGGCGCCGCCGCCACTAAGCGCCAGGCCGATTTTGGGACGCGAAGAGTGCAATCCCTTATCAATCTCTGCCGCCATTGACTGCAATGGCGTACAGCACACAAAAAGCAGCAGCATGAATACCACAACAAACGCAGAAAGAGGCGCTGAATCTGATTGACGCATGAATATTCCTATAATGGTTTTACCCTGATAATGAAAGACCGTTTTCTATAAAAAAGTTGTTACAGCCTGATGATCGTCAACCGCTCATTCCGATCTCTTTGTTGATTTCAAGCAGGTTTCCGCCTGGATCACGAAAGTGAAAACACCGGATTCCCCACTCTTTTCGATCATGAGGCCTGTTGATGGGAACAACGCCCTTCTCGACCAACGCATCATATACGCCATCGACATCCTCCACAGTAAATACCAGGCACACATCATCCTGCTGCTGAGACTTTGGTTGCGGCGCTTCGGCTGCGATGGCTTCCGCCATAGGCGCCTTTCCAAACAGCGCCAGCACATGGCCATCAGCATCGAAGTCAGCGTAGAAGCCATTCTCATCCCCCCAGGACACAGAGAACCCCATGGTGTCCCGATAGAAAAGAAAACAGTCATGGTAATTTGATACCAGCAACCTGGTGTGTGTCATCTTCATTGCTTTGCTCCAGTGTCGGCGGTTGTAAGAGAGCAGTATTGTACCTCTCCATGCAGCGCAATGTTCGCAGGTTATTGACAACCTTGTCATCGCGAGGAGTAGAATGCGCTGCAATTCAGATCCAGTATGGAACCACATGTGATGTGGTGGTAAGACCCAATGACAGATTATTCTAGTTTTATAGAATCACTTTCGTATAATCAGCAATAGACTTCATTCTAACAATTTCGATGGACCCCATATCTCAAGCCGCTTTTGGCGCCAGTCTCTCCCAGTCATTTGCAACCAGGTCAAAGCAGATGAGCGCCCTTGTTATAGGTGCTCTGGCGGGATGGGATAAGGAGATCATGACTGGTTCATCGATTCACAAGCTGGATGTGAAGAGAGATTTCCCCTGGTTGCCTGCTGACAGTCAGCAGGCAAAAGATATCGAACGTTTCCGCTGGTTCTCAGATGATTTTCTTGCGGTAAGTGCGCATGATGAAAGCCTGATCAGCGATGTGCGCTACTCCTTTTTACCGAACCGTATAAATTCGATGTGGGGTATCAAAATCAAGCAGCGTTTTCCCGATGATGGAAATTTCGATGCACATGTTTTGTACCAGATGAAGAATTCCCTGGACAAGAAAACAAGAGAACAATTTCTGGACATGTTGTTTTGATAGAGTAATGCGTTGTCCAAAAACAACTCTCAACCCGGCATGGCCGGAACCAAATAAAAGCATCATAATAGACACCTCTTCAATCAGCGGTAAATCAGCACCCCCCTACTCTCTTCAGCCCATGCAAGTTCATCTGCCAGCAGCAACGCCTCGAGGTCAGATGTGGTGGCGCCCGGGTCATCCACCCACTCTCGCAGCAACTCACTGCCGTTGATCAAATCGATTGCCAGCCGCTCGTGTTCATACTCGTAAGCAAAATCACGCCACAGCGGGTAGTCCGGGTGTATCTGTCGTAGAGCCTTGAAAGCCAACGCCTGCAGCCGCCACGGATGAAAGGCATTCTGCTCGTAGTGCGGTCCCTCGACGTGGATTTGCACGCCCGCGCACAACACCCCCTGATGCTTGTGCGAGACGGGTTCGAACCAGCATTCACGCAATTTGCAACCACCTAGCCACTGCGGTGCAAGGCTATGCATTTCTGCAATGATCGCAGCGGCGTCGATGTCCGGCGCGCCAAACAACTCCAGCGGACGGGTGGTTCCCCTCCCCTCAGATAGCGTTGTTCCTTCCAGCATGACTGTGCCGGGATAGCAACGCGCCATCCACAGGTTGGGTGCATTGGGACTCGGGTTGATCCACTCCCGCTCGCCCAGCGGCCAACCGAAGCCCGGCGCCTGTTGTGCTTGCCAGCCCTGCATCTCGATGACCCGGTAGTCCAGATCCAGTTTGAACCGCTGTATGAACCAGCTGCCCATTTCGCCCAGCGTCAAGCCGTGGCGCATCGGCATTTCACCTGCGCCGACAAAGCTTTCCCAACCCTCGCGCAAAGTCAAACCCTCGAGCGGGCGACCCAGCGGATTTGGGCGATCCAGCACCCACACCATCTTGCCATACGCCGCAGCCGCCTCCAGCACGTAGCGCAGGGTCGTAATAAAGGTATAGATACGGCAACCGAGATCCTGCAGATCCACCAGCAGGAGATCGAAGCTCTCCATCATCTGCTGCGTTGGCCGCCTCACCTCGCCATACAAGCTGTAGACAGGTATGCCGCGCACAGGATCGATGTAGTCTTGTGACTCCACCATGTTGTCCTGCTTGTCGCCACGCAAACCGTGCTGAGGGCCAAAGGCCACGGTGAGATTGATAGAGTCTATCGCGGCCAGCGCATCCAGCGAGTGTTCGAGATTTTCGGTAACGGAAGCCGGATGCGCCAGCAGCGCCACACGCCGGCCAGCCAGGGGCGCTCGCAATGATTTCTCTTCGATGAGGCGATCGATGCCAAACTTCATGACAGTACCCTTGAGCTGGGGTGTGGAAGCTCAGCTACCGGCCGCTGCAGATGCACTACGAAACTGTCAGGATGATGGAAATCTGGTGAACCTGGCGGATGTGTGAGCGCCCAGTAGCAGAGCCGGCTATCACTCTCCTCGACGACGGCTGACAGGGCCATGCGAATCATGCTGTTAATGGCAAGCCGGCTCAACATCGTGCTGCTGATCCGGGCTTCAAGTTCCAGCCACTCATTGGTCCGGCGCACCTCTATCGGCAGGGAGGCGCCGCATTGCAGCAATTCCATCTCCTCCCGATAGCGACCGAAGCTGTATGCGGCCCATTGCGTGGAGGGCGAAAAATTGAATTCGTAATACCCAGCTGTACTGCCCGCAGCAATAAACGCTTCGAAGCAGGTATGACGCCACAAACCGTCATTTTGCACCGGCGACGCCATCGCCGGTATTGCCAGCTGCTCGAGGTCACCTTCCAGCAGGTATCGCAGTCGTAGGGCGCCATCCGAAGTCACATTAATCTCGGCCTTGATGCTGTGAACCGCCGCTGTTTGATTGTTAATGTGGGGGACCAGGGAAACGCTGGTTGAAGAGAGTCCTGGCATGCTTGTTCTTCCGGGAAATCGCGTGTGGATGAGCCGCGAATAATACTGGAGTGGTCATCATCAAGCAATTGCTTCTTTGAGTCCCGCATCCTCTACTTCATATATTTCTACAGCGCGCCCCGGTAAAGTATAATATGTGCCATGAAATTTCCAAAACGAATGCAGCCCCTGATCGACGATGGCCTGGTGGATGAAGTCATCAGCCAGCTAATGAGCGGCAAAGAAGCCACAGTCTATGTGGTGCGCTGCGGCACCGAAATCCGCTGCGCCAAAATCTACAAGGAAGCGAACCAACGCAGCTTCAAAAAAGCAGTCGAATATCGGGAGGGTCGCAAGGGGCGTAATAGCCGCCGCGCCCGCGCCATGGATAAAGGCTCAAAATTCGGTCGCAAACAGCAGGAAGAAGCCTGGCAAAATGCTGAAGTGGATGCGCTCACTCTGCTGGCGAATTCCGGGGTGCGCGTCCCTCAAACCTACGGCTGCTTTGACGGCATCTTGCTGATGGAGTTGATTACCGATGACGAAGGCTTTGTGGCACCGCGTTTGAATGATATCTACCTGACCCCGGAACTCGCTCTGGAAGACCATGCAGTCGTCATGAAATACGTGATGCGTATGCTGTGTGCCGGAGTGGTGCACGGAGACCTGTCGGAATTCAATGTACTGGTGGATAACTACGGCCCGGTCATCATCGATCTGCCTCAAGTGGTGAATGCAGCGGGCAATAACAACGCCCGGGCAATATTCGAACGGGATGTCAACAATATGACCACCTATTACGGCCGTTACGCGCCTGAATTGCTGGACACGAATTACGCCAAAGAGATCTGGGCGCTATACGAAGAGGGTGCATTACACCCGGATGTCGAATTGACGGGGCACTTTGAAGAAAGCACTGAAGCCGCTGATGTGGACGTCGTACTGCAGGAAATACAAGCTGCATTTGCCGAACAACAGGAGCGGCAAGAACGTCTACGTGCCGCTACCGGATAAGATACCTCTCAAACTGTGGTAATCACATATCCTGGCAGTGACTCTGAACAGGTCAATACTCAAACTGTAGCTGTAGCCTGGCCTGATACTCATTTTAGTCATAATCCCACGTCTGTACGCTGGATTTTTTTCACGGCTTGAGATAGCTAAAAAAAACCTATGCTGAAAATTCTACAAGCTTCAAACTCGCCGGCGCAAACAGCTCTTCGACTGTGAATTCGCGACTGCAGAGTCCCTGTTGATGGGAGTAGCGAAGCAGTGCCCGCAGAGTCTTGCGATTAGGCTCGATGCCATAAGAGTAGTAGTTCTTGCCCATCAATGCACGGGGCTCCTCAAATTCCTGGCCAAACCATGGCAGCGAATCTTTGAGCGGGGCGGCATTTGCCATGTAGTCATAGGACATCTGTTTGGATTGCGAATAGGCCCTGAAGACGGCATCTACAAACCACGGATTTTGATTCATCATGCTCTTTTTGATAGCCACGGCATGCATGATAGGGAAGATGCCGGTTTTGAAAAAACAGGCTCGCTCTATCGAGCGACAGTCGGGGAAGAGACGCACTACATCACTGAAAAAGCGAACCGCCCGGCAGGGCGGTTCGTCTTGTCACATGGTATGGCTGCTAATCGCCGATTCCCGGATTCATATTCCGATCAAATGGGAGCTGGTCGAGATGCTCAATATACTCCAACGGGTCGAAAGGCAGCTTGGAAAGATCCATTTGAGGTTTCGCCAGCGCCTTGATCTCCGGTGAAGCGTTCGCAATACCCGTCCAGGGGATGCCATACACCTCGTGTGAATCAGGATACTTCTTCTTCCACAGGTCGTGACGCAGTTTCATGCGGTTGAAGGGGCGCTTGAGGTGGATCAGATTCACCAGCATCGGGGTCACCTCACGCGGGTCAGCCGGCAGAAAGTAAAAAGCCGCCGGGATGCCGCTGGCCTCGCCTACCGGATCCGAAGAGATCCAGTGACGCTTGTAGTTGCCCTTGACTGTAGCGCCAAGCCGCGGCCCGGCATAGATGAAGACATGATCCCGACGACTGTGGGTATCGCCGTTCATCAGCAGAGCCGTCTGGTTGACACCGTCGACGACCCGGTCTGTCGGAACATACTGTGTCGCACCCGCGATTGCAGCAAAAGTCGTGAACAGATCGGTCACGTGAATGATGTCGCCGACCTGTTGGCCGGACTCGATCACTCCAGGCCACCATGCAAATGCCGGCACGCGCAGTCCGCCCTCGGTAAAGTCGCCCTTGCCGCCACGGAAGATGGTCTCCGCCATGCCAAGCCCGGGGGGCGGATTGTGACTCATCGGGCCGTTATCGGCCATAGCGACGAGCAGGGTGTTTTCGGCGATGCCCAGCTCCTTGAGTTTATCCATGACCTTGCCGATGAACGGGTCGATGTTGCACTGCAGTCCATCCTGCAAAATGCTGCGTGACGTCGAGCACTTCTTCGGATTGGGGATGAAGCTTGTCATGTTCGGCCAGTTGGCAACGTAGAAAGGCTTGCCCGCCCTGGCGTTGCGCTCGATAAACTCCAGGGTGCGCTTTTGCGCCTCGGGGTCTATCTTCATGTAGTTGTCATGACTGTTGTCGCCCCACTGGCGTGCCTGCTCGCCCTTCTTGCCCTCGGCCATCTGCACCCAACCCTTGGTGATGAATGTATCGTCGAGTTTGTAGGGATCCGGCGGCAGCATCTCCTCATACAGGCCAATGGAGGCATTCGCGCCTTCAGCGAGCTTTGTATTGAGAGAGAGAATCTGGTTGTAGCCAGTGAAGAAGGCTTCGTCGAAGCCCTGGTTGTGGGGATAGCTCTCCTCGACGTCACCGAGATGCCACTTGCCGTGGAAAGCGGTGGCGTAGCCTGCCTGGGAAAGCACCTCGGCCATGGTGACCTCATCGCCGCCCATGCCGTGGCTCTCCAGCAGCATGCCGATGTTGTACATGCCGCTGCGAACCGCGAGACGCCCTGTCACTGCTGCTGCACGGGTCGGCGTACACCCCACCTCTGTATACATGCGGGTGAACAGAATGCCCTCTTCCGCCATGGTGTTGATGTGGGGGGTCTCGAGACCACGCACCTTCTGGATGGCCGGGATGCCAACGTCACCGAACGCCGTGTCATCCCACATGATGTGGATGATATTCGGCGGGGTACCGTGTTTCTTCTTGAGTTCCGCCAGCTTCTGCTGCAGAGACTTGTCCTCGGCCGCCCATTTTTCGCCGTTCTGGGCTTCAAGGACGTAATATTCCGCATCGTGGACGATCTCATTGGCGGTGGCTGTCACTGCAAGACCGGCAAGCAGCGGTATGGCGGCAAGCGATCGTATCAGGTTTTTTGTAATCATGATTTCTCCGTTATATTGGTGGTGTGTTCTTCAAGATGACCCAGGACAATACAATCGAGTACTTCAAGCAAAACTTGAGAACTTCGTAAGGATAGATCATTATTTGATGAGTCAACATCAAAAAACCGCAATAATCCCATATAGTTCTTAAGCCTATGGAATATACACATGACTCAAGCGTGCTGATCGCGCAGCAATTCGACAGTTTCGAGGAGCTGGCGGGTATTATTGTTGGCTGGGATGCTGATTTTCGCCAGCTGAATGCTGAAGACTTCAAGTCGGGTCTTTTTCAGGCGCAGATTGGTTCACTGTTACTCTCGAATGCGCACTTTGGCTGTCACGTCGATCAACGCGGGGCGACGCCCCTCGGCGTGCGCACCTTTGCTGTGCCTGACGCTGATTGCCCCGAGATACGCTGGTTCGGGCATGTTACCGGACCGAATGTGCTGCTCGCGTTCCCCATGAATGGGGAGGTTCAGGCTTTCAGCCGCCCCGGATTTAGTGTCTCAACGTTTAGTATTCCCGAGGCGCTGCTGGAAGGATTTTTCGAACGCAATGGCGCCCCGGGACTCAACAAGCTATTGGGTTCCGGAGAAATCATAGTCTCTTCTACCCCGCAGCTTCTCGAGGGGCTGCGTGACCAGTTGCGCCAATTGCAGTCATTGGTGCAAAGTGAAGCTGCCCCCACCTTCATGAGAGTTCTGAGTGAAGAATTTCAAACCCGGCTGCTGTTTTCTCTTTTCGAAATCTTGACTCGCGTCAAACCTGCATCAAAGCTCTCTGTAGCTGACAGTCAACGCACACTTGGGCCAATATTCGACTATCTCCACGCCCATCCCCAAAAGCCGCTGCGCATGGCTGAGCTTTGCGCCATCACGCAGGTCTCAGAGCGCACCTTGCAGAACCATTTCAAGCGGGAACTGGGCATGACGCCCAAGGCTTTTCTGAGCGGACAGAGACTCCATGGCGTGCATCGCGAGTTGTGGCGCGCAGATCCATCCACAACCGCTATCACAGATGTGGCGAATCAGTGGGGCTTCTGGCACATGGGACAATTCGCGGCTGACTATCGCCGCCTGTTTGCAGAACTACCTTCTGTGACGCTCAAGCGCAGTGTTTGATTTTTTCGATATCAATTGATGAATAATCGTATCTCTGAGCACCTCTATTTCGCTGCCAGACGGATGATTCTTTGGCAATGGGCAGTTTCTGATTTGTTGACATCAAACTGGATGCCATATTCCTCGTGCTGTATCATGTCGCGAAGTTGAACTTTTGAAATAATCCCTACGCGTTCAGGGTGAAACAATGAAATCGAAACTCCACTATCGCAACATGCAGAACTTCACCATGAAGGTGAATGGCAAAGATATTCTTTGCGATGGTGAAGGCTATCTGCTCGATCTTGATGCCTGGTCCGAGGATTATGTGCATGCCTCGGCACAACGCGAGGAATTGGAACTGACATCGGAACACTGGGAAGTGATCTATTTCATCCGCGACTTTCATGAGAAACACGGTGTACAGGCGCCTGTGCGTGACATGATCAAACACTTCAGAGAAGTCTGGAGCAAGGAGAAAGGCAGTAGCCGCTACCTGCACCTGATGTTCCCAAAAGGCGGACCGCAAAAACAGGGAAACCGCTTTGCCGGTGTGCGCAAACCCAAGGGTGAACACTAAAAACCGGCCCAAATAATATGTGCGCCGGTTCGGACGCGTGCGTGAATACACTCACTTCCCCATACAGTCGCCTGTAGCAACAAAGCTTTCATCAAGGAAAAAAACCAGCCTTCCGGCTCAATTAGCGAGACATAAATGAACATCACAAGAACCATCTCCAGCACAATCACTTCACTACTGCTACTGACGGCTAGCCATAGCATATTGGCAAAAACCCCGTCACCAGAGGATGTCAGCGCTGCGCGGCAGCTGTTCACACAGATCAACAGCAACGATGAGAAGGGCGCCTTCGGCCTGAATTCACTGCAGGGAGCATACAATCGAACCACTGTCGTCAGCGGCAAGATGCCGAAAGGCGGCGTTGTCTTCCAGGCGGCTTTCCGCATCAAGCCCGCCGAGAAGCTGGTGCTCGATTATGGTCTCTATACCGGCAACCTCTTCAGCACCAACCTGTTTGAACTGATTGGGGAGTTTGTCTACCAGGACCGCAACAAAAACCACAACATGCCTGTCGACAAGCTCTACAAGGTCGGTGCGGAAGCCTTCCCTACCGCCAGCCTGATGACCAAAAACTGGGTCATCGAGAAGCACTATACAGAAGTGTTTCCCGAAACCGGAATCTCGCATGGCTTCTTTTACCGCGGCATCGCCGGGGCCGAGTTTGAAGAGCCGTATGCAAGGGAGTTTCTCAACTACTATCTCAATTTCATGCAAAATGAGAATGAGTGGCTACCAATCTACATGCTGGCAAAGAAGAGCCCGCTGGTGCAGTCCTCCGACCTGCAGGAAGCGCGCAACAAAATCGGCGAAACCTTCAGCTATTTTGAAAACTACTACAAGAACAGACCCAAGGATCAGCCGAAAGTCGTCTACCTGAAAAAGATCCGAAATAACATTCACAACCAGCTGACGCCGGAAGTGATCCCGATGATCGATCACTACCTGAAAGAGGTTCACCCGGATTACCAACGTGAATTTGGTTCCAGTAAAAGGGCTTACATATTGACTGTGAGGAGCCTGCTGGTCTCCTATTTCAAGGTCTCTTTCAGCAAAATCAAAAAACAGGTGCAGGCGCTTCCAGGTCAAAAAGAGCTGCTCAATACTGTCAACAGACTGATCAAAAACCCGCACAGTCCGAAAGATCTGTTGAAATTCTCCGATGAGATTGCGTCGTTGAGAGAGCAAGTTGCAACCCTGAAGATCAAACCCCGCCAGAAATACCGCATCCTCACCACCATCAAGATGGGTACTCACGCGCTGGGCGTATGGCCAAAGCAGGAGAATGCAGGCAAACACAAAGAGATGATCCCTGCGATGATCAACTCACTCTATGCCGAGGGGCTATTGACCCTGGAACAAAAGAACGAAGCGATTCAGTCAGCCGCAGCAGCCGGGGATTTTGATGCGGCATTGATGGCGCTGGAAGAGAGGGACGTGCTGGGAAATGTGCTGGCCAATATTGGCAGTTCATTTGATGGCGTGCTGGATTTGTGGATTGAAGTACAGCCGGACAAAGAATCCCGCCAGAAAATGGAGTACTTCAGTGACAATACCATCAAATCGTCTGACGGCGCCTCTGCGCTGTTTTTCCTGATGGACAAGTATCTTGCCGCTGCTGAGAAATCCTCTCCAACGAAAGCCGCCTCAGCATCCTCGGGCAGTGCACAAGGCGTCATGGACAAGGTCAGGGTTTTGAATGCCGGCTCCACCTGCGGAAAACTGGCGTATTTGACCGACGAGGATATGCAGCAGAAAAATGATGAAAACCTCTCCAGAAACCAGATCCCGGTTTTCGAGATTATGCCCATCGACCTGACAAC
>JAQYVP010000231.1 GCA_030145485.1 Chromatiales bacterium
GATGAGCTCATGGAACATCACGCCTGGCTGAGCAAAGAGACAGGCAAAATCTATTGGCACAGTGAATTTGACGATGATGAGGACGAGCCCCTGCCAGATGATATCGACGATGATGACAAGTACATTGCCATCCCGCACAAAAATGACTTCAACCTCGGAAAAAAACTGGTGCTGCAATTTAGCGCCGAGCAGCTGCCGGAATCATATGACAAGGTGAGGGAGATCTTCAGCCGTCGCGGCGCCTATGCGCGTTTCAAGGATCTGCTGGAGTATCAGGATATGCTGCAGCAGTGGTATGACTACGAGCAGCAAGCCGGCGAGAGTGCGCTGCGTGAGTGGTGCAAAGAGAGTGGCATCAGGGTCGTCGACTGACAATCTGATCAGTCTCGCTGCGCATGATGTAGCGTTTGAATGCGGCGCCATGCGCAGAGCCTATTGGCGCCCTACGGACTTGCAAAAAACAGCCGAGGCAAGCACATAACATGGCGGCCGGGAAGCCATCGCCCGGATAAGCGATCACTCCTGCGGCTTGATGTTCTGGTTCAGGTGAAACAAGTTGTGCGGATCATACTTCTGTTTGACTGCGGCAAGTCTGTCGTAGTTGGGACCATAGGCCGAACCAATGCGGTCGGTCTCCTCCTCGGTCATGAAATTGACGTAGACACCGCCCATGGCATAGGGGGTGGCGGCATCGAAGAAGTCCCGCGACCAGGAGATGCACGCCTCATCCTGTTCTGCATCGTCCCAGCGGCCATGCACGTTTAGAACAAAGTTGACATCCCTGTGCGCATAGGCCGTAGCATCTGCTGCAACACGATTGGCCTCGCCTCCCAGCAGGGCGATGAAGATCTCGCACTGCGGTGACGGCAGCTTGCCCGCATACTCGATGACTGTGTCGACAGCCTCGTCGCCCAACTCTGCGAAGTTGTGGGATTTCCAGTAGTTCCTCGCTCCCGGGGTCAACAGTGGGTCGAACCCCTGCTGCCATGCCGTAAAGGGATTGGCTCCGATATGCTCGCCGACGGGTTTGCCAAAATGACGCACCGGATCAACCAGGCGTTTGCCCTCCTCGATGTCACCGGCATGCATAAACGCAAAAATCACAACCTCGGAGCCATGCGCCTCCTCCGGCAGAAAAGGCAGCGGCGGCGCTTTGCGTAGCACCGCCCACACAGAGAGTTCATCAGGGATGGTTTTCACATACTCCCGATACTGATGCAAAACGGACTTGGCCTGCTCGAAAGGATAAACAATCAGTCCGCTCATGACCTCAGGGCCAACAGGATGCAGTTTGAAATCAAACAGCGTCACGATGCCAAAGTTGCCGCCGCCTCCGCGAACCGCCCAGAAAAGATCAGCGTTCTGTTCTGCATTGGCCCACAATCGCTTGCCGTCAGCTGTCACTATTTCCACTGACATCAGGTTATCAACCGTCATGCCGTACTTGCGGGTCAGCCAGCCGAAACCACCACCCAGGGTCAGTCCCGCAACACCGGTGGTGGAGTTGATGCCCAGAGGAGTCGCCAGACCGAAGAGTTGTGCCTCGTGGTCAAAATCTCCAAGAGTTGCGCCTGGCTCGACATAAGCGCGCCTTGTGAGCGGGTCGATATGCACAGACTTCATGCCCGACAGGTCGATCGCCAGACCACCGTCACACAATGCATTTCCTGCAATATTATGTCCTCCACTGCGCACCGACAACAGCAAATTATGCTGTTTTGCAATCTCTACCGAGTGCACCACGTCAGCAACGCCTGAACAGTGCGCTATTGCAGCCGGCCGCCGGTCGACCATTGCATTCCAAAGTGTGCGCGCCTGATCATAGCCAGGATCAGCAGGCTGTATAAACTCACCTCTGAGAGTTGATTGCAGTGCTTCGATGGTCTCTTTAGCTAATGTCTTCATAACTGGCTCTCTTTTTTGATGGTTATCATATGAAACGGCGAATCACTGCAACGCCTATTCTCCAACTGGCTTTAATAGTAGACCAGATATAACAAAATGGGAAACAGTTTCACTTTGATTATCGATTATTTTGGTTCAAGCCGCACCAGGCTACCGTTGGGCGCATCGATAAGCAGATAGAGATATCCATGCGGACCGCTGGCGACATCGCGAATTCGCCCCAATTTATTCGTCAACAGTCGCTCCTCCCGAATAACCTCGTTTCCCTGCAACTCCAGCCGCACCAGCTGTTGAAACTTCAGCGAACCGACAAACAGGTTGCCACGCCACTGTGGGAACTTGTCACCCGTGTAGAAGGTCATGCCGGAAGGGGCGATCGATGGAATCCAATGGTAGAGCGGCTGCAGCATCCCCTCTTTATGAGTTCCCTCTCCAATTTTTGTGCCTGTGCCATAATTCGCTCCGTAGGTGATAACCGGCCAGCCGTAGTTGCCTCCCCGGCGAATAATATTCAGCTCATCTCCACCCTGCGGTCCATGTTCATGTGTCCACACCTCGCCTGTTTGTGGATGCAATGCGATGCCCTGAATATTGCGGTGGCCATAACTGTAGATTTCCGGCAGCGCAGCTTTGCTGGAGAGAAAGGGATTGTCGCGTGGCACGGATCCATCGTCATGCAGGCGGATCATGGAACCCGCATGATCGTCGAGCCGCTGCGCACGTGGCCTGTCACCCCTGTCGCCCAGGGTGATATACAGATAACCCTCTCTATCAAACAGCAGGCGGGAACCGAAGTGACGCTGGGTTCCTGATTTCGGGTAGAGACTAAAGAGAATCTGCAGATCCTTGAGCCGCATGCCGTCGAGGCGTGCACGCGCCACCTCTGTGCCCTTGCCGCCGTTGCCTGCTCCAACATAGGAGAGGTAGATCCAGCCATTGTCACTGTAGTTCGGGTGCAGGGTTATATCGAGCAGACCGCCCTGCCCGCCCGCAGCGATCTCCGGCAAAGCGGAAACCGGCTGCGGATCGAGCCGTCCATTCTCGATGATGCGCAACCGGCCGGGCCGCTCGGTCATCAGTATGCGCCCGTCCGGCAGAAAAGCGAGCCCCCAGGGGTGCTCCAGATTGTCAGCAATGGTCACGACACGGAAGATGTCGCCATCACCCTCGATGGGCTCAGGCTGTTGAGCGCTGCATCCATGGATAAACAACAACATCACAATAGCAAACAGAGGCTTCATGAACTTCTCCTCAATGGAAAATGTGGTAAATGATTACAAAATCAACGGATTTCGGCTACCCTCGATAGATTACACTATTATTATCATTAACCCGCTAATACAGCTGTTTGAACTCTATGCTCCCGAACAAGCTCCCATCAAACACAAATCAACAGGAGTTGTCAGACATCTATGTAGCGAACAGGCGCCAGCGCTTCAAGTCCGAGGTCAACCGCATGACCGGCGGCGCGATGCGGGAACTGCTGGGGGATCGAGCCAATCGTGATGATCTAAGCTTTCTGTTGAGCTACCTCTACGCCCTCTTCTGGCTGCAGCACAATGTTCACCAGGAGTATCACTCACGTTTACTCTCCACATTCAAAAAAACGCCGCGCGCATTTCTGATGGAGTTGCTGGAAAACTCCAGCAGCGGTGAGGAGTTCGTACAGGGATATATCGAGTACTGGATCGCAGCCCCGGCAGAGAGTCCTGTGCAGCGCCAGCAGTTGCTGCGACTGCTGGCACAGCATCATGGCGACACTGAAGCACTGGTTGCCGAGGTGATGGCGATTTGGAAGAACCTGCATCTATTCAGCCGTACCGATGCCGTCGCCTTCAGCGAAATCGGTCGAAGTGAGCGTGACCGCTATGGCGAAATGCTCGGTGATGCAGATCTGCAGCGCCTGGCGCTGGTGGATGCACTGCCCGATACAAACCGGAAAACAACAAAATTCACCAAGCTGGGTATCATCCCCGCCATGGGCTGTCCGCAGACATGTCGCCACTGCATGTTTATCTGGCGGCCGCCCAAAAGCCGCAACCAGGATCCTGAATCACTCTACCGGCTGGTTGATGGACATACGCAAAGCGTGCTGTTCACCGGTGGTGACCTGACCCGGCACATGGAGCACTTCTACCACGCGATTTGCAGCATGCGCAATATCCGCACCTTTGCAATTCTGCTCAATGGTGATTTCGCCACCAGCAGCGAGAATACCCACAGGGTTCTCCGCTGCATGGCAAAGGCGCTGAGGGAGCGCCCCGGCAGCTGGCCCAAAGCCCATGTGCTGTTGCAGATCAGCTTTGACGAGTTTCACCAGGAGGTGATAGCCGATAAACATGGCGTCTTGAAGGAACGCATTCCGATCGAAAAGATCGCCAACATCGTCGAGGCTGCTCCAGCTTACAAAGAGATCCAACTGGCGCTGCTGCACAAGCAGAACAGCCTCAACTTCTCCATGGAGCTGTTCAACAAGGGTGTCTTTGCGCGCCTGGTCAAGCGGCTTGGCGAGCGCGGAGAGCAGCTACAGGTGCTCTCCTCTGCGCCATCGGCAAGAGAGAAGAGCAACCCTGTGCAACCCGGACAAAAAGGCAGACTGATCAAGGATGCCACCTTTGTCCTCACACGCCACCCTGACTATCCGATCATGCTGACCAGCTCCACCATCGATGCCTTTGGACGCGCCGAATTGCTGGAGGCCGGCGAATCGGTGCATGAAAAGGATTTCCTTGCCGAAGTGCTGCGGCGTGATTCTTCACCCGGCGAGGGCTTCGATACCGACCTGATGTTGTGGTTCAACGGCTGGGCGACACTCTTTTCCGCAGTGCATATCTCCCTGGGAAACCTCCACGAGGATGGCGCAGAGAAAATTCTCGAACGCCAACGCAAGGATCCGCTGAGCCGCGCGCTGCACAATTTTGACCGCAGCTTGCTTGATTACTACAGCGAAGTCCGCGACGACCTCGATGATCGCATCAGTATGGCGTCAAGCCCGCACCACCTGTTCCACATGCTGACGGAGAGCGCCGAAGTGAGGCTGCACATGACCAGGCGTTTGATTGAAAAAGCTGTGGCTTGAATGGCTTTTTTATTTCCACCACAGCGACAGTTCGGGTATGTAGGTAACAAGCATCAACCAGATAATCATCAGCGCCAGGAATGGAAGCGTGGATTTGAACAGGGTGACAATCGATTTGCCGAATCGCTGGCTGGCGATAAAGAGATTGATGCCAAGCGGCGGTGTGGAATATCCGATTTCAAGATTGGCAAGAAAAATAATACCAAGATGCACCGGGTCTATCCCATAGCGCGCCGCCAGGGGAATAATCAGAGGCGCCACCACGATAATCGCAGAGAAGATATCCATCATCGCGCCAACAATCAGAAGGAACAGGTTTAACAGCATCAGGAACTCGAGTGGACTGCTGATATGCTGTTCGAGCACTTCCAGCATCTGCATCGGCAGTTGAGCATCGATCATCAGGTTGGTAAGGCCTAGAGCGACCAGCAGGATGATAAGCAGGCTGCCGAAGAGGATGCAACTTTCAACCAGCAGTCCGAAAAAGCGGGTTTTCAGATTGATTGTCCTGTGAACAACCGCTTCGATAAAGATGACGTAGGCGGCTGTCGCAGCTGCTGCTTCCATGATAGAGACGAAGCCGCCGAATATGCCAAAAACAATACCGAAAGGTAAAAAGATATCCCAGATAGCGGTGCGTGCAGTAACTTTCAGGGTATTGAAATCGAACGTATGTTTGGCAACATGTAAATGTCTCCCATGCACCATGCTGTAGATTGCCAGCATGATCATGAGCAATGCTCCAGGGACCACACCGGCAAGAAACATCTTATCGACACCAACACCGGCAACGATGCTGTATATCAGAATTGCCATGCTGGGCGCAAACAACAGACCCAGTGAGCCGGAGGTTGTCAACAGGCCGAGGGAAAAGCTTTCATGATAGCCTTCGCCTATAAGAATTGGGTAAAGCAATCCACCCAGGGCCAGAATAGTCACCCCGGATGCGCCCGAATAAGATGTAAAAAATGCACATGTGCCGATGGTTACGATAGCCAGCCCGCCGGGCATCCAGCCAAGTGCAGCCCGGTAAAAATTGACCAGTCTTTGCGGGGCGCCGCCGTTCGCCATCATCACACCGGCAAATGTGAACAACGGGATGGCGATCATGTTGGGCGTTGACGCCAGGCGATTCATCTCGATAATCAGTATATCGGGGCTGATATCTGAAAAATTGCTGGCCAGCAGACCGCCGGCAGCAAGCACTACGAATAGAGGCACCCCAACAAGGGCGAGAAGGAGCAGTATCAGGACGGCGCTAAGCATCTGTTTTCTTGTGAAAACAGTTAAGCAGGAAGTGCAGGCCAAGCAGGCCAAATCCAAGCGGGTAAATCAGGGTGAACGGTAGAGTCCAACGCTCATTGACAGGGATGTATTGCCACTCATCTACAACGAACATGACTGCGTGAAAACACATCACCGCGCATATCAGTGCGGAAAAGAGTGACAGAGGGCAATGCAGCAGCGACACGATTCGCTTGCTCATGACCGGTGTGAGTGCATCGACCTTGATGTGGCGTAATTTTGAAGTGGCGATAACCGCGCCCATAGCGCCGCAAATGACCAGCAAATTGCGGTTGATGATTTCAATCTCAGGAAAACCGAAATCAAAAAAGTTACGCAGCAGAATCTGGAACAGTGATAGAGCGAGAAGTAAAAACAGGCTGAAAGCAGCAATGATGCTTTCAGCTTTTACCAGGATGCATTCAATTTTTTCGGTCATGGAATCGAGGGATTAGCTGCATGGCCATTATTTTACTCATCGCCGAATGCTATTCAGATGTTTCTTCACATTAGAAAAAGTGGAGGCGGGAATATAGTTTGAGGCCTCCAGTTTTTTTGCGGCAAGATCACGAATTTTCACCATTTCATTCATATCGACGTCAGACCAGCCAAACATGAATTTGATGCCGTTCTTCTTGAGAATAGCCAGGCTTCTTTTATTCTCTTTGCGCGCCTGCTTGCGAATATCATCACCAAGTCGCTTTCCCGTTGTCTTCAGCAGCTGTTGCAGATCTTTTGGCAGCTTGTTGTAAAAGCTGTTGCTGACAATCAAAGCACCGATAGCGTTGGTAAATGCCAGATCACTCGCGTAGTTAAGTTTAGAGTACCATTGTAGGGCTATGGCGCCAAAGCTCGAGGTGTAGATGGTGTCTATGCTGCCATGTTTGGCGGATAGCTGGGTATATACATCAATGATTGAGAGTGGCACCGGTTTGATCTTCGCTGCTTTGAAGAATGCTTCTCCCAACGGATCTCCCTGCCATAACCAGATTTTTGCTTTCCTGAGTCCATCCATAGATTTTATAGGCTGCTTGGAGAAGAAGTGGATGAAGCCGACTTCCGGCCAGCCAAGCAGTTCAAATCCCTTTTTCCTGAAGCCTGCTTGCAGTTCCGGCATCATTTTCTTGCGCACATAATCTGACTCGCGTGTATTTTTGAACAAAAAAGGCACTTCGAGCACACGCGCCGGGGAGTATATACGGCCGATGCCATAGCCGGTGAACATGCCGCCATGCAACTGCCCTTTGCGTATCTTGCGCACTACATCGGGCTCATCCCCCATAACGCCGCCGGGGTACATTTTCAACTTGAGCCGCCCTTTACTTTTCTTTTCGACCTCCTTGGCCCAGTCATCAAGGAGATTGGTCCACGAGGTTCCGGTCGGAACCAAGGTGGCAAATTTGAGCACATAGGTTTTGGCGTTTGCATTAGTGCTCAATGCCGTTAGCAGCACTAGCAGGGTGAGATATCTTAAAACCATTCACTTTCCCTCTTAAGCAATGCTGCTGCCTTGCGTTTTGCTATCTGATTTTGCAGGCCAAGTTCCGGCATGAGATTATCCGGCGCATTGACAACACCGCTGAGAAGCTGGTGAAACTCTTTGCGGTTGAACTCCTGGCGGGCAAGGTATTGCGCCTGCAGCAGATCGGGAATCAGCAGCTTGCCGTTGGTGATTTCACGGGCGCGATCAAAATAGGCCCTGGATTTCTTGAAGTTGCCGCCGATCGTCGGCGAGCGGCTGCCGTAGTAGACGCCAAAATACATGTGGGCGCCACCGTAATAAAAGCTATCTTCAAGTTCGATGACGCGTTGCATCAATGCTGTGGCGCGAGGCAGTTGTGCAAGGGCGTCGGCATCGTCGCGATGCATATCAATCCACTTTCCCCAGTTGCTGGCTGTCCAGAACATAGTGGCAACATCACTCTTGCGCATGCCGCTGACTTGCTTGTTAAAGTCCGCGATGGCGCCACCGCGCAGGTTGTTAGCGCCATTAAGCTGTAATGCCGTAACGCCGTGTTGCAGACCGCGCAGATACAGATCTGATGCGCTCTGCGGTTGGCTATCCTCCCTGAACCCATAGGCAAGACCATAGAGTCCCTGCGCTGCGAAGGTATGCAACTGGGCACTCTTAGGATCAAGTTTGAGCATGCGCTGCAGAATCTTCAGGTTGCCCGTGATGGTCTTCTCGGCTGCCTTCAGGTCAGTTTCACGGTTGAGCTTCTCAATGCTATTATCGACCAGCGGAATGGCTGGCTTCACCAGCACCTGGCCCATGGTGCAGGAGGCTAAAAACAGACTGGAGATCAGTATCAGTGGGATACGCATGACTGGAAACCTTTTATTGTTAGTGTTTTACCTTTGATTGACATTGTGGAGTAATTTGTCCAAATAATCCAGCTGTCTGCCCAAAAATAGAGGTCGTAGCGAGGGAATGCCTTCACAAAACCCACCCTACCCTCTAAATGAGATAAAGGGAATTGAATCAGAACTCTCATCATCGGAAACCAGCGTAAGAGGAGATTGCCACGAACTGGTCTTTCGAGATGTTTCTCTGTTTTTTTGCCCGGATAGTCATACCCAGCTCAATCGTATCGTTGACGACCTTACTCATCAATTTCATACCGAATTTTGAGCGACTGAGGGTTGTGACAATCTTGATAAGGATAGTTTCACTTTTGTCAGCCCTGTTGCCGTTGAGATCACTCAACTCGACATTGAAAGCAACCTCATTTGTAACACCATGAAGCGTGAGCTTGCCCTTCAGATGACCCCTGGTTTCACTCAACCACGAAAAACCGCTGCTGACAAATTGAATTTCAGGATAGCGCTTGACATCCATATATGATTTACTGCGCACCACCTTGTCAATAGCGATATTTGAAGTAGAGACGCTGTCACTTTTGATCACGAATACCACCTGGCCATTGTTAGCTGCATCGGGCTGCAGAGCAATCCCTCCTTTGAATTGAATGAACTTTCCCTTTGCCGTACCGGCTATGCTGTCGACACTAAACCACACCTCAGAGGCTTTAGATTGAATCTGGTAATAACATTCACTCCTTGAAGCCTTCAGCATAGAAGCAAGCACAGAGTGACCAATTTTTTGCGAAAATTGCTGCCGGGCGTCTGCATGGAGAGTATTTGCGTTGATAAGCAGCATGATCGTCAATAACAACCCTGTCATATGCTTCACTATTTTCATGCATAGTTTCCTCTTTTTTTGGAATCCGCATATTCTCAGACAGGCCGTATAGCCTCTTTCACGGATTGAGATCAATCTTGTTGCAGTTGGAATGCATCTTTTAAAAAACCAATGAGCAACTCCTCTGTTGCTCAAGAAAAAACTGCAGGAACTCCCAGTAAAGCTGAATCCTAACAAGAACAATTTGCGACCGTGCTGAATACTAAGAATAGATCAGAAATCATCGATGTCAAGGCGTCGAGGCGTCGAGGCGTCGAGGCGTCGAGGCGCATCCGCACATAACCAGCCATTTGATCAAAAAACGATAACTGGCTTTTTAATCACAGATGAACCTGTCTGCTCACAGATCATTCTGACATCTTTTGAGCTGTGCCTATCTCTGTCTGACTGTGTGCATCTGTGGAAAAAATAGACGAGCCATTCCAATCTGCCATCACCGCCTGGAACGCCGCCGTGCTTTTTTGGCGGCCTTTTTCTCGCGAAGAACCGCGACTTCAGCCATCTCCTGTTCCATCATTGCAGGCGTTTCCAGCGTGATCCTCCCCAGCGCGCCGGAGCGCAACTCCGCAATAAAGAGTTTTGACGCCTTGAGCAGGTCCACCTCCCCGCCTTTGCGCCGACAGCCGCGTTTTGCTCCGATCACCTCGAGCAGTTCGTGCTCTGTATACGGCATCTGCTCAAACTGGTAACGCTGCTGCAAATTATCCGCATAATGATGCAGAAGATACTCTGCAGCGAACATGGCGACATCATCATACTCCATGGCCGTATCCTTGATTGCTCCGGTCGCCGCCAGTCGATAACCGCTGTTTCTGTTCTCGACATTGGGCCACATCACTCCCGGCGTATCAGAGAGAATGATGCCGTTGCGCAGGTTGATGCGCTGCTGTGATTTGGTCACCGCAGGCTCATTGCCTGTCCTGGCGATGCTTCTTCCAGCAAGGATGTTGATCAGGGTGGATTTGCCGACATTTGGAATGCCGACGATCATGGTGCGTATGCTTTTATGCTCGCTGCCTCTGGCGGGGATCATTTCACGACATAAATCGGGAATTTTTCTGATCCTGTCGACCTCTTCGCGATGCAGAGCGACAGTCTCCACTCCCTGCTGCCGCCTAAGATAGTCCTGCCACTGCTGTGTGAGCAGAGGATCTGCAAGATCGCTCTTGTTCAATAGCTTGATACAGGGTTTATTGCCACGCAGGGCTGCCAGCATGGGGTTTTCACTGCTGAATGGTATGCGCGCATCCAGCACTTCTATCATCAGGTCCACCTGCGGCAGGGCTTCCCTGATCTCTTTGCCAGCCTTGTACATATGGCCCGGATACCACTGAATATGCATATTCCCAGTAAAAATTTATAAACAGGATGTTTGTTATTCTACATAAATCCAGACCCCTGCTCCTCTTCTCTCTCTCTGCATCAACTTGACATAGATTAATTAGTATATTATGATATGCTTATATTCTAGTAATCAGGGGTATCATCATGAATACCAGAAAACTTTTTAACGGAACTTTTCTTGCAGGGGTGCTGCTTGTCAATACACTATCAGGGGCTGCCGTTGCAGCATCCAACATTGTCTCGACCGGATCCGATGCAGGCGCGACCTGCTCACTGTTCGAGAATGGAAAAATTGAGAAATCTGTACTGGCATCACTGCTGAGCGCGGCTAAAAACGGTCACATGTACCGTGTGCAGACATCGACCTCGGAGATCCGCTTTTGCGTTGACAGTAAAATCAAGAATGTCGAGGGAAGCTTCAAGGATGTTCAGGGGGGAATTTCCCTGAATCAACAGCAGGCTAACAGTGAACAGGCTGTTATCGTTATCAATACAAATAGCCTCGAAACCGGAAGCTCTCTGGTGAAAAACGTAATCAAGGGCGAGGATTTTTTCGATGTCGAAAAATATCCGGAAATCCTCTTTGTCAGCACCGGCGTCGAGTGGAGAAGCCCCACCAAAGCAGTTCTGAAAGGTAAACTCACACTGCATGGTGTGACAAAATCCGTCTATTTCGATATCGAACTGACTGGTGTTAATGGCAAGTCACCACAAGATGATGGGGATATCATGGTCAGAGCGACAACGACCATCAAGCGTTCCGATTATGGGATGGGGAGTTTCTCAGGCATGGTGAATGATTCAGTCAAACTGTGTATGAGTGTAAAGGCGAAAAAGTACTCTGCTTAAAATCTGGTTCTGTATAAAAAACAAAGCCACCGAAATGGTGGCTTTGTTTTTCTCTTCTATCGAGCCTCTTGTATTTTCCGCTTATTCAAAATCAACGACCACCCCCTGTGGTGGATTTGTTGTTTGAAAAGACATCAATCACCCCGAATTGGCGGCAAAGACCTCAAGTAGGTTGCCATCGCCATCTTGTCATCCATCGTCAAATGCTTGCTGCTGCCGCCAAACACCTCTGCCATCGGTCCTGTTACAAATGAACCGTCCGGCTTTACTCCCCTGCCAAAAAAATTGTACAGGTCATGAAGTTTCCAATCACCAATCCCTGTGTTCTTATCGGGGGTGATATTTGGAACAGGAATACCCCCTGGTCCCTTGCGGTCGCCTGCCATAAAACGGGATTGGATCATGCCGCCAAGTACGCCGCGTGGAGTATGGCACTCGCCACAGTGGCCCAGTACATTCGCCAGGTAGGCGCCACGATTCCATCCTTTAGACTTTGAGCGATCCGGTTTGAAGGGGCCTTTTCTGAAATTGGCGATTTTCCACTGACTGACCATCGCACGCGATTTAAATATCCCCTGTAGGTCATGCGGTCTGTTTTTTATAGGATAGGCAGGTTGCTTCATTAAATAGGCGTACAGGTCAAGCATATCCCTGCGCGTCATACCGGTATACGATGTGTATGGAAAAGATGGAAAATAGTTTTGATTTTTCGGGCTTTTGCCATAACGCAGGGCGCGTATAAAATCCTCTTCACTCCAGGCGCCGATACCAAATTTTTTATCTGGCGTAATATTGGGAGCGTAAAAAGTACCGAACGGCGTATCAATGGGGCGCCCGCCTGCGAGTGGTTTCGCGCCTGCATGACAGGCGCCGCACCCTGCGGCATCGAAAATATAGCGACCACGCTCGACAAGTGCTCGATCTGCCGACACACTGAAGTTGCTGAAGAGTAATCCTTGCAGCAGAAGTAAAAGAGATAATTTTTTCATCAGGGTATCTTTATTTGTTTGTATAGAAGAAGAATACTACTACATTCCATTCTCAATCACGGTGATCATCATGAATATTTTTTCACGATGTCTGTTCATTCCAGCTTAGAATAGAAGCACGCATCAACAACTCTTCATAACAGCATGAAAACCCTGACTCTCGTCCGTCATGCAAAATCCAGCTGGGATCACCCCGGGCTCACAGATTTTGAGCGACCCCTGAATCAACGTGGAATACGTGATGCACCTCGCATGGGCAGCCGCCTGGCTGCACGCAACGAGCCGCCGCAAAGCATCATCTCCAGCCCTGCAGTGCGCGCATTGACAACTGCAAAAGTGATCGCGTCTGCACTTGGTTATCGAGCAGCAGGTATCATCGCAGATGAGAGGCTTTTTCATGCCTACAGTGAGCAGTTGCTCGATGTAATCCGGGGCTTTGACGCATCTCTTCGTCATGTCATGCTGGTTGGACACAATCCAGGCCTGACAAACCTGGTCGAGCAGTTGGCGCAGGCTGGTATAGCGAATATCCCCACCTGCGGCATCGTCGTCATCGACTTTTCGATCGACCACTGGCGGGATCTAAGTGACGGCGCAGGGGAGCTGCTGCTATTCGATTATCCGAAAAATATCCCCGAATAACTCCGTGCAGGAAAGCAGTGTTGGGATTTGTTTTTCAGGGCTGTATAAAACAGGGATGTTTTATCAGAGCATACAAGGGATGTATTCACGCGTCCCTGAAAAACGGATCCCGACCCTGCGCAAGCTTCAGATTACACGAGATTATTGAGATAATACGTAGCAGCCTTACTGTAACTCATCAAACCGAACATTTCGCAACAAATATTCCTCACGTTAATAATAATCAATTTTC
>JAQYVP010000239.1 GCA_030145485.1 Chromatiales bacterium
GCCCGGTTTTGATCAGCAGTAAAACCTCGGCATCGTCATGAATCTCACCTTGCCAGCTGTAAATCGAGCGCACTCCCGGAAGTATGTTGACACAGGCTGCAACACGCTGTTCCACCAGGGAAGCCGCGATTGTGTGTGCAACCCGACTATCGGGGCAGGTACAATAAACTATCAATTTCATGTTCGTGATTATACTCTCAGCCTCTTCCAGACCCGCTCCGATGCCACTTTCTTACATTATCCAGAGACGGGAGTTGAAAAACACCAAGGCAATACCGATATAATTATATAGAATCACTACATCCACCAACATTCAGGAAAACCGGAATATGCCCCTTCTACTGCTACTTGCTATTTTCGTTCTGATACCCGCCACGGAACTCTATGTTTTGATCGAGGTTGGCAGTGAGATCGGCGCATTGTCAACCATCTGGCTGGTGATCCTGACCGCGCTGGTCGGCGGCTGGATGGTGCGTCAGCAAGGTCTTGCGGTCATGTTTCGCGTACGCGAACAGCTTGAGCGGGGAGAACCACCCGCAATCGAGATGATGGAAGGCGTGCTGCTGCTACTCATCGGTATCCTGCTGCTGCTGCCGGGATTTATCACGGACACCCTCGGTTTTCTACTGCTGATCCCGCCGCTCAGACGCTGGCTGATCCTCAACTGGCTGAAACGCCGTGGCAATATAACCCCTGTCAATGTCGATAGTCACAACAGCAGACCGGAGCACTATATCATCGAAGGTGAATATCGCCGTGATGATACGCACGGGCAGTAATTCAGCACACGACCGGCCTCATGGTGGGATGCTCTCTACTCATGCCACCCTGCAGAACAGAACCCTTTTTAACCACGGAACACACTGAACACACGGAAAAAGAAAACAGAAACAATTCCGTGTTGTCCGTGTGTTCCGTGGTTAAATTCTTTACAGCACTGGACCACAAATGCACTACCTCTTTTACTCACTGCTGCTGGCTCTCATCATTTTAAATCCTGTCGTTGCCGCCACCTCCCAGCGCAGCAACTTTCTTGCTGCGGAACAGGCCTATAGCCGCGGTGACCTGGGGCTGTACCACTCACTCAAACCCGGGCTCAAGGATTATCCCCTGTATCCCTATCTTGAATACAAAGAGCTGAAAAAACGCCTCTCTACAGCCTCTTCCAGCGAGGTTTCCAAATTCCTGACGAACTACGCCGGCAGTGGTCCTGCTTACCTGCTGCGTGCGCGCTGGCTCAGCAGACTCGCAGCGGAGGGACGTTGGGTGGAGGTCATCAAGACGTATGATAAACGCGACGACAGCGACAAACTCCGCTGCCTGGTCCTCGATGCCCTGATCCATACGGATAACAGCGATCTCGCCTATTCACATATCGGGGAGGTATGGCTGCATGGAGATACGCTCCCGGGCGCCTGTGACACTGTTTTCAAAAGCTGGCGTAAAGCCGGCCACATGGACGGCACCATGGTATGGCGACGCATCCAACTGGCAATGAAGTCCGGCAATGTCAAACTTGCCAGACATCTGGGGAAATATCTCTCTGCAGCGGATAAAAAATGGCTCCATCGCTGGATCCAGGTACGCAAAAACCCTTCAAAAGCGCTTACCTCCCTGCCGGGAAACCACCCCTTCAAGCCGGAAATCATCGGCTATGGTCTACGCCGACTGGGAAACAGAAACCCTGAAAAGGCGCTCTCCCGCTGGCAGCAGCTGCTCAAAAAGAGTGACTATACTGCTGATGACCGTTGCGAAATCGACCGGGGACTGGCACTGGCCCTCTACACTGAAGCGGGTAAGAACGCCTACTCTTTTTACCTCAGAACCGGAACCTGCTCAGACCATCCAGAACTGCAACAGGCGCGTCTGCGTGCAGCACTGCTGCGCCAGGACTGGAAGCAACTGCTCAGCTGGATCGATACGATGCCTGGTGATCTTCAAAAGCAGCAACAGTGGCGATACTGGAAAGCGCGCGCGCTCGAACAAACAGGCTACACAATGGCGGCCGCAGCACTCTTCAGAAAAGTTGCAACAGACCGCAGCTTGTATGCTTATCTGGCCAGTGATCACATCTCTGCACCATACAAGTTTGCGCACGAAGAAACTGCTTCCAACGGCAGTGAAGTCAGCCACATGAAAACAGATGTGGCAATGCTGCGCATGCGTGAGTTGCAACTGCTTGAACGCGATGTTGATTTGCGGCGTGAGTGGCGCCAACTGATGACTCGACTCGACAAGCCTGCAATGCAGGCAGCTGCTGTCATTTTTAATGCATGGGGAATGCTCGATCGCGCCATTTTTACGCTTGCCAAAGCCGACTCCTGGGATGACATGCAGATACGCTTCCCCCTCGAGCACCGCGAACTGGTTGAACAGTATGCTCAGCAGCGCAACATCGACACCTCCTGGGCCTTTGCCATACTTCGCCAGGAGAGCGCCTTCATGTCGGCAGTCAAATCCCCGGCAGGAGCACATGGCCTGATGCAGCTAATGCCGGCGACAGCACGACAGGTGGCGCGTCAACATGAGATGACGAGCCCTTCGGTCAACGACCTCAGCAAGCCTGCTGCCAATATCGCCCTTGGAACGGGCTATCTGGGCATGATGATGGAGAAATTCGGCCGCAACATGACACTGTCGACGGCTGCATACAATGCAGGTCCCGGAGCTGTCAAAAAATGGCTAAAACATAAGCCTGACAGCGAACCCCTGCCCGCTGACATCTGGGTCGAGCTGATCCCCTATAAAGAGACCCGCAAATACGTCAAGCACGTCATGACCTACGCCACCATCTACGACATGCGCCTGGGTGTCGATCCAATGAGAATCAGTGACAGACTCGGCGTTATTCCACAGTAAGCTGCAAAAAGAGTCTTTATCCACAGATAAACACAGATGCTCACAGATATTATTACATCTTTAAATCTGCTAATTTCTCAATAATTCCGTGCAGGAAAGCAGGGTTGGGGTTTGCTATTCAGGGCTTCCGCCGAACAAATTCTCCTGCGATTTCGGCACTTGCGCCATCCATGGCGGCCGAAAACAGGGATGTTTTATCTGAGCTTATGACATACATGGATGTATTAATGTCGCCAGAGGCAGGATGCCGGAAGCGACCAGGGATGTATTTACGCGTCCCTGTAAAGCAGACCTCAGCCCTGCACAAGCTTCAAAATTACACGAGATTATTGAGAAATCACTAAATCCGTGTTTATCTGTGTGAATCTGTGGCAAAAAAAATCCATCTGTACATCTCTAAAAAAAGCATCTATTGTATTGTTGGAATTTGTTGATACGTACTGCGGAATTCGATGAAAACAACACTTGCCCTCATGTCACTGCTTCTCCTCAGCAATGCGGCACATGCAGAGTACCGAACCATTGAATCTCCGTTCGTCACTGGAATGCAGACGATGCTGGACGCCATGCGCCCCAGGGAGATTCTCAAAGATGGAAGTTCACGCCGCTATTACCGCTCGATCGAGTCACCCTTTGGAGAGGAGAACTACCCGTTTGAATCGGCAATTGGCGCCAAACCCGTCGCACCGGAACTGCGCGTGGAGGGTCGCTGGAAAGGAAAGTCCGGTGACGGCCTGTGGATCATGGATGGCTGGGTGCGCTTTTACAACCAGGGCGAATACCGTGATGCGCGCCTGCTGGTTGGCAAACGACTGCTGTTCGTCGGCTTTCCTGAAAGTGGCGAGATCTCTCGCTTTGAATATGGACTCAGGGGAAAACTGCTGGCTCTTCGCGACAGCAACGGTACCCTTTACCTCTATCAACGCACCAGTTTCCCCACCCGCTCTGATATCAATAATGCCAGACACCCCGGCTCAAATGAGAAGCCGGAAACCTATGAGCAGCAGCAGAAACGCAAAAACCCGCCGCAGCACAGCGACAGGTAACCGATGTGCAAGCTTCGCCCCCAGCGGAGCCAGCAGATAACTGCTGAGCACGATTCCGGCGATAGCCGGCCAATAGAGATAGCCTGTCGATAACTCCGGCAAGGCGCTTTTATCCCATCCGCTCCAGGCGAAACCAATGGCGCCGGCAACAGCAATAGGCAGACCGCAGGCGCTGGAAGTCGCGACGGCATTCACCATTGGAATTCGATGCCAGCTTAGCCAGGGCACGGTCAGCGATCCCCCTCCGATGCCGACGATCGATGAAACGAGACCAATGACACCACCTGCAAACATCGAAGCGGCAGAACCCGGCACGGTTCGTTGCGCTTGCACCGATGCATTCATCGCCATGCGTAGTCCGATAACGATGACAAAGATCGCAAACAGCCGCTGCAGCCAGAGTGTCGGCAACTGCTCGGCAACTGCCGCACCCGCCAGCGCTCCGACAAGAATACCTGGGGTCAGCGCCTTGACCTGATCCCACAACACTGCGCCATGCCGCTGATGCGCCTGAATGGAGCCAATCGAGGTGACAATGATGGTTGCCAGTGAAGAGCCAACAGCGATATGCATCACGACGGACTCATCCATGCCCTGTTGACGAAACAGCCATACCAGCACCGGAACTATCACCAAACCGCCGCCAACACCCAGCATGCCGGCCATGATCCCGGCAATGGCGCCAGTGATCAGATAGGCTGGAAGGTTGCCTGCTAGCAGTGAGAAGTCCATTTTTTTGTTATATCGGTTGTCATGGTGAAAGAATCTGTTTATCGTACATGTAGAATCAAACGAAGTGAACACTCAGTCATGAAAATTCATAAAGCATGCATCATTGGCGGCACTGGTTTTGTCGGCCACCATTTAGTTCCCAAATTTGCCAACGCAGGTATCGAGTGCCGCATACCGGCGCGTCGTCCTCACCGCTACACAAGCCTCGAAG
This sequence comes from Chromatiales bacterium, assembly GCA_030145485.1. Lineage (GTDB taxonomy): Bacteria > Pseudomonadota > Gammaproteobacteria > Chromatiales > Chromatiaceae > Sva-25. Next base: position 4,849 of record JAQYVP010000239.1, read on the forward strand.
TACAGCCTGGCTGTGAACTGACCATGCTTGGCCAACTTGATGTTGCTTCACTCAAAAGCCAATTCGACGGCTGTGATGCTGTCATCAATCTGCTGGGCATTCTCAATGAAAGCAACAGCTGCAGCTTTGAGGAGATCCATGTCGAGGCGGCTGAAAAAATCCTCGAGGCCGCTCAACAAAGTGGCGTCAAACGGCTGCTGCACATGAGTGCACTCAATGCAGACGAGACCAATGGCGCCAGCAACTACCTGAAAAGCAAGGGCAAGGGTGAAAATCTGATGCTCATGCAAAGCAGCAATGATGTCAAGGTGACAAGTTTCCGTCCCTCGGTCATCTTTGGCGGCAATGACAGCTTCATCAACCGCTTTGCTCAACTGATGATGATACCAGGACCACTACCGCTAGCTTGTGCCGGGGCAAAATTCTCTCCGGTCTATGTGGGCGATGTGACGGCTGCCTTCCTCAGGGCGCTGACGGATGCATCCACCTTTGGAAAAAGTTACGAATTGTGTGGTCCGCGCACATTGACATTGCAGGAAATCGTTGAATATATTGCTCACATCAAGGGAATGCATAAAAACGTCATAGCACTGGGAGACGCCATGTCGCGTCTACAGGCAAAGATTCTCGGCGTGATGCCCGGCAAACCCTTCACCATGGATAACTACAACTCATTGCAGCAGCCCTCAGTGTGTACACACAACGGTCTGCAGCAGCTTGGCATCACGGCAACCGATATGGATGCCATCGTTCCTCGTATGTTCAGTTAGCCCCCTCAAAATGCCGCAAATCTGGTTAAGCCTGGGCAGCAACCAGCAGAGAAAGCGTCATCTCTGCATGGCAATGCGCCGGCTCGGTGAACTCCTCGGTGAGGCGCAGGTCTCACCGGTATACGAATCAACTGCAGAAGGTTTCAGCGGGCCTGACTTCTACAACCTCATCGCCGGTTTTGAAACCGAACAGAGTCCCGAAGAGCTGATCACCCTGCTCTACCGCGTGGAGGATGACCTTGGACGCATGCGCGGGGAACACAAGTTCAGCTCCAGAAGCATCGACATCGACCTGCTCACCTATGGAAACCAGATCATCTCGGTGAGCGGGAAACAACTCCCCAGGGAGGATATTCTTGGCTACGCTTTCGTACTCAAACCGCTAGCCGATATCGCTGCATCGCAGATCCATCCACTCACCGCAAAAAGCTACCTGCAGCACTGGCAGGAATTTACACCCAAACTGCAACATATGCGGGAAGTCAGTTCTGATTTTCTCGACAATGACTGCTGAACTACTTAGAATTTAACGGCTCTACAGGTGATTTCTCAAAAAGTCTGTGCATAGTTCGAGTCTGTGCAGGGTCGGGATCGGCCTTTCAGCGCCGCTGTGAATACATCCATGTACGCTCTGATAAAACATCCCTGTTTTATACAGCCCTGAAAAGCTGACTCCCAACTCTGCTTCCTACGCAGAATTATTGAGAAGTGACAAAACACACGGACATCCTTTCTGATTTCAGCTAAAATACGCGGTTACATTTCTCCTCAAAAAACGGCTCCTTCATGAAATACCACGTCTACGGCATCGGCAATGCGCTGGTCGATAAAGAGTTTGAAGTCAGCGACGAATTTTTACAACAACAGCAGATTGAAAAAAGAGTGATGACGCTGATCGATAATGAAGCGCATCTTCAGCTGCTGGATGATCTAAAGCAGGAGTTCGGCCTCAAAAAACGCGCCGGCGGCGGCTCGGCAGCCAACACCATGGTCGCTATCAGTCAGTTCGGCGGCAATACCTTCTATGCCTGCAAGGTTGGTGATGATGAGCAGGGTCAGTTCTACATGCACGACCTGCATGCTGCCGGCGTCAAGACCCGTCTCGATCAGGTGAAGAAAGAGGGCAAGACCGGCAAGTGCATGGTGATGGTCACACCGGATGCCGAACGCACCATGAACACCTTTCTCGGCATTACGACAGATTTTTCCGTCAATGAACTCCATCTGGAGGATCTCAAACAGTCGCAATATCTCTATATCGAAGGCTATCTGGTGACCTCCGATCTTTCACGCGCCGCTGTGTGCAAAGCGCGTGAAATGGCCGCCGAGCATCAGGTCAAGACGGCGATGACATTTTCCGACCCCTCGATGGTGAACTATTTCCGTGACGGTGTCAGCGAAATCGTCGGCGATGGTGTCGATATCCTGTTTTGCAATGAGGAGGAAGCACGGATTTATACCAACAAGGAGAGTCTTGACGAGGCCATCGAGGAGCTTTGCCGGATCGCCACAAAACTGGTGGTTACCCTGGGCAGCAAAGGTGCATTGATTATCAACGGCAACGGGCGCATCAGCATCGATGCCGTTCCCACCCAGGCTATCGACACCAATGGCGCCGGGGATATGTTTGCCGGCACCTTTCTTTATGCAGTAACCCACGGCATGAGTGACCGCCAGGCCGGTGAACTCGCCAGCCGTGCAGCCTCGCAAATTGTCTCTACCTTCGGCGCCAGACTGAAGAAGAGCGATCACCAGGCCCTGCTGCAGTAAGGGCTACTGGCTACTTCCTAAATCTATAACCCGCTGATGGCGAAAACAGTCGGTGGTGTGGTCATTCACCATGCCTGTCGCTTGCATGAAGGCATAACAGATGGTCGTGCCGACAAATTTAAATCCGCGTTTTTTCATCTCCCGGGTCATCAGGTCTGATCGCGGCGTATTGGCCGGCACATCCTCCATGTTGTGAAAATCATTATTGACAGGTTCGCCGTCAACAAACTGCCACACCCACTCGGCAAACCCGCCCTGCAGTTGCATGATCTCCAGGTAGATGCGTGCATTGGTCAC
>JAQYVP010000097.1 GCA_030145485.1 Chromatiales bacterium
TCCGAAGGATCCACACCTGCTTGATTTTGTCATGCAAAGCCTGTGGAACGAGACCCAGTACAATCCGCTGGGCCAGCGTTACTGGAGCTGCGTCCCCTACCTGCTCGGCGAAGGCCAGGCAATGATGTACTCATTCGTGCCGAAATCAACGGTTGATACAGAAATTCCCGGGTTGCCCTTCGGCACACCACCGCCAAACTACCTGCGGGAAAACATGATCAGAACGCTGGACAAAAAAGATGTCGAGTTTGACCTGATGATCCAGCTGCAAACCGATCCGCACCGCATGCCAATCGAAAACGCCGCCATTCGCTGGCCGGAGAAACTCTCCCCCTTTATCCCGGCAGCCAGGGTGCATATCCCCAGGCAAAAATTTGACTTCGATGCCCAGTTCGAATTTGCCAAACGCCTGAAGATGAATCCATGGCATTGTTTGGCGGAACATCGCCCGCTAGGCAACCAGAGCCGCGCCCGCCTGAGAATGTATTTCGAACTCTCCAAATTCCGTCAGCAGATGAACCAGACGGCGCATTCGGAACCGAACGGGGACGAGGTGTTTGACACAAAACAATAAGCAGGGTTATTACTCATCATGTTCATCATCGGACGACTGTTTATGCAGTTTGTGCAGTTCATCCAGTCTTTCAACAACCAGCGCATTGATTGATCCCTGTGCATAATTGTCCTTTTTGTCCAACTCACCTGCCAGCAATCCTGTCAGCAGTTCCAGCGCCTCGTCAACCTCGTCGATGGCAGTGATGTGAAACTTTTTCTGCACAACAGCATCCACGACGTCCTGGCGCAACATTAGATGCTTGATATTGGCGCACGGGATGATGACGCCCTGCGCACCTGTCAAACCACGCGTGTTGCAGATATCATAGAAGCCCTCGATTTTCTGGTTCACACCTCCAATTGCCTGCACCTGGCCAAACTGGTTCATCGATCCTGTAACGGCAAGATCCTGACGAATTGGAAGTTTCGCCAGTGCAGAGAGCAGCGCACAGAATTCAGCGACCGAGGCGCTGTCACCCTCCACCTCCGCATAGTTTTGTTCGAAAACCAGTGTCGCGCCTAACGCCAGGGTCTGCTTCTGTGCATAGCGGTGCGCAAGGCAGGATGAGAGAATCAACACACCCTTGGAGTGGATCGGCCCTCCCAGCTCGACTTCACGCTCGATGTCAACCACCTTGCCATCACCGAGATGCGCTGTCGCCGTAATACGTGAAGGTTGACCGAAGCTGAAGTCACCCGAGTGGATGACCGTGAGGGCATTGACCTGTCCGGCGCATTCTCCACGGGTATCGATCAGCACCGTGTTGCGCAGGATCTCTTCATGCATAATCTCACGCAACTGATCACAGCGATACAGACGCGCATCAATCGCCTGTTGAACGTCACGGCGTGAGATCTGCTGATGCTTGTCGCCTCTTGCCCAGTAATCTGACTCCATCAGCAGATCCTTGATGCAGCCCAGGTGCAGGGATAGCTTTTCAGCATCATCAGCCTCGCGGGAGGCGTACTCAATAATGCGTGCGGCAGCGTCACGCGTTACCACCAGAAGATCATTCTGCTTGACCATGTCGGCTATCAGTGCTGCAAACTGCTGCGTGGATGCTGCATCACGAATAAGGTCTCCGGCAAAATCAACCATCACCTTGAACAGTTCGTCAAATTCAGGATCATGAGATTTCAGCAGCCCGTAGATCGAGTGGCTTCCAACCAGGATGAGCTTGATGTGCAGCGGGATGGTTTGCGGTTCCAGGGAGATGGTATTCACCAGGCTCAGTGCATGCTCCAGTGTCTCGATGCGAATCTCTTTTGCATAGAGCGCACGCTTCAACAACTCCCAGGCAAAATCATGATTAAGAATTTTGTCAGCATCCAGAATCAAATAGCCACCATTCGCCCTGTGCAACGCACCCGGCTTGATCAACGAAAAGTTCGTGATCATGGTTCCATACTCTGCGATATGTTCGATTCTTCCCGCCAAATTGTTATAGGTCGGATTATCCTCGTAAATGACGGGGACTCCCTGCAGCTGACTGTTATCCACCAGCACATTGACCTCGAATCGTTGCAGTTCGGCGGATGCAGGCTGCTGCCGGTTCTCGATGCCCGGATCAGCAGATTCGTCCGGCAGAAAGTCTTCAATCTTTGCAATAATGTCATCATGCACAGAGCCCAGGTAAGCTGTCACACCAGGCAGGGCCGCATATTTTTGCAGCAACTCGGGAAAATATTGATCGACGGTGCTGCTCGCCAGCGATCTGTTGAGTTCTCTGAGCTTTTCCATAGCCTCCTTCGCCCACGCAGGTATTTTCAACAGAACGGCTTTCAGCTCCTGTTTCAGCGCATCGATCAACGCCTCGATGCGGTCCTGCTCGACCTGGCGCAGCTGTTTGAATTCATCTGCCTCCATCGGTTGATCACTGTTTGTCGGAGAGAGCTTATAACCGGATTCGGTGCGTGTCAGCAACACGCCCTGGCCCAGGGCGCGATCCGCCAGCTCTCCAAGCGTATGCTCCTTTTTCTCTTCACTGCGATCCTCGATCTGCTGCACACGACTGCGATACTCATCACTCTCAAATGCCGCCGGAACAGCAATGGAGAGATCCCGGATCAGACGGCTCATGTCCTGGCGCAATTGCACCCCCATTCCAGCCGGCAACTCGATAGCATTGGGTGCGTAGAAACCCTCCGGATTATTGACATAACACCAGTCAGGCGGGGTTTCCTGATCCGCCGCCAACTGTTTCAACAGGCGGTTGACGACGGCATGCTTGCCAAGGCCATTGGAGCCTGCAACATAGAGGTGATAATTATCACGACGCATACCGACGCCGAACTCGATTGCATCGAGTGCACGCTGCTGCCCCGGAATGACGGCTCCGCAGGCAACGGCATCGGAAGTCACTGCATAGGGAATGTCGCCAGGATGACAGCTTGTGTAAAGGTCATCTGGTTTAAGCGTTATAGCAGTCATGCTCTCTCTAGAGGTTTGTTAGAGGTTTGTTGCTCGATGATGTCTATTTTGCCACAGAGAAGCCGAAACAGTGCTATCACAGCGCCCTATTTTTTTATCTGGGTGGTTATTTCGTGGAATACAGTTGACCATCCCTCTGCAAGCGCATAACCTTCACGCATGTATGAAGTTCAAGGCAATTGTGAGGCAGGAACCATGAACCAGGAACAGGCCAGATTTAACATGATCGAGCAGCAAATCCGACCGTGGAATGTTGCGGATAACGATGTACTGAAGATCATGAAGCAGATACCTCGCGAACATTTTGTGCCGCATAACTACAAAAAACTCGCTTTTGCCGATATCCAGGTGCCGCTGGCCAATGGCCAGCGGATGATGGAGCCAAAAATCGAGGCGCGTCTGCTGCAGGCACTGCAGGTCAAGCCGGGTGACAAGGTTCTCGAAGTTGGCACGGGCAGCGGCTACCTGACTGCCTGTCTCGACTGGTTGAGCGACGAGGTCACCTCCATCGAGATTCATGAAGCACTCTCCCAACAGGCGCAACAGCATCTTTCGACTATCGGAATCAGTGATGTCAATCTGCTGGTTGGCGATATATTTGACACCGTGCTCCACAAATTTGATGTCATTGCAGTGACTGGAGGTCTTCCTGCAAGCAGTGACTATTTTGAAAAGATGCTGGCCGTCGGTGGACGCCTGTTTGAGATCGTTGGCGTTGGTCCTGCTGCAACAGCACAGCTGATCACACGCGTGCGTGAAGATGCTTTTCGGCGTGAAAACTTGTTTGAAACAGAGATTGCACCGCTGCAGAATGCCCCGCTTGCAGAAGCGTTTATTTTTTGATCGATAGCTCCTGCTCTACCCTCTCCACATTCTGCTGCATCAACTGCTGGACTTCCGTTATCACGGCCGCTTCATGCTGCTTGAGTTGTTTCCTGTCTACATAATAAGGATCGCTGTAGGAGACCACCACCTTGCTGAACGGCTTGGGCAACCGATGCTTGTCCCAGGAGGGGAAAACCCACTCCCGGCTGGCCGCGATATGGGCCGCCACGATCGGGCTTCCTGATATCAGACTGATATAGAGTACCCCTTTCTGCAATTGACGCACCGGGCCGCGTGGTCCATCCGGTGTTATTGCCGCAGAGTGGCCCTGTTGCAGCAATTTCACCATTGCCTTGACCGCTTTCGCCCCGCCTTTGGAGGCGGAGCCACGCACCGGAATATTACCAAAACGGCTGATGCCCCTGGCAATGAGTTCTCCATCCCTGCTGTCACTCGCCATCATTGCAACTTGTTGATTGCGGATGAACCATGCCGTCATCGCGGTATTTTCATGCCAGGCGGCATAGATCCAGGTTTTCCCCTGCCTCTTGAGTTGCTCTTCAATCTCCTTGCCGAAGTATTTCACCCGGCAAGTGAACATGATGGTGCTCACGACTGTTTTATACAGCCAGGAGAACACCAACAGCTTCATCCCCTGCCTCGCATCAAATCACTGACGACGCCGGAAACACAGTCCAGTGCGCCCTGATTGGCCTGTACCACATCGATTCCGGACTGTCCCATTGCATGGCGCATATCGGCATCATCAAATATCTGTTCCAGCGCCTGCAGCAGGGCTGCCTCATCTTCAATCTGCTGCAATGCTCCCGCCTCCTTCAGCAGCGCAGTGATCGACAAAAAGTTCGTCATGTGCGGCCCCACGATCACCGGCAAGCCCAGAGAAGCGGGTTCGAGAATATTATGACCGCCGGTCGATGCCAGGCTGCCACCGACAAAAGCAATGTCGGAGGCGGCATAAAACACCGTCAGTTCACCCATGGTGTCGCCAAGATAGACCGCTATGCCTGGCTTGCAAACAGGGATCTCAGAGCGTCTGGACCAGGAGAGAGCTGATTTTTCAATCATGGCTGCCACACTGGTAAAACGTTCAGGATGACGGGGAGTCAGAATCAACAATGCATTCGGGAAGCGCTGCATGAGTTGTTGATGAACACGTACAGCAATCTCATCTTCACCCGCGTGGGTGCTGGCGGCAATCCACACCGGGCGCTCAGTACCGCAGGCCGCTTTTAACAATGCGCCCTGCTCACGGACACTGGCAGGGATGCGCACATCGAACTTGATGGAACCACACAGGTGGAGATGCTGTTTGTCTGCACCCAGATCAATAAAGCGTTGTGCATCGTCGGAATTCTGTACCGCAATTGCACTAAAACCCTGCAGCGCTTCACGCGTCATGCCGGCAACACGTAGATAACCTTTTGCCGAAGCGGCTGAAAGACGCGCATTGGCCAGAACTACCGGGAGTGCCCTTTGTTTACAGATGTGCAACAGATTTGGCCATATCTCGGTCTCCATGATGATCAGGATCTGTGGACGCAACCGTTGCAATACACGCTTGATGGCGCCGGGCATGTCGAACGGAAAATAGAGGTGCGTCACCTCCTGCTGATACAATTCCCGGACCCTGTCAGCACCCGTTGGTGTGGTGGTGGAAATCACGATCGCCGTTCCCGGAAACTGCTCATTTAACCAGCGAACCAGCGGCTGGGTTGCCTGGGATTCACCCACGGAGACTGCATGGATCCAGATGCATTGGTACGGAATCTGCTGCGAAATAAAACCAAAACGCTCACCAATACGCTGCCTGTAACCGGGATTCTTTCGTCCGCGCAGCCACAATCTCAGCACCAGAAATGGTGATAACAGATAGATTAACAGTGTATAGAGTTGTCTCAACCGCAGATCCCCGGCACACAAAATAGTGGCATGAATGTTAGCATGAAGGTTGCCAGTAATTCTAAATGTAGAGAGATACTCACCACGAAGCACACGAAGAGCACGAAGCTTTCGTAATTTCTCAATAACCCCGTGTGAATATCGTCATTGCGAGGAGCCGGAGGCGACGCGGCAATGACATCTTTTTTAACAAAATACATTCAATGCACGGAGTTATTGAGATGTTACAAGCTTTCTTTGTAACCAACTGATTCTTCGTGGTCTTCGTGTGCTTCGTGGTACAAATCTTTTAAAATGTTGACGCTTTTTAATATGTATTGAGAATTGCCAGGAGGTTGCTTAGCACACTGTTTTCTATTGAAAATTGTGATAAAATGCGCTTGAGAATCCATAATATTACGAACTTACTTCA
>JAQYVP010000115.1 GCA_030145485.1 Chromatiales bacterium
TGAGCCCGGTACCACCTCAGCGATGTCGGGGCTTAGCATCATCAAAATGGCTTCGATGGATGAAGCGCTGGAGGCAGCGAAATCCTGTCCGTTTCTCGAGATCAATGGCACGCTAGAGATATCTGAGATGATTGATATGAACAGTAAAGCTAATTAGTAATGAAACTTCAGTAAAGGAAAACATGGATGAAAATTGAGTTTTAACCTTGCGCAGATAGAGAAACAAGCAGATAAAATACGTCAAATGCTCAAGTCTGGCGAGCTGGTCGATGGCTGTTGTATGTTGGCAGTGCAAACCCCGGCCAAAGAGGCATGGGAGAGAGCCCGTGAGCTGATTAAAAATGAAACCTTATCTAATAACCAGAAACAAGAGTTATTTTCAATACTCGGACAGGATATACAGTCACAGCTGGTATCCGACGACTACGATGATTTTGATCTGGTCTATGAGCGGTTGTTACAAATCATTAACGAATAATTAAACGAGATGAATTAATGAAAGCGAGAGCAGCGGTTGCCTGGGAAGCAAAAAAACCACTATCGATTGAAGAGATAGAGGTTATGGGTCCCAAAGAGGGAGAGGTGTTGTTAAGGACAATTGCCTCCGGTGTTTGCCATACAGATGCATTTACCTTGTCTGGAGATGATCCGGAAGGTTCCTTTCCTTGTGTTTTAGGGCATGAAGGTGGCTGCGAGGTGGTTGAGTTGGGAGCAGGAGTTAAATCTCTGGAAGTCGGTGATCATGTCATTCCACTGTACATTCCGGAATGTGGTGAATGTGAATATTGCAAGTCTGACAAGACGAACTTGTGCCAATCGATTGCAGGCACGGTGTGGACAGGTTATATGCCTGATGGAACCAGGCGTTTTTCCCACAAAGGAAAGGACATTTTTCATTACATGGGGTGCTCGACTTTTTCTGAATATACTGTCGTGCCTGAAATTGCGCTGGCAAAAATCAATAAGGCGGCGCCACTGGAAAAAGTTTGCCTGTTGGGATGCGGCGTAACCACAGGGATTGGCGCAGTGCTAAATACAGCAAAAGTCGAGCCAGGTTCAAGCGTGGCTGTGTTTGGTTTGGGTGGTATTGGCTTGTCCTGTATTCAAGGTGCAGTCATGGCGGGCGCTGAGCGCATCATAGGAATTGACATTAACCCGGACAAATTTGAATTCGCAAAACAGCTTGGCGCCACGGACTTTGTGAACCCGGATGAGATCGATGGTTCATTTGTTGAATACATGCAGGACACCTTCAATGGTGGTCCGGATTACTCTTTTGAATGTATTGGCAATACGCACGTCATGCGTGATGCTCTGGAGTGTACGCATATGGGATGGGGGGTCTCTACGGTGATTGGCGTGGCAGGCGCAGGACAAACTATCGAGACCCGTCCATTCAACCTGGTAGTTGGCCGCACCTGGAAGGGAACCGCATTTGGCGGCGTCAAAGGCAGGACCGAGTTGCCCGGTTATGTTGACAGGTACATGAGCGGCGAGATTGAATTGGACTCCCTGGTAACCCATAGCATGCCGTTGGAAGAGATCAATACCGCTTTTGATCTGATGCACAGTGGTAAAAGTATTCGTTCGGTCATTATTTTTTAATAGTCATTATTCTTTTGTAATATGAAACAGATAGAATCGATAAAGGAGTCAGGCGGATATTTAAACCGCTACGAGCACGACTCAACGACCTGCCATTGCAAAATGAGCTTTTCTGTTTATCTGCCTCCACAGGCGGAAACAAAAAAAGTTCCTGCTCTATACTGGTTGTCCGGACTGACTTGCACCGATGATAATGCACGCACCAAGGCTGGTATGCAGCGCTATGCTGCAGAACATGGCGTCGCTGTGATTTTTCCTGATACCAGTCCGCGAGGGGAAGACGTGCCTGATGAGATCGATCGCTATGATTTGGGGCAGGGCGCCGGTTTCTACCTCAATGCTACGCAATCCCCGTGGAAAAAACATTACCGCATGTATGACTATGTGACCCGGGAGCTACCGCAACTAGTCGAATCCGGCTTGCCAATACTGACCGGTGTCAAGTCGATCTCCGGCCACTCCATGGGAGGGCACGGTGCATTGATCTGTGCATTGAAAAACCCTCGAAGTTATCGATCTGTCTCTGCATTTTCTCCCATCTGCAACCCGCTTGAGTGTGGCTGGGGCAAGGGATGTTTCGGTGCTTATCTGGGTGGCGACTCTCAAACATGGAAAGCATATGATGCGACCCTGCTTATAAAAGAGGGCGCAAAATTCAGTGATATTCTTATCGACCAGGGGACGGATGACGAATTTTATGACGAGGGACAATTGTTGCCTGAAAGCCTTCAAGCCGTCTGCAATGCAGTGAGCCAACCCCTGACATTAAGGATGCAGGAGGGCTACGATCATAGTTATCATTTTATCGCCAGTTTCATTGGTGAGCATATCGCATACCATGCGGCGGCGCTAAACACTTAAATTACTTGTTGTTTTCCCACCTTGTGAAGTGAGATTTCTGGTCTATGCTTTAACCATCACAAGTCGTGATGTGATAAAAAATCTCAACAGGAGAATAAAAACATGGCTTATCTTCTTATACGCCACAAAACCAGAGACTATGCGACCTGGAAGGCAGCTTTCGATGACTTTAGTGAGACGCGGCGCGCCAGTGGCGAAAAATCCTACCAGATCTTTCATCCTGACGACGACCCGAATAATCTGTGGCTGCTGTTTGTGTGGGACAACCTGGACAATGCACGCACATTTATGGCTAACCCGGACTTGAAAGAGGTAATGGATGCCGCCGGAGTGATCGAGGCACCCGAAGTTTATTTTCTGGAAGAGTACGGTCAGGGTACGGCGTAATAATCCCGTCTAATATTCTTGCACTCGACCACACCACTCATTGTCCTGGCGCTGGGCTGGATCGCCTATTTTCTGCTGCACTCATTATTGGCATCCCTGATGGTCAAGCACTGGGTGGAGCGCCACCACCCTGGCTGGCTGCCCGCCTACCGTCTGTTTTTCAATGCTGTTGCAGTCATACTGATGCTGCCGCTGGTGTGGTTGACCTATCGCATTGATGCTGCCCCGTTGTGGCAATGGAGCGGAGTCATGGGCTGGTTGGCCAACGGCCTGGCGATACTCGCCATTGCCGGTTTCCTGTGGACTCTACATTATTACGATAGCGGTGAATTCATAGGCGCCCGGCAGCTACAGGAGCGGGAAACCCATGTCGAGGATCAGGAGCACCTGCTCATCTCTCCCGTCCATCGTTATGTACGGCACCCGTGGTATTTCTTTGCGCTGGTTCTTATGTGGAGCAGAGATATGAATGCGCCGCTGTTGATCACGGTATCCATGGCCAGCCTCTATTTTCTGTTCGGATCACGACTGGAGGAACGTAAGCTGTTGCACTGCTACGGGGCTGCTTATGCACGTTTCCAGCAACGCGTACCAGGACTCATCCCCCTTCCGTGGCGTCATCTGAGTCCGGATGACGCTGCTGAACTGGAGCATTTGGCCTGCGAGCAGCAGAAAGGCAAAGGAGCTGTGCAGAAATGAACCTCTAACTCTTGAAGCCTGCTGCCTTGTGGCTGCCGTCGCAAAAGGGTTTGTTCTTCGAGGCTCCACAGCGGCACAAGGCCGCATCAGTGCCTTGCCATGCGATGCGCCCGCTGCCGGAGAGGATAGTCAGGTTGCCGTTGACGAGCAGCGGCCCGTCCGGCAATGGTTTGATGTTGAGTTTGCCCCCTTTTTCTTTTAATCCGGGACCTGTTTCACCCACTGAGCCGTAATCGCTGAAGCCTGCTTTCCGGTGGCTGTTGTCACAGAAAGGTTTGTTTGCAGATTCGCCGCAGCGGCACAGGGCAACACGGAATTGCACACCGGGCATATCTTGCGGCGCACCCTCCAGATCCAGGTCGCCACTGATGAAGAGCGGGCCATTGCAGGAGACGACGACACTATTTTCAGCGGCAGGTTGCTCCGCTTTGCCCTCTTTGTCAACGTAACTCAAGGCGCCTGTCGGGCAGCGTCCGACGATCTCGCGCACCTCCTCTTTGGAGCTGATGTCCGGAGAGCACCAGGGATCACGTCCCATGATAAACAGCTCCCCTTTGGCATTGCCACACTCGGAAATGTGTATACATAAGCGGCTGTCCCACTGGACATCGATCTCGCTGCCGGGGTACTGCTGCTTTACTTGCTCGTCACTCATGGTGGACTCTCATATTGGCAATGGCTGTTTGTTTTATTGAGAATCAGAGTAGATAAGCAATTGGGATATGTCAATAGAAATCGAATGTTCTTCAGAACACTTTCCTAGAGTCAGAAAATTATTAGTGGACGAGGCCTGAATTGCTGGCACAATGTCAATCGAATTTGAATCATCAAAACGAGAGCGACAAACATGATAAAAAAACTGGGTGCAGAGTTTATTGGTACATTTTGGCTGGTGCTAGGCGGTTGCGGCAGTGCGGTGCTGGCTGCGGGTGTTGCCGATGTCGGCATCGGCTGGCTGGGAGTTTCCCTTGCATTCGGACTCACCGTGATGACCATGGCCTACGCCATCGGTCACATCTCCGGTTGCCATCTCAATCCGGCTGTCTCATTTGGTCTGTGGATGGGCGGCCGCTTCCCGGCAGCCGAACTGGGTCCATATATTGCCGCCCAGGTGGCTGGAGGTATCGCCGGCGCGGCGGTGCTCTATGTGATTGCCAGCGGGCAGGCTGGATTCGATGTGGCAGCAAGCGGCTTCGCTTCCAATGGTTTTGGTGAACATTCTCCGGGCGGTTACAGCCTGACGGCGGCACTGGTGACAGAGGTGGTGATGACCTTCATGTTTTTGATCATTATCCTGGGCGCCACTGACAAGCGTGCGCCAGCTGGTTTTGCGCCTATCGCCATCGGCCTGGGATTGACCCTGATTCACCTGATCAGCATCCCGGTCACCAATACCTCTGTGAATCCGGCGCGCAGCACCGGCGTAGCCATTTTTCAGGGTGACTGGGCGCTGACGCAGCTGTGGCTGTTTTGGCTAGCCCCCATCGTCGGTGCGCTGCTTGCAGGCGTTGTCTATCGCTGGCTGGGAAGTGAAGAAGAGGCATGAAGTGTTGAGCTCGCGCATAGTTTCAAATAGACGGTAGGGAGGATACCCCCTCTACAATTGATGCAAGCAATACACGGGGTTGATGAGAGCGGACGAAATAACAAAAAACAACTGAAGAGAGAAATATGAGTAAACCATCAAAAAACAACAATCCAAAAGCATCAAAAGTCTACCTGGTCGGTGGCGGCATCGCATCTCTGGCAAGCGCAGTCTATCTGATCAAGGATGCGGGGATGCCCGGTGACAATATCCACATCCTGGAGCAGGATGATATCGTTGGCGGGGCGCTCGATGGCTCCGGTGAGAAGGAGGAGGGCTTTGTGGTGCGCGGCGGCAGAATGCACGAGAAGTATTATGTCTGCTACTGGGAGCTGTTGTCACACATCCCATCGTACGAAAACCCTGAAATTTCAGTCACAGATGAA
>JAQYVP010000124.1 GCA_030145485.1 Chromatiales bacterium
CCATCCATACTGATGGTAATGTTCTCTCGCTGGAGCACGCCGGTAAAGGCCTCACTGGTGAACTGTGAACCTTGATCACTATTGAAGATCTCCGGCTTGCCATGGGTGCGGATGGCATCCTCCAGGCAATCGACACAGAACACCGCTTCCATGGTATTGCTGATCCGCCAACTGAGCACCCGGCGTGAGTACCAGTCGATGATCGCGACCAGGTAGGCAAAGCCATGTGCCTGCCGGATATAGGTGATATCCGTGCTCCACACCTGGTTGGGCCTGACGACAGCAACGCCACGTAGAAGACAGGGGTAAACCTTGCGTTCAGGGTGAGGACGGCTGGTGTGAGGTCCTGACGCCATGGCCGCCAGTCCCATCCTGCGCATCAATCGCTGCACCCGCTTACGATTGACAATATGGCCTGCCTTCTTGAGGAATACGACCATTTTACGGCTGCCGTAGAACGGATGCCGGGTATACTCTTCATCGATCAGACGACAGACCAGCAGCTCGCCTTCATCGATCGTGCGGGGTTGCCGGCGTGCATACACCGTGCTACGTGATATCCCAGCCAGGGCGCACTGCCTGACTATACTGACATCATCCTCTTGATTGACCCACGTCTGACGCATCATCACAGGCTCACCCCCGACTTTTTTTAACCAGTCGAGTTCCATCTTCAGCTTGCCTATTTCGCTGTGCAACCGCTCAGGCTCCCGGTACTCCGCCACTGCAACCGGTTTGGGACCACGCTTGCCTTCAAACAGGGCCTTGGCTTCCTCCTGTATTGCCTTCTTCCACTGGCCAACCTGGGCTGGGTGGACACCATGAGCATGACCAATTTCATTGATCGTCTTTTCCCCTCGGAGCGCCTCAAGACCGATCTTTGCCTTGAACTCCGCTGAGTAGACCTTCCGCTTTTTTACTGTTCTCATTTGCTCTCATTCCTCATGACAGCACATAGCTTAAACTACTGTCTTAAATACGGGGTCCACTATAGACACTGCTTAAAAACTCGGATGCCAACTTACTCGATATCACCCTTTCACTCGGCTATCAAAACGCATCGACTTTTAGCCGGGCATTCCGCGCCTGGACCGGGGTTTCGCCCAGGGGGTACCGCAGACAGCATGCTGGATAATCTCTACGACACTCTTCGTGCATTTGAGGTGGATAACAGGGCTGTTTGTGAGAGTGTCCAAATAATATATGACAAATGGCTATAGAAATAAATAATTAAGGATGAGACAGAATCTTCGCAGGAACTGCGATGGTGGCGATGTATTTATCTATCCAATGCTACTTTGCTATTATTTCGGCAGGTTGCTCAAGTTAGCTGACATGTTCGAGCGTGCAGCGTCCGTCGGCCCCAGGCCGTAGACTGTGCCATTCACGCCCACCACGCGACCATTGCGCAGAACAGGGCCGCCGGAGTCTCCGGGGCAGAGTGACGGATGATCGTCTCGCATCAGTTTGGCATAGCTGTAGAAGTTCACTGAATCTGCTCTGATCACCTCTGTTTGCCCCCAGGTTCTGCGACTGTAAACCGATGAAGTGCTGTTGTGATGGGGCGAATGCTCACAGCCGAAGCCCACCAGGGTCACCTGGTCACCGCGTCGCACTGAATCCAGATCCAGGGACAATGTGGGGATGTGGTCGGTCGACGTGCGTGTCCGGATAATGGCCAGATCCGGAAATCGTGCTGAGAACTGGTGGCTGATCTGGATTGCGTGTTCAAGTAAGTTCAGTTGGTCGTCAGAGAATGTATTGCGTCGTGCGGCAATGCGTTTGGCCTTGTATGCGGCGAATCGGTTCAGGGCTTCTAAATAGGATCGTGGCAGGAGAGTCTCCTGCACCTCCAGTTGACTGAAATCCGCCGGTCCGCGAGGTACTCCTGTATGGCTGACAACGATACGCCCGCCTGCTTCGAAAGCCGCTTTCAGCTCGGCGCTTTTGCCATCAATGACACAATGAGCTGAAGTCAGGAATCGATGGCTATCGATCTTGGTGGCGCTGCAAAGATCCCCTGACCCTGCGCTCAGCAGAACCACTGCCGCATAGAGATCAGCGTTGTCCGCTTTGCCGCCGATCAGTGCAAAGCCAACGCCCGCCGGCGCAAACCAGAGCGTGAAGGCAAGTATGAACGCCTCTGGACGCGCCTTTAAAAAACCTTTTCGATCATCTTTTTTCATTTGTGTGGTGGCCGATGTCGCAGAGAACGCCGGTTGCACTCACAATCGAAACATGTCCAACTCGGCGTTGCTGTCACGCAATCGATCGACCAGGTGTGTCAGGAGATTCCGATAGATGGTATTACCCATAACGGGATCGGACTCCATCAGCGCCTCCAGTTCGCTGTGGCGAAGCTGGAATAACTCCGTCGGCTCGGCAGCCAGCACGCGAGTGTTCGGCGGCTGGGAATCGACAAACGAGTATTCTCCGAAGCAGTTCCCGGGTTTTAGATTGGCCAGAGGCACGCCGGTGCTTCCTGATGCATCCGGCAGTATCACGTTCACGGAGCCGCTGACGACGAGATAGATGTACTCGTTGGAGCGATTTTCGTGAATCACCGTTTCGTGCGGAGAAACGCGTATCATTTTCCCAGCCTCTTCGACCAACCGCAGATGATCCGCATGCAGCCCTTTCAAGAGGTGATTTCGTACCAGTGGTTGTATGCTCATATCGTGCCTCTGTGTAGTTGCTTACGGGGTATTTTTTTATATTCAGCTCTGCTCTGCCACCAACTGCTGCAGTGCGCGAAAATCGGTCTTGCCTGTTCCCAGCAGCGGTAGCTCTTCGACATGCAGGATTTTCGCGGGAACTGCAATGGCGGCGATGCCCTGCTGCTTCGCCCACTTGGCGAGAGCATCACGACTGGCATCCGGGTTGCTGCTGACCAACACAAGCTGTTCACCTTTCTTGAGGTCGGGAATTGCGGCGACTCCATGCTGGTATTGCGGCCACAGATCCGCCGCCATCGCCTCGACGGCAGCCAGTGAAACCATCTCTCCGGCAATCTTGGCGAAGCGCTTGGCGCGGCCTTTGATGGTGATGAAGCCCATTTCATCGACGGTGACGATATCGCCGGTGTCATACCAGCCGCCTTCGGGCGGATGCAGCGTACCGGGATCATCGGCCAGCAGGTAGCCGCTCATGACATTCGGAGCATGCACCTCCAGACGCCCACCCTCCTCGATGCCGGGGACTTTTTGCAGACGATACTCCAGTCCCGGTACAAATTTTCCCACCGAGCCGGTCTGATTGTACATGGGGCTGTTCAATGACAGGATCGGCGCCGTTTCCGTGGCGCCATAGCCTTCAAAGATGCGCACGCCGAACTGTTCGCTCCACTGTTTACGGGTCTGCTCCCTGAGTCTCTCTGCGCCGGTAAAGACGTAGCGAAGACTGTAGAAGTCATAGGGGTTGGCGAAGCGGGCATAACCGGCCATGAAGGTATCTGTACCAAACATCATGGTCGCATTGGTGTCGTAGACCAGTTCCGGGACAATACGATAGTGCAGCGGCGAAGGATAGAGAAAAATCTTCAGCCCCGAGAGCAGCGGCAGCAGCGTGCCGCAGGTGAGGCCGAATGAGTGGAACATCGGCAGCACGTTGAAGACGATATCCCTGGGACCGAAATCGATCATCGAAGCGACCTGGTAGCGGTTCGCCTGCAGGTTGATATGACTCAACACCACACCCTTGGGATGCCCCTCGGTTCCGGAGGTAAACAGAATCACAGCCGGACTCTGCGGGTCGCGCTGCTTGCAACTCAACACATAAGCCAGACGCGGCATCAAACCACAGACGACTCCCATCAGTTTGACAGCAGCCCCCATCGCCGCAGCCACATCTTCCAGGTAGACGAGTTCTATCCCCTCTGCCTGTATCGCCTCCGCCAGCTCTTCAAAGCCAGCCGCTTCGATAAACTTCCGTGAACTGAATACAGTTTTGAGTCCTGCAGTCGTGCAGCCGCTGAGCAGATTGAGGCTTCCGGTGGAGAAATTCAGCATGGTCGGAACCCGTCCGAAGGCATGCAGTCCAAAAAAGGCCGTCACGGTTGCGACCGAGTTAGGCAGCAGCAGCCCTACGTGTTCACCGGCAGATGTCCTGTGCGCCATGGCGCGCCCGAGGGCAAAACTGCCGATCAACAGTTTGCGATAGGTTGCCGGTTCACGCTTGATATCTTCGAGCACGACATGTGCGGAACCATGAATATCCCTGGCATCGATCAGCGAGTGAAACAGGGTTTTATGGTAGTCGCTGGTCTCGAACATCATGTTGGTCATCAGTTCGGTGAGGCGGCGACCCGCCCAACTTCTGCGTTCACGACTTCTCAATCCAGCGGGGATATCCAGCTGCGTCGGCGGCAGGAAGTGCACCCGGATTTTGGGAAACCAGCGGATCTTGACCTTGCCTAGCAGCCGCGAAAACGGTGTGTACTGGGCGCCGTCAAGGCGCACAGGCACAATCATTGCCTGTGCCTTGTCAGCCACCATGCCTGGCCCCTCGAACACCTTCATCATAGCGCCGGTGCGGGTAATGCGCCCTTCGGGAAAGATCACAACTTTATCGCCCCGCTTGACGGCATCGATGAGCGTACGCGTCGAAAGCGGATTGAGCGGATCGATGGGAATGGTCCTGGCCATGGAGAGAAAAAACTTCACCAGGCGATTCTTTGCCACATTGCTATTGATCGCAAAAGTGAGGTCTTCGGGAACATAGGCCGCGATCAGCGCCGCATCGAGAAATGACTGGTGATTGGAGACGATCAATACCCGCTCACCGGCGTCAGCCAGGTTTTTCAGCCCGGTGACCTCAACCCGGTAGAACATCTGCAGCAGCCAGGCGACAAACGAGCGCGCCAGAGCTCCGGGCAGCAGGCGGGTAATATAGATGGCGACCATGCCGTTGAGCAGTGCAATCACCAGGAAAATCTGCGGTATCGTCAGCTTCAGTGAGAGCATGAGAACCACCCCCAGTGCTGAGGCGACCATGAAGAGCGCATTGAAGATATTATTTGCAGCAATATTGCGGGCGCGATGCCCCTCCTTGCTGTGATACTGCAGCATTGTGTTCAGAGGTACGATGTAAATACCAGCTGAGATGGCTATGAAAATAATATCGACGACAACTCTCCAGCCGCGAAAGTGGTCAAGAAACTGCGACACCGTGATCAGTTCCGAGCCACCAGCTGTGAAACTGCGACTGGCCAGGAACAGGTCGATGGCAAAGATCGTCATCCCCAGCGCTCCGAGGGGAACGAAGGTTGCATGCACCTCTCCCTTGAGCATGCTGTTGCACAACAGCGATCCCAGCGCCATGCCAACGGAGAACAACACCAGCAGCAGCGTCGCCAGGTTTTGGTCACCGCCAAGCACCTCTTTGGCGAAGGGCGTGATCTCCGTCAGAAAGGTGGCGCCAATGAACCAGAACCAGGAGATCGCCAGAATGATCAGAAAGATATTTTTTTGGCTTTTTGCGTAGCGCAGCATCTCCCAGGTCGAGGTGAACGGGTTGTAATCGATTTCTAAATCAGGCGCCGCCGGGCCGGTGGATGGGATAAAGCGCGCCGAAAACCAGCCGAACACCGCGACCACGAGGATCACCGTCGAAACGAGGTAAACCCCCAAGTCGTCCAGGACCAGCTTGCCTGCCACCGTGCCCAGCAGGATCGCGATAAAGGTGCCGCTCTGCACCCAGGCGTTGCCGGCGATCAACTCGTCGCTGCTCAACTGCTCCGGCAGAATGCCGTATTTGATCGGGCCGAAGAAGGTCGACTGGGTTCCCATCAGAAACAGGACTACCAGCAGAAACCAGACATTACCCAGTAAAAAGCCCAGACTCGCGACCAGCATGATCGCGATCTCGGTGAGCTTCAGGATACGAATCAACCAGGCCTTGTCGTACTTGTCCGCGATCTGCCCGGCACTCGCCGAAAACAGGAAAAACGGGAAGATGAAAACTCCGGCCGCAGCGGCCACCATCAGCGGGGCATTGATGCCCGTCTGCTGCGCCATCGAGAAGGTGACCAGAAACACGATCGCATTCTTGAAGACATTGTCGTTGAACGCCCCCAGGGATTGGGTCACGAACAGCGGCAGGAAACGGCGGCTCTTGAGTAGCTCAAGCTGGTTGGGAGTCATCGGGCCTGGCATCCATTGGCAAAGAAGGGGTTTAGTATATACTTCGCGCGGTCAACTTTGATACTTTTTCAAAGGTTGGTGGATGTTCTGGTTGATTACCCCAAAGCTTATAAGCACTATCTGAATTAGAGGTTGTGTTTCGATTGGAAGTACCCGCAAGAAGGGAAGCGTATAGCCGGTTTTTCATCTGTCGTAAATCGGATAGTAGAGGAGCACAGCAGTGTGCTGTAATGGCCTTGTGAGCGCTCTCGGAATGTCTTGCCAAATGCCAATTATAATATGGCGGAGCTTATGCGACAGACCTGTGCGCATGGGGATTAATTGCTGTTGGGCAGCATTTTTAACACGCGCTCAACTGACAAATTCTGCGGGGTTTATACTAGGAGCCTGTCCGAGAATAGTGCTGGAAATCAGCAGGGAAGCAGTTCCGGATAACATGCTCCGAGTGAAAAGTAAGACCGTTCGACGCTATTTAGAGGGCTCCGCGAGCAAAAGCGCCGGTCTCCACGAAGCTGATGGCCTGGCGGACTGCCGCCTGGCTTCGCATGATAAAAGGATGTGTCAATGGCAGCGCGATGAAATCTGACATTCCCTCCACCCTGGTGCTTTGCAGTGAAACCTTTCCATCATCCGGGTTTGGCAAAAATTGCGAAAGAATGGGATTGATTGACCTGGTGCCTGCAATCACTCCCACAGGATAATCAACTGCACCAAGTTGCGAGGGGATGCTTTGGTGATCTGTGCCGAGTTGGAGTCCGGCGGGTCCATTGATGAACTTAAACCCTGGAACACCTGCAAGACTATCAACTACCTCGCTGCCCTTATTTGGCGGAGCCAGCATTACTACCCGTCCGAGATTCTGTATTTCGTTTCTTGCAAGGTAATACCTGACAAGAATACCCCCCATGGAGTGGGTGACGAAATGGATGCGCTCATCAGGTGAGTTGGCACAGGTTTCCAGTCCGGACCTGACAGCCATGTGAGCAAGTTTCTCTACTGGAGCCTTGCGGGAAGGATAGTTGACATTCGCGACCCTGAATCCTCTGCGCTGAAATGCCTCTTCCATGATATTCATGGAACTTGCCGTGCGTGCGAGACCATGCAGCAGGATTATGCAGTCAGCTGAGCTTGACTCGACCAACAATGTGCATATCGCAATTACCAGTAGCTGGATGGACTTTTTTTGCATGGTTTTGTAGAGCACTACCAGATTATTTGCCTGAGCGATCCGGGACCTACGGTGGGTGTGGATCTAAATAGTAGCAGAATACATAAGGAAGCCATGATCTATTCTCGGACAGGCTCCCAGGATTATGTGCCCGTGATGCCCGCCCTGTTGCGGTATCACAATAGGGCGGACCCAGGTCAACCAGCGGCCTCGTTGCGTCTGACATCCGCCAGGAAATTCTGGAAATCAGGATTGTTGCGCAGGAGTTGCCGTCCGGCTTCAATCAGCTTGTCCACTTGCTCATCCGTCAGCGAAAAGCTGGTGGGGATGCGATTGAAGAATTTGCGGTGATCGGGTTGCGCGAGATCCCGGAAACTGACCTGAACGTAATAGGGCCTAACGGGTTTTTCCGGTGTTGATTCCTCCTTGGCCCAGTGATTCAGGCGATCTTCGAAAAGCTTCAAAGTAGCCGTGTTGTAGCGATGCAACTGTACATCAGACATTGCATTGATCGTCTCTTCCATCGAGGGCTGTTTATTGCTTTTGTCCATTTCAGGCTCAGGGTCGGTGGAGGCATTGACAGCAATGGTCACCAGGTACTTGGGCGGCTTCTTGCCAAGCTTGCGCAGCATGGTCTGGGCGCCGCCAGCGATTCCAATGATCTCAGTGATGGCGCGTAATCCAAGGTTATCCGTGATGCCTCCGTCGACGAAGTGGGCATATTGCCTGCCGTCTTTTAAGTAGTAGGTTTCCAGGCCGTTTATGACTTGCGTCAGCTCAGGATTGCCTACCGAGCGTTTCTGGGCCGCGAGCATCCAGTCAGGCTTCTTTGATTTGCAGTCTGAATAGTTTTCCAGCACCACCGGATTGAATAATAAGGGCACAGCGGACGACGCGGCGACCGCGCGAGCAATGGGAAATGTATTGATATCGGAGCAGAGCAGGTTGAAATACTCCTGCACAAAAGAAAAGCGTACGCCGTACCCGAGATCCGATGCATTGATCACGATGAAAGGGCTGTCCTCCAGGGATATATCAGCAAAAGTCGCACCCTTGAATATATTTTTCTGGTAGTGCTTCACCGCCATCTCGGTGCGACCGCTCTGCCTGAACCACTCTAAGGGGTTCAATGCTCCGCGAATCAGCGCGCTCTCCACATCCCGACGAAGAAATGCATCTTCAAAGTCCTCGAAAATGCCATCTCCGTGCAGACCGTAATAGGCTGAGGTGAAGCTGCCGCCGGATACGGAACTTATTACATCAACCTCGTCCAGCAGACGGCGCTGCTTACCATTGATGCTGATGTTGGTGTCACGCAATTCCTGGAGTACACCATATGCCAATGCAGCGGCACGTGTTCCGCCGCCGGAGAAAGCAGTGTACAGGGTGATATCTCCGCTGCGCTGAGATTTCAGGGTC
>JAQYVP010000249.1 GCA_030145485.1 Chromatiales bacterium
GTGCTACATGCTTCAATCAGCGCATTCCTGCAACTCTTTCTATTTTTTATTCACTATCAACATCAGGCTGCCTGTGGAGAGATGAATCAACAGGTAGGCGCCCAGCATGGCGACGATACTGAGTGGTTTCAACCACAGAATCACCGCCAGAAAAAAAGTTATCGTCAATACCAGTCGTGCAAGCTCCGCCAAATAAAAACGCCGCATCAAAACCGCTGTTTCAGACGCTTTGTAGCGCCGGAACACCAGCAGTGCAGCCGCACCATTTGCAGCAGTTGCCGCAACCCCTCCGGCAAGCGTGGAGATCGCATATATCCTGCCAGGCAACAACATCGCCATCGCCAGCAGCAGCGTCAACCCCAACTGCATCAAAACAAGCCGCCAAACAATGTTCGGAGAAAAACTTTGCACCTGGAAGCTGTGTTACAGACTGAAAACAGAGAAAGTATAAGGGAGCACTATAATCAGGTCAACCAAAGGCTCAACAAAATGCGTTCCTCTTGAGGGATGTCAATGCAGCGCGAGGCGCTTTTTCGCTGATTCACGCCCTTCTACAACCTTGTCATTGCGAGAAGTGGAACGACGTGGCAATCTGCTTGGAGATTGCCGAGGTCGCTTAGGCTCCCTCGCAATGACGGCGTTCACATGGACTTATTGAGAACTGACATTTTCCTAATGAAAAGCGTTCTGCACTGGATTGTCCTTTCGTTGCTGTTCATGCTGCTGCTGTTTTGCGCCTGGAAGACCTGGGAGCAGGCGCACGCCTATGAGCGGGAGACCCTGTTTATTATTCAGCAGCTCGAGGCAGGGACTCGCGTTGAGGATAGAGGCCGCCAGTTTCTGGAGATGATCACCCTCGGACTCTATGAAGGCTATTCGGAGAGACTTGAAGAACTCCATCAGCATCAGCAGCTGCGACAGGCCTACGATGACTCGATCAGGATCACCAGCTTCGCTTTTTTCACTGTTGCGGCATTGTTGCTGCTGATGGTGTGGTTTTTGCAGCGAAGCCTTCTGGATGTCGGTTATGCGATGCTGCTGGTTGCACTGGTCGCTTTGGCTGTTGGCCTAAGCACGCCGATTCTGTCGGTCGAGGCCAGCAAGGAGCTTCCTGTGCTGGGGGAGACAGTATTTCAGTTTAAATCCAAAGGCATCCTCAGCACCATCGATGCACTCAGGCAGAGCGGCAACCTGTGGCTGGCAGTGCTGCTGTTTGCCTTCAGTGTGATCGTGCCGTTGCTGAAGACGCTGCTGGTCGGCATCACCTGGTGGAACCATGAGCACCATCTCTCTAAAAAAGGGCTGAACCTGGGGCATCACATGGGAAAGTGGTCGATGGCGGATGTTTTCGTGGTTGCTATCCTGGTGGCCTACTTCGCCAACAGCGGTCAGGATCTTACTGAGGCGGAAGTACAGGTTGGATTGGTGTTTTTTGCCTCCTATGTGATTTTATCGCTGCTTGGAACGCAGTTGGTGACAAGAGGAATTAACAATCAGGTATTGACGACTTCTGTGTGACAGTTTTATTACACTTCCTCCTACAGAATCTTTGCGGTATAGGTTAGAATCTAATTATATATTTAAGGAGGCTTTCCAATTGAGTGATGATTCATCCAAGCTGGGCATAAGTGATGATGATGAGATTCTGGATCAGCAGTTCATGCGTGCTGTCAGTTCGTTCGAAGGGATTATTCTCAGTCAGATCAGCACCAAAAACAGATTGGGGGCGCGCCTCAACTACACGGTGCAGGCCGGTATCATCATTCTAGGACTGATCGCTGTCTCCATACTGGTGCTGTTGCTGGTTCTGTCATCACAAATCAATCGTATCTCCAGTGTTGTCAGTGAAATGAATACACATTTTACGTCGATCTCTGAGCAGATGGGGCATATGAACGGATATATCGATTCGATGGGCAAACAGGTTGCTCTGCTGGAGAAAATTGATATCGAGACGAATGTGATGAAGGAGAGCATGGGGTCAATTGTGTTTGATATGAACAGCATGCAGAATGCTGTTTACGGCATCAGCGGCCACCTCAACGGCGTGCGCAACAATGTCGATAACATCTCCATGATCATGAATCAAATGGATGTCGAGGTGGTAAACATGAGCCATGATATTCACAGGATGGGCAAGCCATCGAGAACCTTGAACAAGATGTTCCCCTTCCCGTAATCATGCCGCAGGCACTCTATCATGAAGAGATCAATCAGGGGCAGGCAACAGGAGAGAGGTTATGACTGAAGATTCAAGACGCGTCTGGATTCGGGTCATTGGCCGTCTGGGTCGCGAGACCCAACTGCATCTCGATGAGCGACATCGCCACTTCCGTGTCACCGATGCCGTCATTATTACCGTTTCATTGATCATTGCCGTTATTGCGATCTTTAATGTCTACTATATCTACGTTCTGTCACAGGGGTTTAATGGCATTGTTGATAACATGGATTCCATGCATGAACATCTGATCGTCGTAAACGAGGATATGGTCTCTATCACTGGCAAGATGGAAATCTTTACAGGCCATATGAAGCACATGGACAAGATTGAACAGAATATGGACACCCTGACAGGCTTCATGAGCAGTGTGACGGGGTCCATGCACAATATCATCGGCAGCATTGGTCTCATGGAGCAGGAGATGGGACTGATGAGCGCCGGCATGAGTAATATCGAGAATCGTTCCGGCAACATGGCCGGCAGCGTCAGCGTGATGCGAGAGAATACCCGTCAGATGGCGCGGCCAATGAAGATGATGCCGTAATTGTTGCCATCCTACGGGCTAAAAGTAGAGATATACTCACCACGAAGGACACGAAGAGCACGAAGGGAAGGCATTTTTGTATCCAGTTACTTCTTCGTGTGCTTCGTGGTAAAAGTCTTTTAAAATGTCGACACTCTATTGGTGCATTGATAATTTCCCGGTCGGAGGTGCGGACTTTTTGATAAGTGATTATTCAGGCTCGGCCTTCTGGCGTCGATGCAGCAACTCTTTGACTGCCTGTTTGGGATCCAGACCCTCGTAGAGAATGCGGTATACCTCGTGAGTGATCGGCATATCCACGCCTAACTCCTGCGCCATCATCCAGGCCTCCTTGGCGGCATGTACACCTTCCACCACCTGGCCGATCTTCCGTTGCGCCTGCTCAACCTCGAGGCCTTTGGCCAGCGCCAGCCCCATGCGCCGATTACGCGACTTGTCATCGGTGCAGGTGAGTGTCAAATCGCCGAGGCCGGTAAGCCCCATGAAGGTATTTGTATGCGCTCCCAGCGCCTTGCCGAAGCGGGTGATTTCAGCCAGGCCCCGTGTGATCAGGGCGGCGCGTGCATTGGCGCCAAATCCAAGGCCGTCGGACATGCCGGCTGCAATCGCCATGATATTCTTAATGGCGCCGCCAACCTGAACACCAATCAGATCATTGCTGGTATAGGCTCTGAAGGTGTCGCTTTGCAGTGCTGTTGCGAGGCGCTTTGCATAGAGATCGCTGCTGGCGGCGACAGTGATTGCTGTTGGCAGGCCCTGTGCCACTTCGATGGCGAAAGTCGGACCGGAGAGCACGGCAAGTTCAGCGTGTGGAAAAATATCATGTGCAACCAGGCTCAGGGGACGCCGGCTTTGCGGGTCGAAGCCCTTGGTTGCCCAACAGATGCTTTTGGGTGTACGGATTGCGGCGATCTGATTCAGCACTGCGTGAAAAGCGTGGCTGGGAACCACGACCAGGATTTCATCGCTGCTGTCGAGAACCTTTTGCAGTGATGGTTGCGGCTGCAAATTGTCAGGGAAAGGGATTCCGGGTAGGAAATGGCTGTTTTCACGCTGCTGCTGCAGCATAAGAATCTCTTCGTCGTGCCCCCACAGATTGACCTCGATGCCGTTTCTTGCCAGCAGTATAGCGAGCGCAGTCCCCCAGGAACCTGCGCCGAGAACAGCAATCGATTTAATGCTTTGCTTCACTGCCGGCTTGCTGTTGGGACTGCTGGGCAAAGATGGCCTCAAAGTTGACGGGCGCCAGCAGCAGTTGCGGGAAACTGCCGCGATTGACAAGATCGGATACCGTTTCGCGGGCGTACGGAAACAGGATGTTCGGGCAGGTAATGCCGATCACCGCATTCATCTGCTCATCAGGGACGCCAACGATATTGAAAATGCCTCCCTGATGGACTTCTGCCAGAAAGGCGGTTTTGCCGCCGCTTTTTACGGTAACCGTGACTGTTAGCACGACTTCATAATTGTCGTCATCCAGCTTCTGCATCTCGGTATTGAGTTGCAAATCCATTTCCGGTTTCCACTCGCCCAGAAACATTGACGGTGAGTTCGGAGTCTCGAAGGAGATGTCTTTACAGTAGATGCGCTGTAGCTTGAACAGGGCTTCCTGTGCCGGCGCTTCTGCGGGTGTTTTGTTTTCAGTCTCTTTATTTTCGCTCATGATGGCTACTATTTCTCTTTGGAGAGGGGCAGGTTGGCGCTTTGCCAGGCCATGATGCCGCCTTTCAGGTTGTAAGTCTGTTCAAATCCGGATTTACGCAGGTCGCGACAGGTGGCCTGACTCTGGCTGCCCGAGCGGCAGCTGACAATCACGGGTTTGTTCTTGTGTTTTTCGAGTTGCTGGATCTGGTTTTTAAAGCCGTTGATAGGGATATTGATCGAGTTGACGATATGTCCCTTGCTGAAGTCCGCCATAGGGCGCACGTCAACCACCACAGCATCATCGCGATTGATCATTTGGGTCGCCATCTGCGGAGCGATGTTGAACTTCCCGCCGCCGTATGCTGTTTGGAAGGCGAGCATACCGAGGATGGCAAAAAAAGCGATAACCAGCAAGGTGTGATTGCCGGCAAATTCGATCAGTTGTTCCATGGGGTCTCTGTATGGCGATTAAGCGTGGGTGGTGCAAAAAACTGCGCGCATCATGCTGATGAGTTGCAGCAAACGCGGATCACCGATTTTGTAATAGACGCGGTTGGCGTCTTTTCGGGTTGAGAGTATATCCTTATCGCGCAGAATTGCCAGATGCTGGGAGATATTACTTTGTGATGTGCCCACAATTTCAACGATGTCCTGAACACTGACCTCTTTCTCCCCCAGGGCGCAGAGTATTTTCAGTCGCAACGGATGGGACATCGCCTTGAGTGCACGGGATGCGCGCTCGATGTCGGATTCATTTGAGAGGAGGCTGAATCCGGGACTAGTTTGAACTTGATTCATGCTTGTTTTCAACTCCATTTTAGTGTGTTTCGATACCAGTACGCATTCATCGGGTGAATGTTCTTTTTAATTGTATTGAGATTGTCTTTTTGTGACTGCTCGAATGCAGTCTACCCTATATTAGAGGATTATAGTATACGAAAATGCAGCGGGAAAACGAATAATAGTGGCCAGGAGAGGTTTTTTCCTGACAGTTTCATAGAGATCTCTTTCCGGATTATAGGAGGATAATGATAAACTCAATGTTTAGAGTATCTCTATTCAAGATTTTCCACTCTCCAATATGTTTTTTCAGCGCAGTCCCGCCGGAATGAGAAATTGAGCACAACAACACGACCAATACCAGCCGTATTACTGATTCTCGATGGCTGGGGCCTGAGCGATGAGACACAGGATAATGCGATTGCGCTGGCGTCTACTCCGGTGATGGATCGATTGTGGGAAGAGTGTCCACACACCACGATTACAACCTCCGGTGCGGCAGTGGGGCTACCCGCAGGACAGATGGGAAATTCAGAGGTTGGTCATCTCAATATTGGCGCCGGTCGCGTTGTCTACCAGGAGTTTACCCGCGTCAGCCGTGCAATTCGCACCGGTTCGTTCTTTAGCAACCATACGCTTACCGATGCCGTTGATGCAGCGATTTCCAAGCAGGCTGCGGTGCATATCGTCGGGCTGCTCTCCGATGGTGGCGTGCACAGCCATGAAAAGCATATCCATGCGGTCGTCAAGCTTGCTGTAGAGCGCGGTGCGCAAAAGGTTTACGTGCATGCGTTTCTGGATGGCAGGGATACGCAGCCCAAGAGCGCTCACCGATCGCTCGAAGAGTTAAACAGCGTATTTCGGCAACTTGGCGGTGGCAGCCTGGCCGGTATCATCGGGCGTTTCTATGCGATGGATCGTGATAGCCGCTGGGACCGTGTCAAGGAGGCCTATGACATGATGACCCTGGGGCGGGCGCCGTACACGGCGAGTGATGCCTTTAGTGCACTTGAGATGGCGTATGCACGGGGGGAGAGTGACGAGTTCGTGCGCGCGACAGTTGTCCTGCAGGAGGATGGAGAGCCTGCCAGGATGCAGGACGATGATGTCATCATCTCCATGAATTATCGCTCGGATCGTGCGCGTGAAATTACGCGTCCCTTCATCGAAGAGGATTTTGACGAGTTTGAACGTGAGTCGAAGCCGGAATTATCGACTTTCGTCACCCTTACGGAATATAAACATTCGTTTAATCTCCCTGTCGCCTTCCCGCCGGAGAAACTGCCCAACGGTTTGGGAGAATATCTTTCCAACCTGGGAATGCGTCAGCTGCGTATTGCCGAAACAGAGAAGTATGCGCATGTAACTTTTTTCTTTAATGGTGGTACGGATCAGGCGAGTGAAGGTGAAGAGCGCATTCTGATTCCATCTCCACGGGTCAAGACATATGACCTCAAACCCGAGATGAGTGCTTTTGAGCTGACCGATGCACTTATTGATGCCATCGAAAGCCAACAGTTCGATGTGATTATCTGCAACTATGCCAATACCGACATGGTTGGCCACACTGGCAAGCTGGATGCCGCTATCAAGGCGGTCGAGGAGGTTGATGCATGTCTGCAGAGGGTGGTTTCCGCTCTGCAACGTGTTGGCGGAGAAGCCTTGATTAATGCCGATCACGGTAATGCGGAAAAAATGCTGAATCGTGAATCGGGCCAGGCTTTTACCGCGCATACGACCAATCCGGTGCCACTGATCTATGTGGGCAGGCAGCAACGATCCTTGTTGCACAATGGCGCACTGAGTGATCTGGCGCCAACTCTGCTGCATATCATGGGACTCGAACAACCCTCGGAGATGACCGGCAGGTCGCTGCTCGTTGAGCAGAGTGAGGATGAGCCTGTTGGCTGAGATGCGGGGCAAATTGGGGATTGCACTTGCAGTCGCAATACTGCTGATGGGTGTCGCCGCCTTCCTCTATTGGCTATTTGCCGAAAGTGATGCCGACAAAAGAGAGCGCTTGCGCCAGGAGATGGGAAAACTGACAGCTGAGCTGCAGTCTGCGCATAAAGCAAAAGACAGGGAGAGCAGGGAGCTTGCCGGGGTCGAGGTAAAAGTCAGCAAGCTGGCCGCAAAATTGCACAACACCGAACTCAAAACCGAAAAGGTGGTAAAGCGGTTGAATGCGCTCATGACGGATCTGCGGCCAATCGAAGAGCGTCTTGCCACGCAGCGGAAACTGCTTAATCAGCAGGTCCGATCGAGTTTTTTGATGGGGCGGCAGCAACAGTTGAGGTTAATGCTCAGTCTTGATGATCCATCAAGAGTCAGTCGTATAGCGACATACTATAAGTATCTCATTCGAGCACGCTCGCAGGTGATCAGGAATGTGCGGCAGACTTTTCATCAGTTACTGGAAACCGGACGCAAGATTCGCACCGAAGAGCAGCGTTTGCAGGCGCTAAAATCTGAGCAGTCACAACTGCTGAACTCGCTGCATGAAACGCGTGATGCCCGTCAGCAGGCATTAGCCCGTTGGAGTGAGAAAATCAGGACAGCGGATGAGCGCCTGAAAATCGTGCAGGAGGATGCACTGCAGTTGGGCCTGCTGACACAGCGCCTGACGCAGCGATCCACTGAGCAACCGCTGGATACCAGCGCTGCAGATATAGCTCATGAGGCTGCTTCCAGCGCACAGGCGCCGGAGCAGCGGAAGCCTTTTTCATCCAGCCGGGGAAAGCTTCCCTGGCCACTCAGGGGAAAGCTGATACGCAATTTTGGGGAGTTGATTATCGGTGATGTCCGGCACACGGGGATGGTGATCAGGGCCGGCAAGGGATCGCAGGTGCAAGCAGTCTATGCTGGAGAGGTGGTGTTTGCAGACTGGCTGCGTGGCTATGGATTGCTCATGATTATTGATCATGGTGATGGCTTTATGAGCCTGTATGGTTACAATCAGAGTCTGCTGAAATCTGTTGGTGACCATGTCAGCGCCGGTGATGTGATAACACTCTCCGGTGAGAGTGGTGGTCAACAGCAGGCCTCGCTCTATTTTGCGATTCGCAAAGGGGTGAAGGCCTTTGACCCGGTGCGCTGGTGTGTGCGTGCCGGAGGAAAAAATATCGGCTAATTTTGTGTTTATGTATCTTCTCAATAACCCCGTGTATCACACAAGTCCGTTAATGCGTAGGGCACAATAAGCGACAGCGCATTGCGCCGCATGGGAAGATGCAGCAATACACTGCCGCTTATAGCTGACTACGGTGTAAAGTAAAGCACCGGGTTATTGAAGAATGACGGTTTGAACAAATGAATAATGTGCGATATTGTAACTTCTCAAAAAGTCCGTGCATTGTTCGAACCTTGGCAGGGTCGGGATCAGACTTTCAGGGACGCGTGAATACATCCCTGTTTTATACAGCCCTGAAAAGCAGAATCCCAACCCTACTTCCTGCACGGGGTTATTGAGAAGTTACGCGATATTGACGTAACTTTATGAAACATCCGGACTTATTATGAAATATGTAGCGAGACCAAATTTCAGATTGACGAGGCATGAAAATTTTATAGTCACTTTTCTTCTCTTATTGCTTCTCAGTCTCTCCTCCATGTCGCTGGCCAGAGAGCCGGCGCAGGGTGAAGTTGGAGAGCAGCTCGAGGATCAGATCAAGCAGCATCTCAAAAATCAAAACAGTGATCAGAACAGTGATGAAACTCATGATGATGAGACCCTGCCGGCAAAGCCGCAACAGGAGGGGGATAGCGGGGATAAGGAGCAGGACGAAGAGAGTCACAAGAACACTGAAGAGAAGGCTGCTACAGAGAAGAGTGCTGAAGAGGAAAAAAAGCCGCGCACACCACTGGAGACCCTGCGCCTCTTCGCCGAGGCCTATAGTCGTATCAAACAGAACTACGTGGAATCCGTTGATGATAAAGAGCTCATTGAACATGCGATTCGCGGCATGCTGGAGGGGCTGGATCCCCATTCGGATTTTCTCATGGGCGATGATTATCTTGATCTCAAGGAGTCGACGCATGGAGAGTTCGGCGGGCTCGGCATCGAGGTGGGAACAGAGAATGGATTCATCAAGGTTATTGCACCGATGGATGACACCCCGGCGTACAAGGCCGGAGTCAAGGCGGGTGATCTGATTATTCGTCTGGATGAAAAGCCGGTGAAGGGAATGTCGCTGAGCAAAGCGGTCAAGTTAATGCGCGGCAAACCAGGCACGGAGCTGATGCTAACGATATTGCGCGAAGGGGAGGAGCAGCCCCTGGAGATCAAGGTGGTGCGAGATATCATTCATGTAGTGAGCGTGAAATCCCGTCTTCTGGAGGATAAGTTCGGTTATATCCGCATCTCCAACTTTCAAATTGCAACTGCCAGAAACCTGCTTGAAAAAATCGGCAAATTGCAACAACAGGCGGATGGAGATCTGCAGGGGTTGATACTGGATTTGCGCAACAACCCCGGAGGCGTATTGACTGCAGCGGTCGCTGTCAGTGATGCTTTTCTGAATCATGGCCTGATTGTCTATACCGAGGGTAGAACTGCAGATTCAAAGATCACATACAGCGCCACCGCTAATGATATTCTCGATGGGGCGCCTATCGTGGTGCTAGTCAATGAAAGCTCTGCTTCGGCATCCGAGATCGTAACGGGCGCTCTTCAGGACCATCGGCGCGCTGTACTCATAGGACAGCAGACTTTCGGCAAGGGATCTGTGCAAACAGTGGTTCCTGTCATGGGCAGCGCTGCAATAAAGCTCACCACAGCCCGCTACTTCACACCGCACGGGCGCTCCATTCAGGCGGAAGGGATCAAGCCGGATATCGAACTGGCTCCGGTTTCGATCGAACTGAGTAAAAAAATCAGCGCCCATTCAATCAAGGAGAAGGATCTCAGCGGTCATCTTGAAAATGGAAATGGCAGCAATGGAGAGTCTGGTGAGAGTGATGCTGAAGCCACTAAGGATCAGCCATCCGTCGATGAAAAACAGGAGAGTCCTGAAAGTCCTGAGGGCGATGACGCACCTAAGTCAGACGATGAAGAAGCAGAGAGCCCGGACGAAAAGTCAGACAAAAAGGAGGCGTCTCAGGAGAAAGTCCTGATATCGGAGGATTATGCGCTGAGTGAAGCGTTGAATCTGCTCAAGGGCATGTCCATCTTTCTTCAGACGCCTGCTGATAAAAAACAGCAGCTGGAGAAGCAGCAAAAAGATGTAGAGAAGGATGTAAAGCAGGAGCAGCAGAAATGAAAAAAGTGTTGCTTCCCCTGGCGCAGGGGTGCGAAGAGCTTGAAGCTGTCACCATTATAGATTTGCTGCGTCGCGCCGGAATCGAGGTGGTGACAGCGGGGCTGGATGAGCAGGCAGTCATTGCAAGCCGTGGAGTACGTCTGCTTCCTGATGTGCAGCTCGATGATGTGATGGAACAGGAGTTCGACATGCTGGTGCTCCCCGGTGGTTTGCCCGGGGCAGACCACCTGGATGCGGACAGGCGTATTCATGCATTGTTACAGAAAATGTCGCAAAGCGGCAGCTATACTGCTGCAATTTGCGCCGCACCCAAAGTACTGGCGCACGCCGGACTGCTCGATGGTAAAGCCGCCACCGGCTACCCCGGTGTTCTCGACAGCATGGAGTTGCCGGCAACGCATATCAGCGGGGATGCGGTCGTGATCGATGGCAAGGTCGTCACCTCGCGCGGGCCGGGGACTGCAATGGAGTTTGCTTTGACTCTGATAGCGCAACTGCTTGGCGAGGAGAAGCGTAATGAGGTCGAGCAGGCGCTGGTGTGTTAATTGCGTATGAAGAGAAACATGCATGGCGTCACAAGAGTCCTGCTGCTGATGCTTTTCTTTAGCATCAGCGCCTGTGTTCCTGACTCAAAATATCCACTCACCGCATTTGACAGGGATGCCATGGATGCATCTGTGTATGGCGTCTGGTTCTGGAAAAATAAACAGGAGACAGGATATCTTCATTTTGGTCAGGAGAAAGATTCCGGACTGCTGCAGTTGGTGATGATCGAAGTCAGCAGCAGCGGCAAAATCAGTGTTACACAAATGCTGGGTCACACTTCGCAGCTGGGCGACAGCAGCTATTTGAATCTCAAATTCGTTCCTTCCCAGGATGGTATCAGTGAATACATTTTTATTAAATATGTCATTTCAGAAAAGGGACTGGGGCTTGCCTTCATGGACTCGGCTGTTATCGAAAAGGCGATAGCCGATAAGGTGCTTGCCGGCACAGTCGCGCAAAAACAGCGCGTTGCCTCTGTGCGCCTTTCAGATACGTCAAAAAACCTGCAGCAGTTTGTGCGTGAAAATGAGCTGGCGCTATTTCCAGAGATAAAGTTTCTCTCCCAACTGGTGCTTCCCGCTAACATCCCGGACTGAATCCTCCAGCCCCAGCCAGCGTTTGTCGGCAGTGAAGATCACGTCCAGGGTTAGCTGTGGATGCATCCCTTTTAAATGCTCGTGAATACGTTCTCGCAGAACATCGCATTCGCCGATCCCGCGTATTGGGGTTGCGCGCACGAATAACCTGGTAGAAGCTGATAAAACCAGTGAACCTGGCAAGGCCAGAACCTGATTATGAGTTGTAGTGTAATTTCTCAATGTACCAATAAAGTGTCGATATCTTAAAAAATTTTTACCACGAAGCACACGAAGACCACGAAGAGTCAACTGGTTACAATAATGCCTTCGTGGTGAGTATCTCTCTACATTTAGAATTGCTGTTTGGCTTTAACTTACGATTGTTACAATAACAACGGAAATCATCCCAATTATGTGTGGTATCGCAGGAGTCATCCTTCCCGACGACAAAGTCTCTCGTGACATGCTTGAACCCATGGCCGCTCGGCTGGCGCATCGGGGGCCTGACGGGTGTGGCTATTTTACTGAAGGGCCTTTCGGACTTGCGCATACCCGGCTATCCATCATCGACCTGGAGGGCGGTCAACAACCGATTCTGGCCCGGCAGCGGAACATGGCCGTGGTGGCCAATGGTGAAATCTACAACTATGTGGAGCTTAGGGAGGAGTTGAAGCGGCAGGATTGCGTATTCACCACGCATTCAGACAGTGAAACGATTCTCCAGGCCTTATGTTGGACCGTGAAGGCTTTGTGGAGCGGTTAAACGGCATGTTTGCCTTTGCCATATATGATGGGGAGCGACAAAAACTCATCCTCGGACGCGACCGTATGGGAATCAAGCCGCTGTTTTATGCACTGCTGCCCGACCGGCTGATCTTCGCCTCGGAGATGAAGGCGATTCTACCCCTGATGCTGCAATCGCCGGGGGTCAATCCCGGCGCCTTGTCACAGTACCTGCATACTCGTTGTATCACTGGCGATGAGACAATTTTCACCAACATAGAGCGCGTACGTCCGGGTGAAGTGATTGAAATTGGCATAGATCTTCAATTGGTGCGGCGCAGATACTGGACGCCTTTGAGCGTGTCGCCGGGATTCAGGGAGCAAGCCGAGGCCGAGGAGGAGTTTGATCCCCTGATGCGTCAGGTCATGAGGGAGCATGTTCGCTCTGACGTTCCTCTCGGCCTGTTTCTTTCTGGTGGCAACGACACCGTCATCATTGCCACTTCGGCATTGTCAGAGACTGCCGGCCACGAGCTCAAAGTAGTTTTCAGCGGCGAGGGCGGTGATGAAGTCTTCGGCGGTTACAGGCGATACCGCCAGCCCGAGCTGGTTTTTGCCGCTAGAAATCTGCTCAACCCGGGGTCTGGTGGTTTTCGCACCCGAAGCGCATGGTGGCGTCGGCATTCCCGCCAGGCGTTTGGACCGCTCCTCGAGCAACTGCGTCCCAACTTCCGGGATCCATACCGTAAGGCCTGGGGCGAG
>JAQYVP010000026.1 GCA_030145485.1 Chromatiales bacterium
GCGGCTTTGTTGAGAACGCCGCCGGATGCCGGGTTGTTGGCGCAGGTGGCGGGTTTTTCACAGGTTGATGCCTCTTCCGATGAACTGGGGTTGTCCATGTCGATGCTGGGGCTTGCGGCTTCGACCAGCAATGTTCAGCAGGTGGATGATGAGTTTCATGATCTCTTCATTGGACTGGGTCGTGGAGAACTGGTGCCCTACGGCTCCTGGTATCTCACCGGCTTTCTCATGGAGAAGCCATTGAGCCGACTGAGGGATGATCTGGCGCTGCTGGGTTTTGAACGCGCAGGCGACTTCACCGAGCCGGAGGATCACGTGGCCGCCCTGTGCGAGGTGATGGTCATGCTGATCAGCGAGTCTGGAGATGAGTCAGCGCAGAAAGAGTTTTTTGAAGCACATATCGGCAGTTGGTTCGAACGTTTCTTCAGTGATTTGAGTGAAGCGAAATCAGCTGTTTTTTTTAGAGCGGTAGGGCGATTCGGGGCTATGTTTACGGCGTTGGATAAGCGTTATCTGAATATGCCGGTTTGAATGAAGTGGCGTCCCCTTCATGATGCGACGGCGATTTTCCGGGAGGAGAGACTAGTGAAGCACGAACAAAAGCATGATCCACTCAAGAGCCGCAGGGCATTCATCGGTGGAGCGTTAACTGCAGGAGCAGGTGCCGCACTGGCTGCAATTGTTCCGGCAGCAGCGGTCTCTGCGGATGTCGAAGCGGCAGATGAAAAACCGGCAGACAAGGGGTATCAATTGACAGAGCACGTGCTCGATTACTACAAGAGCGCTGCGGAGTAACCTCCTTGCCGCTAAACCTTAACAGGGGATAGAGAATGAAACTGACAAAGATCTCGGATCAGGTAACGGCCACACAAGCGGAAAATCTGCAGGCTGCAACCGGCGGCGCCGGTGAAACCATGACTCGCCGGACATTTTTGAGGAACTCCAGCTTGATGGCCGGAGGCGCCGCACTGGCGACCACTCTGAACCCGGCCATGATGAAGAGAGCGCAGGCGACAGAAACCAAAAAAGCGGCGCAAGTCAAGACCATCTGCACCCACTGTTCGGTTGGCTGTGGCATTATTGCCGAAGTGGAAAATGGTGTCTGGACGGCGCAGGAGCCGGCCTTTGACCATCCCTTCAACCGCGGCGCACATTGCGCCAAGGGAGCTTCCGTCAGGGAGCATGGACATGGTGAGCGTCGCCTGAAGTATCCGACCAAGCTGGTCGATGGCAAGTGGAAAAAAATCTCATGGGACGAGGCGATCAACGAGGTCGGCGACAAGATGCTGGCGATCCGCAAAGAGTCCGGCCCGGATTCCGTCTACTGGCTGGGATCCGCCAAATTCAACAATGAACAGGCTTATCTGTTCCGCAAGCTGGCGGCAATGTGGGGCACCAACAATGTCGATCAC
This sequence comes from Chromatiales bacterium, assembly GCA_030145485.1. GTDB lineage: Bacteria > Pseudomonadota > Gammaproteobacteria > Chromatiales > Chromatiaceae > Sva-25. The sequence continues at coordinate 1,413 of JAQYVP010000026.1, forward strand.
CAGGCGCGCATTTGTCACTCCACAACTGTGGCGGGCGTTGCGAATACCTGGGGCTACGGCGCCATGACCAACTCCTATAACGATATCCACAACTCCAAAGCGATACTGCTCATCGGCAGCAACCCGGCGGAAGCGCACCCTGTCTCATTGCAGCATATCTTCAAGGCTAAAGAGGAGAATAATGCTCCGATTATTGTCATAGATCCCCGTTTTACCCGCACTGCTGCACACGCGGATATTTTCCTGCGCATACGTCCGGGCGCAGATGTTCCCGTGATTTGGGGCATGCTGTGGCATATTTTTAAACATGGCTGGGAAGATCAGAATTTCATTGATCAGCGCGTCTACGGCATGGATGAAGTCAGAGCCGAGGTGGCGAAATGGACGCCGGACGAAGTGGAGAGAGTTTCCGGGATTCCTGAAAATCAGATTTATGCAGCGGCGAAAACGATGGCGGATCACCGTCCGGGCACCTTTATCTGGTGTATGGGTGGCACCCAGCACACCATCGGCAACAACAATACCCGCGCCTACTGCATCTTCCAGTTGGCCCTGGGCAACATGGGCGTGGCAGGTGGCGGCACCAACATCTTCCGTGGCCACGACAATGTTCAGGGAGCAACTGACTTCTGCATTCTCTCTCACTCCTTGCCCGGCTATTACGGTCTCTCCGCAGGCTCGTGGAAGCACTGGGCAAAAGTGTGGGATCTCGATTATGAGTGGATCAAGGGGCAGTTTGACGCCGGCAGTTACGAGCAGAGCAAGGGCAAGGATGTCAGCCCGATGAACACCAAGGGCATTCCTGTGTCGCGCTGGATCGATGGCGTCCTCGAGGATAAGGGCAATATTGCACAAAAAGATAATCTGCGGGCAATGGTCTTCTGGGGACATGCGCCAAACAGTCAGACGCGTGGCAAGGAGATGAAAACGGCCATGGAAAAGCTGGATATGATGGTGATTATCGATCCCTACCCAACTGTTTCTGCGGTCATGCATGATCGCACCGACGGCGTCTATCTGCTGCCGGCCTGCACGCAGTTCGAAACCTATGGCTCCGTGACGGCATCCAATCGCTCGTTGCAGTGGCGAGACAAGGTGATCGAGCCGCTGTTCGAATCGCTGCCTGACCAGACCATCATGTACAAGTTGACGAAGAAGCTCGGAATTGTCGACAACCTCTTCAAGCATATCAAGGTGGAGAATGATGAGCCGCTGATCGAGGACATCACGCGCGAGTTCAACAAGGGGATGTGGACCATCGGCTATACGGGCCAGACCCCTGAAAGAATGAAAAAGCAGCAGCAGAACTGGGGGACTTTCGACTACACCAGTCTCGAGGCGGAGGGTGGTCCCTGCGATGGTGAATACTACGGTTTACCCTGGCCATGCTGGGGAACGGCCGAGATGGCTCACCCGGGTACACCCAATCTCTATGATACGAGCAAGGCAGTCGCCAAGGGGGGGCTGAATTTCCGCGCCCGTTTTGGTGTGGAGCGCAACGGCGAGAGCCTGCTGGCGAGCGGCTCCTATCCTCTAGGCAACGAGTTGAAAGACGGCCACCCGGAGTTCTCTGCCGATTTGCTGCAGAAACTCGGCTGGTGGGATGATTTGACGCCGGAGGAAAAAACACTGGCGGATGGCAAGAACTGGAAAACGGATCTCTCGGGGGGCATTCAGCGGGTCGCCATCAAGCATGGCTGTGCACCTTTCGGCAACGCCAAGGCGCGGGCCGTGGTGTGGACCTTCCCGGATCCGGTTCCTATTCATCGCGAGCCGCTCTATACCAGCCGTCGCGATCTGGTGGAGAAGTATCCAACTTACGAGGATCGTAAATCATTCTATCGTCTGCCGACCCGCTATGCCTCTATTCAGGCAAAGGACTATTCGAAGGATTTCCCCATCATTCTGACGACTGGCAGGCTGGTGGAGTACGAGGGTGGTGGTGATGAGACGCGCTCCAATCCGTGGTTGGCTGAACTGCAGCAGGATATGTTTGTCGAACTGCACCCGCGGGACGCCAATAACGCAGGTGTCAAAGATGGTGACGATGTGTGGCTGGAGAGTCCCGAGGGCGCACGCATCAGGATCAAGGCGCAGGTGACCAGGCGTGTGGGTTCCGGTGTGGCCTTCATGCCATTCCATTTCGGCGGGCATTTCGAAGGCAAGGATTTGCGCAGCAAGTATCCGCCGGGCGCAGATCCCTATGTTTTGGGGGAGGCCGCCAATACGGCAATGACCTACGGTTATGACTCGGTGACACAGATGCAGGAATCAAAATGCAGCCTGTGCCGTATCTCAAAAGTTTAATGGGAGATTGATACAATGGCGCGTATGAAATTCTACTGTGATGCCGAACGCTGCATCGAATGCAACGGCTGCGTTACTGCATGTAAAAATGAGAATGATGTTCCATGGGGCGTCAATCGCCGCAGGGTCGTGACCATCAAGGATGGTGAAGCAGGAGAGCGTTCACTCTCCGTGGCATGTATGCACTGTTCCGATGCTCCCTGTGCGGCTGTTTGTCCCGTCAACTGCTTCTATACCACGGATGACGGCCTGGTGCTGCACGACAAGGATATCTGCATCGGTTGCGGCTACTGCTTCTACGCCTGCCCATTCGGCGCCCCGCAGTTTCCGGAGGACGGCGCATTTGCCAGTCGCGGCAAAATGGACAAATGCACCTTCTGCGCCGGTGGACCCGAGGAGGACAACAGCGCGGAGGAGAGACGCAAGTATGGCTCCAACCGCCTGGCCGAAGGCAAACTGCCGTTGTGTGCGGAGATGTGTGCGACCAAGGCGCTGCTGGCCGGTGATGCGAGTGTTATCTCCGACATCTACCGCAAGCGCGTAGTCAACCGGGGCGCCAGCGTGCTCGACTGGGGCGTCTCCTATCAGAAAGCTTCTCTGCGAAGTTCCAAGGGTATGAAAGGTAAGGCTACGATGGAGGAGTGATCTCTAAGCTGTTGATTGTCCGTAGGGTGGATAAGCGATAGCGCATCCACCATGCTCTTGGCGTATTGGTGGATGCGGCAAAAAGACGCCTTATCCCCTACATGCAGCTCGTTTCACTCACGAGATCCCACACAGCGGAATTTATACAGACAACTTCTCAAGGCAGGCATGTTGATCAATCATAGACGGGTACTCCAATTACTGGCGGCGTTGTTATTGCTGCTCATTGCTTTCCCTGCATTTGCTGAGGATGTCGCTTCATCACATAAACCGGTCACTGTGCCAAACCCCGCCACGGATCTGTGGCGTGCAGTGAATCCGCAGCAGCTTCCGCCTGCGCAGGCGGCGATGTTTCCCCGGGGGGGCAGCCAGGTTCAGGGTGTGCAAAGCGGAGTGTTGATCAATCAGCAGGGCCAGAGTTGGCGGCACTTTCGCATGAAGCAACTCCTGCCAACAGGCGGTTACCTGCTTGCAGGGGCCATGCTGGCAGTGTTGTTATTCTACTTCATCCGCGGCAAGGTTCTCATCAGGGATGGAGAGTCGGACAAAAAAATAGAGCGATACTCAGTCTATGAACGCATGATCCACTGGTTCATGGCATTCATCTTCCTTTTTCTGGGATTCAGCGGGCTCATTCTGTTGTTCGGGCGCTCATTGCTGCTCCCGTGGATGGGGCCGGAACTCTTCTCTATACTGGCATCCGCAGCCAAGGAGGGGCATAACCTTTTCGGCCCCCTGTTTCTGCTGGCGTTAGTGCTGATGTTTCTGAAATTCGTGATCAGAAACATCTATCAGAAAGGCGACCTGACCTGGCTGCTGAAGGGTGGCGGGATTATCGGCGAGCACGATGTTCCGTCAAATTTTTTCAACATGGGGGAGAAGACGCTTTTCTGGCTGCTGATTATCGTTGGCGGACTCATCGCAATCTCCGGGGTCGTGCTGCTGTTTCCTGTTTTCGAACAGGGACGCGGCATTATGGAGCTCTCTCATGTCGTCCACGCTATTGCCGCAGTTATCATGTTGACAGTCATCATCGGCCACATCTACATCGGCACAATTGGAATGCAGGGCGCTACCGAGGGAATGACCAGCGGCTATTGCGATCTCAACTGGGCCAAAGACCACCACTCGTGGTGGGCGCAGCGCTGCATCGATGAGGGTAAGGTTTTGCCAAAGCAGCAGAGTGTCGATGGTCATACTGACAATCCGGATTCTGCATCCAGGGAGGGTGTGCAATGATCGCGCAACTGATTGACGGCCCGCTGTGGTACTTCTCGTTGACGGTTTTTGTGCTGGGCGTGTTGTGGCGTATCGTTATGATCCTGCGCGCAGGCGTCAAAAAAGATCTGGCTGTGCCCAGGGATGGCGGCGGGGCCGGGGCTTTGCGTGCAATTTTCAGCCGTTTTGTTCCTGAACGCACAGTCCGCAGGCATGGAAAGGTTCAGTTGATCGCCGGTTACATGTTTCACCTGGGGTTGTTTGCACTGCTTTTTCTGGCGCGTCCCCATGTCGATTTTTTCGCCGAGCACATCACCGGTTTCGGCTGGTGGTCCTTGCCCTACTGGGCCTTCATCGTTGCCGCCGAAGTTGCATTTGCCGGTTTGATCATGTTGTGGCTGTATCGTCTGCTGAACCCCGTGACGCGCCTGCTCTCCAGTGCGGATGACTACATGGGAACGGTGCTGGTGTTCCTGGTAATGCTGAGCGGCTGTCTCGCTCTGGCGCAGTCAGTCGAGGCGTTGCGCCTGATTCACCTGTTTTTAGCCGAGCTGCTGCTGATCTATTTTCCATTCAGCAACCTGATGCACGCATTTACCTTCGCCTTCAGCCGCGGATATACAGGAGCCACCATGGGGCGCAAAGGGATCAGAGCATGAACCTGACTAGCCATTTTTGAGTAGCCAGGATCTTTACAAATGAGTCAAATTTCAATAATAATTCTCGCAAAGGCGCAAAGCTCGCCAAGAAAAACCTTTGCGGTCTTAGCGTCTTGGCGAGAAAAAATGATTTCTTTTATGCATCGTCAGTCTGAGATGTGGTCTCACTAGAGAGAATTAAGAGATGAGCGAACAATTTGAACTAGGTGTAGCCGAACTCGGCAAACAGATCGACGCCAGGATTTCCTCCTATTTCTCGAGTTGCGTTCACTGCGGCCTGTGCGCAGAGGCATGTCTCTTCTACACTGAAACCGGGGATCCGCGTTACACGCCCATCTACAAACTCGAGCCGATGAAGAAGTTGTGGCGTCAGCAGCATACACTCCGGGGTAAGCTGGCTAAAGTATTTGGACTGTCGAAACCGCTGCAGGAGCAGGACTTTGCCGATTGGGAAGAGCTTGTCTACGACAGCTGCACCCTGTGCGGACGCTGTTCGATGGTGTGTCCGGTTGGCAACGATATCACCTACATGATCAGCAAGGAGCGGGAGGGATTCTCAAGGGCAGGCTATGCTCCGGATGGCCTCAAGGCCGCGACAAAACGGGCGCTTGAAATTGGCAGCCCCATGGGGGTGACCCTGAAGACTGTCATGGCTACATTGGCGCATGTGGAAAAGAATACCGGTCTGAGTGTCCCTGTGGATCAGCAGGGCGCAGATTATATGACGCTCTTCTCATCGATGGAGGTGGTTAACTTTCCCGAATATATCGAGAGCATCGCCCGCATTTTTGATGCAGCCGGAGTCTCCTGGACGATCAGTAGCAAGGCATTCGAGGCGACCAACAGCGGTATTCAGATTGGCAACAGTGATAATGCAGCAGAAATCGTGAATCGTGTCGTCACCGCAGCAGAGGAACTGGGAGTCAAATATGTCATCAGTCCCGAGTGCGGACATGCCTATACCTCGATTCGCTGGGCTGGGCCGAATCTTATCGGTCGTCCCTACGCGTTCAAGGTGATCCACATTCTGGAGTTGCTGGAGCAGTTAAAACAGCAGGGACGTATCTCATTCATCGGAAAAACCGACGAGCCGGTGACATTTCATGATCCCTGCCAGATCGTTCGTCGTGGTGGTGTGGTG
>JAQYVP010000077.1 GCA_030145485.1 Chromatiales bacterium
GCTTGCTCCAACACATATCTATGTCAAACCACTGCTCAAGTTGATCGATATGATCCCTGTGCATGCGCTTGCCCACATCACAGGCGGCGGACTGCTGGAAAATCTACCGCGAGTGCTTCCTGATGGTGTCAACGCAGAAATTGATCTTCGCAGCTGGCAACGACCTGCTATTTTTGACTGGCTGCAGCAGCATGGCAATATTGATGAGAATGAAATGCTGCGCACCTTCAACTGTGGCATCGGCATGGTGGCTGCAGTTGCTGCAGCCGATGCTGATTCCGCGACATCTCTGCTCGAAGCCAGCGGTGAAACTGTTTATCGCATTGGCAGGATTACTCCAGGTGATGGAGCAGCAAGCGTTCACTACAGTGCCTGATCGGTCACAAGGGAGTTCCTGCAGCGCATCACACCAACGTAACCAGCGATGAATAACACCCTCTCTGTTGTTGTGCTGATCTCCGGTAAAGGCAGTAATCTGCAGGCGCTGATCGATGCTGCCAAAGTTGAGAGTTATCCTGCCCGCATCAGCGCCGTGATCAGCAACCGCGATGATGCCGATGGACTGCGCCGCGCACAAGATGCAGGTATTGCGTGGAAGGTACTATCTCACCGGGATTATGCTGATAGAGAGTCCTACGACCGGGCACTGATGGAACTGATTGACTCTTTCAACCCCGGCCTGGTAGCACTGGCTGGATTCATGCGTATCCTCAGCGAAGATTTTGTGCAGCACTACTACGGACGACTGCTCAATATCCATCCCTCCCTGCTACCGAAGTACAAAGGTCTGAACACGCATCAACGGGTGCTCGATCGCGGCGAGAGACAACATGGCGCCAGTGTCCATTTTGTCACCCTGGAACTGGACGGCGGACCGCTGGTGCTGCAGTCGCAGGTTCTCGTGCTATCTGGAGATACTGCTGAAACCCTGGCCGCCCGTGTGCTCGAACAGGAGCACATCATCTACCCGCAAGCCGTGAAGTGGTTTGCCGAGGGGCGTCTGAAACTCGTGAACGGAGTAGCGATGCTCGATAGCAAACAAATGAACCACGGAACACACTGAATACACGGAAAATGGTGGGATACGCTCCGCTTATGCCACCCTCTTTACACAAACCACATGACCAGTTTATTTTTTTCATTTTTTCGTGCCTTTCGTGGTAAAAAGATCTGTGTGTATCTGTGTTCATCTGTGGTTAAAAACAAAAAGAATTTCTCGTTCCCACCGTCCCCGGTAGGAATACATACTAACTTGAATCCTGGTGATTATATGAACAAATTGACTCTGATATTGATCTCGAGCATTTTTCTCTCTCCCACAGTGAGCGCCGGGACTGCAGCCTCATTATGCAACAGGCTGTTCGATGACGTCTCCTACAGCGAGGCAGTCACACCATGCACCAGCGCAGCTGAAGGGGGTGACCTGAATGCTCAAACCATTCTTGGTGAACTTTACGACCACCGCAAGGGGGTTGCAGCAGATGCATCGCAGAGCGCCAGATGGTGGGGAGAAGCTTCAGCAAAGGGCCACCTGCCTGCACAAAACCTGCTGGCGCTCAAATATTACTACGGGGGTACTGTATTTGGCCCAGAGGAGGGATGGAAGCAGGATTACAACAGGGCGATGGAGATCTGGCGTTCCAGCGCCGAGCGTGGAGAGCCGACCTCCCAGTTCATGCTGGCAGAGATGTACAAACTGGGACAGGGAGCACCGCAGAACCCGCAAACAGCTTATGCCTGGTTCATGCTCTCTTCACAGGGCGGCTACAAGCTGGCAACCGATGGCGCCATGGAGATGTCGCGCATCATGACCCCGCAGCAAAAGCAGCAGGCAAAACAGTTGCTGGATGACTATACCCTGCTGTTCAGTACAAAGCAGGTTTCACAATAGCTCATTGAGCTATTGTTATGCGCAGATGCAGACAGAAATATTCCGTGTCGTCCGTGTGTTCCGTGGTTAAAAGAGATCGGTTTATCTTTTTTCGTGTTTTTCGTGCCTTTCGTGGTAAAAAATCCGTGTGTATCTGTGTGTATCTGTGTGTATCTGTGTTCATCTGTGGGTAAAAAAAAGAGAGAATCAACCTGAGAGCTTCTCTCGCAGCAATGCATTCACCTGCTGCGGATTGGCCTTGCCTTTGGATGCCTTCATCACCTGGCCAACGAAATAACCCAGCATCTTCGGTTGCTTCTGCGCATCCGCCTGGCGGTAGTTTTCCACCTGCGGCGTGCTGTTTGCAATGACTTCATCAACGATCGCCTCGATGGCGCCGCTGTCGGTGATCTGTTTCAACCCCTTTGCTTCGATGATTTCGTCCGCACTGCCGTCGCCACTCCACATCGCCTCGAACACCTCCTTGGCGATTTTTCCGGAGATGGTGTTATCCGCCATGCGTTTGATCAGGCCGCCGAACTCCTCTGCCGGGACCGGGGAGGCGGAGATATCCAAACCTTCCTTATTGAGAGCTGCCGAAAGCTCGCCCATGACCCAGTTAACGGCAACCCTGGCATCACCGCCAATTGTTGCTGCAGTCTCGAAAAAATCAGCCAGCTCACGGCTGCTGCTCACTGTTTCTGCATCCTGATGCGAAAGTCCAAAATCAGCCTCGAAGCGGGCGCGGCGCAAATCCGGCATCTCCGGCAGTCCCGCTACCGCTTCTTCGATAAAGGCGTCATCGAGCTCAACAGGCAGCAGGTCGGGATCCGGGAAATAGCGATAGTCATTGGCCTCCTCCTTGGAACGCATGGAGCGGGTTTCATCCTTGTC
>JAQYVP010000110.1 GCA_030145485.1 Chromatiales bacterium
GCGCTGTGGTGAGCCAATGTTGAAAGAAGTTTTGGGTTCGGAGATTACAGGCAACCAGTTTCGCAGTGATAGTGACATTAAGAGTGGAGAAAACACCGATAGAGATGAAATCCGTTTCTTAAACGAAACTACGGAAATGGATGAACAATGGACCTACAATCCTGGCTGGGGAAAGTTTCTGCAATTAGTCATATTTCGCGGAGGTCGCGTGGAATCCATCAAAGATGGTCCACGCGTAGGAAAATAGTCACTCATCCTCTACAACAGTAATATCTTGAACTGCGTATGCGCACCGAAGTGTAGACCTGGATAACGGAGCGCTACAAAGGACAGTCAGACGATTTACTTTCTCTCACCCAATTCCAAGATAGAGGATTAAATTGGAGAAGCTAAAGAATGAGCAGAGTTTTTCTCCGCAGAGAAAAAGCTTGCGTGGGAGGTCTGTTCGGTCACCCGGTAGATTGACTGCTCTTGAGTTTTCATCCATCGAGTATTTCCTGCTATCATGAGCCTGCCCTATCGTTATCATTCGAGCTGAACATGACAGAAGAAACCGAAGAGTTGGCAGAAAAAGTGGTTGCCATATTTAAACATAACCTCAGCGACGCGGCCCGTGAGCAGATCAGGGAAGCAGATTTCAACGAACTGGCCCTCATGATTCGTGAAGCAATCTCGGAGGAGCTCTCCAGGGTCACAGATATGGTCGAAGAGGTTGTACGAAAGCTACGATCCGAGACGGACAAACCAGAGCTTGGGCTGTAATCCTCAAACCTTCCCTCTATCCCTGTAGGTTTAGCGCATCTTTTGAGACCTTGGGGAAGGCTCGAAGCACAGGTTGTGCGAGAGCTTTCACCTACAGATTGATGCACCTATTTTCTCCGCAAATCCTGGCATCTTCATAACTCTTGCCGTCTGTTTAATCATGTGGAGTGTCCATATGGAAATGAAAACCAACCTGGTTGATATCGAGCGACGTGAGATATATCCTGTCAAAGTCAGGGTGAACAATCAGCAAATCACCTCTGTCACAAGGGTTAACGAGAGCTGTTCCACCTATATCCTGCCCGGCTTCATCGATGCCCACATCCACATAGAAAGTTCCATGCTTCCTCCAAGCGAGTTTGCCCGCCTGGCGGTGCGCCACGGCACGGTTGCGACCGTTTCGGATCCACATGAAATTGCCAATGTTCTGGGGATTGAAGGGGTTGAGTTCATGCTGAACAATGCCGAGCAGGTCAATTTCAAATTTTACTTCGGAGCGTCGCCCTGCGTGCCGGCAACGCCATTTGAGACTAGCGGTGCAAGATTGGGTGTCGAGGAAGTCACGGCACTGCTGCAGAAGCCGCAGATCAAATATCTCAGCGAAGTAATGAATTATCCGAGTGTCATCAATAAAGACGAGGAGATGCTCCTGAAGATCAAAGCGGCGCAGGATCTGGGGAAGCCGGTAGATGGCCACGCTCCCGGGCTTCGCGGCGAAGACCTGAAACGTTATATCAAGGCAGGCATAACGACCGACCATGAAGCCTTCAGCTATGATGAAGGCTTGGAAAAGATCCACAATGGCATGAAAATCCTGATCCGTGAAGGTTCGGCTGCGAAGAACTTCAACGCTCTGGAACCACTGATCGATGAGCATTTTGAGATGCTGATGTTTTGCAGCGACGACCGCCATCCGGATGATCTCTATCACGAACACATCAACCAGCATGTCAAGCGCGCCCTGGAAAAAGGTCATGATCTATTCAAAGTCCTGCAAATTGCCTGCATCAATCCAGTCAGGCATTACAACCTGGATGTCGGGTTGTTAAGAGCAGGGGAGAACGCCGATTTCATCGTGGTGGATAATCTGGATGATTTTACAATTTTGAAAACAGTGATCAATGGTGAAGTGGTGGCCGAAAACGGCAAATCAAAAATCGACCGGGCTCCGGTTTCAGCGGTCAATAACTTCCATGCAGGTGAAAAAGAAGCAAAAGATTTCACATTGCCAGCATGTGAAACAATTGAAGTGATCCAGGCCGTTGATCATGAGCTTCTCACCCATGAAAAACTGGTAACTTTTGGCGATGCGCCATCTGAGAGGGGGAGTGCTCCTGAACATGACATCCTTACAATCAGCGTCGTCAACCGTTATGAAAACTCTCCACCCGCAGTTGCTTACGTCAGTGGTTTTGGCTTGAAGCAGGGTGCCATCGCATCGAGTGTCGCACACGATTCGCACAATATCGTTGCCGTAGGATGCAGTGATGAGTCGATTGCCAGGGCTGTCAACTTGATCATCAGGCAGAAAGGCGGAATATGCGCCGTCAGTGAGACACAAGAGTGGCTACTGCCTCTGGAAATCGCAGGGATTATGAGTGCAGAAGATGGTTTCAGCGTGGCACGGCAATATGAAAAAATCGACCGCATGGTTAAAGATAGATTGGGCTCGACGTTGAGCGCCCCCTTTATGACACTCTCATTTATGGCGCTGCTGGTGATCCCGGAACTCAAACTCAGTGACAAGGGCTTGTTTGACGGACGGTCATTCCAATTCATCGGTGTGTGCAGGAGTAATTGACCATTTCATTATGCCCCCACCCCGAGACTCCTGTGATAACTATTCCAGCGCATGACCAATTCTACTTTGTTAAAACACCACTCTGTCTAACCTGCTGATGATCTTTGTTGTTTATTCAATGAACCTGTATTTGAATACAATTCGGTGTGTTACGATACTCGTTATTTTAACAATGTGGAACTGAATGGAACTTCTATTTGCTTATGAATAAATTGCATACCATCGGTTTTGGCTTTCTCTCTTTGATTTGGGGATTCGATTTAAGTTTGCCAACCAATAGGATATGCACACCTATCTTGCCTGCCCAAAGCATATCGTCTTTGTAAAATTTTTGTGAAACCCAAATTAGCAAAATTATTGATTTTTGATTTTTAAGGGATTATGAAGATGCATATCTGATTAGCTTCATATGCGGTACGTACTGCTGCTTCATTTCCATTGACTGTGATAATCCTTATTCACATAGATGCACTTTCATTCTATCTTCTAGAAGTTTCTTTTACCTATTTAATCGCAATGCATTTGGGATTCTGATCAAAGTGTGAATATAAACAAAGAGACACGATTAGACGCTCATTAAATTATTTATCAACTGAAGGAGTACAAAGAAGCCCATGAAAGCACTAATTCTTAATGATCTGATCAGGAACCATGCCCAAAGTAACCCGGGGAAAACAGCGATATGTTTTGAAAGTCAATCTATTGATTATGGTGCATTCTATGACGATATTGACAGGGCTGCACGGATGCTGCTGGGACTTGGGGTTAGGCGTAGCGACAGAGTGGGATTGATGTTCCCCAACCGGCCGGAGATACTGTTTCTCTACTTTGCCTGCTTTCGAATAGGAGCCATCGCCGTTCCGGTAAATACCCGTTACAAGAGGCAGGAAATCGAATACGCACTGGATCACAGTGAATGCCGGCTGCTTATTATTGACAAATTGTTCTCTGACATAACGATGAAAATCGATCAGAGCGTCTCATCTGTGGAACGTATCATTGTTCATGTAGATGACTCCGAGTTGCATGCAGAAGCGCTGCATCATCATCTGGCCAATGCCCCGGACGCGCAAGAATGGCCCCAGGTTCATCCGTATGATCCCGCTGTCATTTTCTATACATCAGGTAGTACATCCCGCCCCAAAGGGGTGACCCACACACACTTTTCGCTGCTGAGCAATGCACGGATTCAAGCTGCCACCAAAGAGATCGATACGGAAACAATTTTACTAGCCTCAACCGGCGTGGGTTATATCGCGGGACTTTCAGGCATTGCAATGCCAACTTTTTTTATGGGTTGCACCCTGGTTCTGGAACCTGATCTGCAGGCAGATAAGCTGCTTCAAGCCATAGATCACTATCGCGTCAACATGACCCTTATGTTGCCGACTATGCTGCTGGAGATACTGGAGAGTCCACTATCAGAAACAACAGACCTTAGTTCACTGAAGGCATGTTTCGTTGCTGGAGATGAATGCTCGCATGACTTGTATCAGCGCTTCAAAAAGCGAATGGGTCATGACTTGCTTCAGGCATTTGGCATGACAGAGTGTGAGGGCTATCTCGCTAATCGTCCCTCCGGTCCAAAGCGCAATGGCACCATCGGTCAACCCGCCGAGGGCATAACGATTCGGCTTGTCGATCCTGACGGCAATGACGTGGCTCCAGGCGAGGCAGGCGAAATCATTGTGCAGGGTGACAGTGTGATGAGAGGATACTGGGAAGATCCGAAGAATACACAGGAGACCCTGCGTGACGGCTGGCTCTATGGAGGCGATCTTGCCTCCCGGGATGAGGCGGGTTTCTATACCTTTCTTGAGCGTAAACGCGAGATCATCATTCACGGCGGATCAAACGTCGGACCCCATGAAGTCGAAGATATTATCGACTCCTACCCCAATGTCAAGGAGAGCTGTGTCGTAGGCATTTCTGATGCACATTACGGTGCGATCCTGGAGGCCTACATCGAGTGGGAGCCCGATGCCCGGCATCCGGATATGGCCGGGCTAACAACCTGGGTAGCAAGCCGTATTGCGGCCTATAAAGTCCCCGATCGCTGGAGAGTGATGGAACGGTTACCCAGGACCGCCACAGGAAAACTCGATCGCAAGTCGCTTCACCTCAAAGCCAATTCCGAAGCT
>JAQYVP010000027.1 GCA_030145485.1 Chromatiales bacterium
GGCAACATCGCAACAGATTCCCGGGTCACGTCACTCGGACTCTGCAGAACTTGCGTTTACCGACCTGATAGACGCAGTTGGTACCGGCATTGATCTGCAGCGACCGGTCCTCGACGCGCACGCCGTCAATGCGGACAGCACCCTGCTTTATCATCCTGAATGCCTCAGATGTGCTGCTTACCAACCTGGCATTCTTGAGGAGATGGGCGACGCCGAGACTGCCGTCGGTACCTGGCAGCGACATCTCTGGTATTTCATCCGGCATGGCACCCTGCTGGAATCGCGCAATAAATTCGTCCTTTGCCGATTCGGCTGCGCCGGAATCATGGAAGCGGGCCACTATTTCCTGCGCAAGTTCGAACTTGGCATCGCGTGGATTCAGGCCATCATCAACTTGTTTGTGCAACGCCTGAATGTCGCTTAGGCCGCGAAAACTGAGCACATCGAAATATCGCCACATCAAATCATCCGATATCGACATGATCTTGCCAAACATCTCCCCTGGCGCATCCGTTATGCCGATATAGTTGCCAAGCGACTTCGACATTTTCTGCACGCCGTCCATGCCTTCCAGCAACGGCGTTGTCATGACGATCTGCTGTTCCTGCCCATAATCCTGCTGTAACTGCCTGCCGACCAGCAGATTAAATTTCTGATCGGTTCCGCCGAGTTCGACATCCGCCTCGAGAACCACCGAGTCATAACCCTGGATCAGCGGATAGAGAAATTCATGCACCGCAATCGGCTGGCCATTTTTATAGCGTTTATTGAAGTCATCACGTTCCAGCATACGCGCCACTGTATGGCTTGCAGCAAGTTGCACCAGTTCCGCCGCATCCATTTCACCCATCCACTCGGAGTTGAATACCACGCGCGTTTTCTCTTTATCCAGGATCTTGAAGATCTGCTGTTTATAGCTGGCGGCATTCTCCACCACCTGCTCACGTGTCAGTGGCTGGCGGGTAGCGCTCTTACCGGTGGGATCGCCGATCATACCGGTAAAATCGCCGATGAGGAAAATCACCTCGTGCCCCAGTTGCTGGAAAAGACGCAATTTGTTGATCAACACCGTATGACCGAGATGTAAATCAGGCGCCGTCGGATCGAAGCCCGCCTTGATACGCAGAGGCCTGCCCAACTGCAGCTTTTTGATCAAGCCATCTTCGAGCAGAATCTCCGCTGTACCACGCGAGATTTGTTCAATTGCTTCCACTGTAGAAGTCATCAGCCACCCTTGTCAGAATATTGTCAGCAAACACAGTTATCGAATCTGCGCAATCTACCTCAAATCAGTGTCGCTGTCATTTTGTCTTTCTCCTTTTCCGAATTTTCTGTCGTGAATTCCAGCAAATCTAAATGTAGAGAAAGACTCACCACGAAGGAGACGAAGAGCACGAAGGTATTTTTTTAACCAGTTGATTCTTCGTGGTCTTCGTGTGCTTCGTGGTAAAAGTCATTGAAGATATCGGCACTCGATTGGTACGTTGAGAATTGCTACATGATTTCATTCAGAGTTTCGTTCATGGCAGTAGCAGATTATAATTGACGACCGTGCTATCAATATAAGAAGTCATTGCTCACTCCCGTATGAAATCCTTCCTCACCGGCTTTTTTGCTGTCATTGCTCTCGCCGCACTGATTATCTGGCTATTGCCGGAACATGACGTTCAGCCCGACAAACAGAGCATCGAACTCTCCCTGGCGGAACATTCCGAAACCTCACCCGTCGTCGTTGATGAGACGCCTGGTGAAGTGGAGCCTCTGCCAGACCATGAGGAAGTGGTTGAGGAGATACCTCCCGCTGTCATCGAGAGCAAACCACTGCTGGTTATTCACCAGGTCAGGCCCGGCGATACACTGCTCGCGATTTTCAGCAAACTCGGTATCGATAAGGTGCTCTACCAAAGGTTCATTGTGCTCGACAAAAAATCAAAAAAGCGCCTCGCGCGGCTACGCCCCGGGCAGATGCTCCACTTCCGCTTCTCCAAAGAGAACGAACTGGTTGAGATCATCCATAATGTGGACAGGATGCACAGCACCAGCTATTTAATCAGCGAGGATGAGATTCAGATCAACAAGCAGCAGAAGGAGGTGCAGGTAAAGATCGAAACCGCCCATGGAACTATTGCGTCATCGCTCTTTAATGACGGCATACACGCCGGCATGACAGAAAAGCTGATCATCGAGATGGCAAAACTCTTCAGCTGGGATATCGATTTCGGTCGTGAGCTGAAAAAAGGCGACTATTTCGGCGTGATCTTTGAAGCGCGCTATGTCGATGGCCAGCGTATTGGCACTGGCTCAATCCTTGCCGCGGAGTTCATAAACGGCAAGAAGAAGCACCGCGTCATCCGTTATGTCGACTCGCGGGACAAGGTCGATTTTCTGGATCCAAAGGGACGCAGCAGACGCAAGCAGTTCATACGCACCCCGCTGAGTTTTACCCGCATCAGTTCAAAATTTACCGGCAAACGCTGGCACCCTGTGCTGCGGCGCTGGCGTTCACACAAAGGCGTCGACTACGCAGCGCCAAAAGGTACGCCTGTATGGGCAACCGCCGATGGCACAGTGGACATCATCGGCCGCCAACGCGGCTATGGCAAGGTGATCTACATCAAACATGGTAAGTACACCACCGTCTATGGCCATCTCTCAGCCTTCAAGAGAGGCATGAAAAAAGGTAGGAAGGTACGCCAGAACGAGGTCATCGGCTATGTCGGATCAACCGGACTGGCAACCGGACCACATCTGCATTACGAGTTCCGCATCAATGGCAAGCATGTCAACCCACTCTCACAACGCCTGCCAATTACGCTGGCATTATCGGGAAAGAATAAGAAAAAATTTCGCGCTTATGCCGACCCGCTGCTGGAAACGCTGGATCGCCTCAAGGAGGAGACATTGCATGAGGCCCGGGCGGAAATGGCTTCCGGAGATACACCGGGTAAGGAGTTACGGGAATGAATACGAATTCAGCGATGACTGATACACACAGATTTTTCTTTTATCTGTGTGTATCAGTGTTCATCTGTGGTTAAAAAGAGAGGAGAATGCCGTCACACCGAAAATGATGAACCACAGCCACAGGTGGTGGATGCATTCGGATTGCGGATTACAAACTGTGCTCCCTGCAGGCCTTCAGTGTAATCGACTTCAGATCCGCTAAGATACTGGAAGCTCATTGGGTCGATCAGTAATTTTACGCCATCTGTCTCAACCTCTGTATCTCCATCTTTTACCTCCTCATCAAAGGTAAAGCCATACTGAAAACCGGAACAGCCGCCACCCTGAATATAGACGCGTAACATCAGTTCCGAATTACCCTCCTCATCAATCAGGGAGGAAACTTTCGCTGCAGCAGCGCTGGTAAATACCAGCGGGCTTTCCATTTGTACTTGTGCTTCTGCCATGTTCATACCACTCCAAAAAACTTATCTATATGCTAACTATCGCTTTTCCTACTGATTTAGTCAAGAATTAGGAGTTGTCCATAAATAACTTCCCCATATCGCGCCGCAATGTTGTTCGTTTTCAAGGCGCAGCAAGAGGCGCATAGCAGCGTTATGTAACTCTTGCTGGAACGATGAAGACGGACAACACGGCAAGCAGGATGGGGAAGTTATTTTTGGACAACGACTTAGCTTTTATCCGTTGTCTGCTGATGATCTCTCTCCTGCCAGGACTCATCTTCTGTTTCAACATCCTCCATCGCATGCTCCGCTGCTTGCAAGGAGTCACTACCTGCCTGTGTTAATTCATCATCTGAAAAATGCACCATTCCGCCGGCAACACTGGCGCCCATTGCCATCTCAAGTTGCTGATAGTGAATCTCACCGCTGACACGTGCATTCTCCGCCAGTTCAAGCAGTGAACTGGAGTCGATATCACCATCAATAGAGCCATTGACGATAAGATTGGCAACACGGACATCTCCAACAATTTTCGCCTGGTCACTCACCGTGAGCGTAGAGTTTTTACACTCACTGTCAGCAATCACATCGCCATGGATCTCGCCATCAAGATGCAGTCCTCCTGTAAAAGAGAGGCCTCCATGAATGACTGTTCCCGAACCTATCACTGTTGTAAAAGCCGGTGGCTTGAATTTTTTTCTCATATCTTATTTCACCATTCTCTATTTTTTCGCTGCAGTGATGTATAAATATCGATCAGCACAGCGACGATCAAAACCTCGAGGTTTTATAGGATGTGGTGAGGTACGAACCGCATCTGTCGCGTGATTGATTTCTACTAATAGATATTTAAGCATTGCCGTACTAGAAACCCCCGGCTTTCTTACTTGTAGTTGGCAGACTCTTGTTGATTTTTTTTGTTTTAAGGCTTGTTTTCTTTTTACTTTTGCGCTTTTTTGCTGTGCTCTTTTTCGAGCCTTTTGCAGAAACCGGACTTTTGGTTTTTCCCGCCACTCGCTTTAAAATAGCCAACTCCTGCTCCAGGCCGCGGCTTTGCTCCTGCAAGCTGATCAACTCCTCCTGCACCACTCTTTGCGCCACCTTGTCAACCTGCGCCGCCCGCTCAAGAGTCGCGACAGACTGGCTCAAGGTATCTCTCTGTGACTCCAGTTGTGTGATTTTCAGATGTAGCTCATCGACAACGGATTCAACCTGCTCCTGGTCTCCATCTACATTGTCCTGATCCAGCAGATACACCATCCTGCCGAGATAAACCATGCCGGCGGTCAACAGCAGCGCTATCCCTATCCACATCAACATATGGCCGCCATGCCCTGAAAGATGAATCGCCGGAGCCTCGACATGAACTCGCTTGCGACGCCGTTTGAACTGGCGGTTATCAGGGAGATAAGGCAACGTAATCCAGCCCGCTTGTCTCGGACAAGCCAAACATCAGATTCATATTTTGCAGCGCTTGCCCGGCGGCTCCCTTGACAAGATTGTCAATGACCGACAGGACCACAACCGTGGGCTCTCCCCCGGGTTGGTGCAGTGCAATCTGGCAACGGTTGGTGCCTCGCACACTGCGGGTTTCCGGCAAAGATCCCGCTGCAAGCACATCGACGAATGGCTCTTCGGCGTAACGCGCTTCGTAGAGTTGCTGCAGATCAACACCCTCACTGTTCAGGCGCGCATAGAGCGTCGCTAGAATACCGCGAATCATCGGCACTAGATGCGGTGTAAACGTCAAGCCCGGCAATTCACCGAGTGTCCACCCCAGCACCTGGCGAATCTCGGGCAGATGGCGATGACCACTCACAGCATAAGCCTTGAAGCTCTCGCCACATTCCGCCAGCAGTGCCGCTACACTGGCACCCCGGCCGGCGCCACTAGCTCCTGATTTACAATCGGCAATCAGCGAACCGGCATCGACAACTCTCGCTTCCAGCAGTGGCAAAAAGCCGAGAATAGTGGCCGTCGGATAACACCCCGGATTTGCCACAAGCTGTGCAGAAGCGATTTTTTGACGATGTATTTCAGGCAGGCCATAGACCGCTTGCGTCAACAATTGCGGGCTGGTGTGGGGCATGCCATACCACTTCTCCCACAGCGCCTGGTCCTGGATACGAAAATCAGCAGCAAGGTCTATCACACGTACGCCAGCCTCGAGTAAAGCCGGGGTTGACTGCATTGCAATACCGTTGGGCGTGGCAAAAAAAACAACGTCGCAACCATTCAGGTTCCCGGCATCAGGCTCACTGAACGCAACATCAATATGGCCGCGCAGGCTGGGAAACAGATCAGCAACCGCACGTCCTGATTCGGCGCGGGAAGTCACTGCTACCACTTCCACATGCGGATGAAGCACCAGCAGGCGCAGCAGTTCCACTCCCGTATAACCCGTCCCCCCGACAATACCCACCTTGATCATTTCAGTTCGTCTACTGTGCATTTGAATATCTCTTTATCATACGCAATATTTCACGGGAAACGAAGCCGCAATCCCTCCCGCCTCACTTTGCGGGATCAGCCTTCAGATAGCCGGCTTGTCGATAGCATTGAATTTTTTGTTGTTTAGCTGCATATTGGTGACAGCAATACTATAAATGCAGAGTGATATTCACCACAAAGGAGACGAAGAGCACGAAGTCATTTTTGTAACCAGTTGATTCTTCGTGATCTTCGTGTCCTTCGTGGTAAAAGTCTTTTAAAATATCGGCACTTTATTGCTACATTGAGAATTTCTAATATTAGTGACCTGGCAGTTGATTTTACGGAGAATAAACGCATGGATCATGAAACCATTCAAGCCATCGCCCTGATGCTCGGAGCCTCGTGGGCATCCGGGATCAATCTCTACGCGGCAATACTGGTGCTCGGTATTCTCGGCAACACCGGCTACGCCGAACTGCCGGAAGGACTGGCGCTGGTTGAGAACCCGCTGGTGCTTGGTGTTGCCGGCATCATGTATTTCATCGAATTTTTTGCCGACAAAACTCCCGGGGTCGATTCAGGCTGGGACGCCATCCACACTTTTATTCGCATTCCTGCAGGGGCAATGATGGCTGTCGGCGCCGCCAGCGGAATCGAGGTCAACCAGGCCGTCACACTGGCCGCTGCACTGCTGGGCGGCGGAGTCGCGGCAACCAGCCATTTCACCAAAGCGGGAACGCGCCTCATGATCAACACCTCACCAGAACCCGTCACCAACTGGGTCGCCTCTTTTACGGAAGATATTGCCGTCATCGGCGGACTGTGGGCAGCACTGACCTATCCATGGCTGTTTATCGTCATGTTCATCGCCTTCATGGCGCTGTCGATCTGGCTGTTGCCGAAAATCTGGCGTGCATTAAAACTCATAGTGCGTAAAATCCGTAACTGGTTCCGCGATGATGAAGAGACTCCCGACCCGACCGTTAGCGCAGCAGCACGGAAACCTGGCATCGATGCTGTGGCGGAGAGTCACAAAGAGTTGCCATAGCAGGACGCGGAAGCTTTGCGAGAGAAAATATTTTTTTCTCATGACTTGACGGTCTGAGGCATAGCCTCGCTAGAATATGGTGCAATGCGCTCCGCTTATTGACACCCTACAGCTTCTATTCAACAAAAATGAACTGCGGAACACACTGAATACACGGATAAACAAATAAAAAATTCCGTGTGGTCCGTGTGGTCCATGGTAAAAGCAGGATATCAACACATGTGGTTAAAAGCCTTTCACCTGTTCTTCATGACCGCCTGGTTCGCCGGGCTCTTCTATCTGCCGCGCCTGTTTGTTTACCACGCGATGACCGATGATGCAGCCGGCAATGAGCGTTTCAAGATCATGGAGCGCAAACTCTACTACTTCGTCACCCCGTGGATGATCCTGACGGTGGTATTCGGTCTATGGATGCTATATGACTATGCCTGGGCCGCGTGGGGTCACATGCTGTGGTTGCACATCAAAATCATCCTGGTCGCCCTGCTGGTGGTCTACCACTTGTGGTGCGGCAAAATCATGAAAACCTTTGCAGAGGATAAAAACCAACGCAGTGACCGCTGGTTTCGCTGGTTCAATGAAATCCCTGTGGTGATCCTGCTGGCGATCATCTACCTCGCATCGATGAAACCGTTTTAACCCCCTCACGCTAGCACTCTCCCCGGAGAGGAAAATATTTATCGGAAATATCCACAGCTGATTCATTGTTATCCACATCCTGCTGAAAGCCGCATCAGTGCTTGTTTTTTTCGTTTTACCCACATTTTATCCACAATTTAATCACAGCCAATTCACCTGCTTATTCCACAAAGACACTATATCTTGTGGTTGACAACCTGAAATATGCGTATATATTGTATTTAACCCCTGCTGCCTGTGATTTCAATAAAAAATGATCACACTTACTCACAGAAGTAAGGCCAGACACCAGTGTGAATCACATTGGCAGGGCAAAAACAATAAAACATTACGCATTGTATCAACCACATATTCAGGAGGACGTATGGCCATAGCCACGCCTGCAGATACGACAGTTTCCAACGCCATCCCACCAAGCACCACTACAGGAGACGCCGCACTCACGTCAAACAGCAGTTACGCGACCAACGAACTCCGCGTGATCCGCCGCAACGGCAAGGTCACCTCCTTCGACGCCGGAAAAATCGCCGTTGCCGTCACCAAGGCATTTCTTGCCGTCGAAGGCGGCAGCGCCGCTGCGTCACCGCGCATCCATACCACCGTCAAGAATCTCACCGGTCAGATCATGGTTGCCCTTACCCGCCGCAACCCCGATGGTGGAACCCTGCATATCGAGGAAATCCAGGATCAGGTCGAACTGGCGCTGATGCGCAGCGGCGAGCACAAAGTTGCCCGCGCTTACGTCCTCTACCGCGAGGAGCGCAATCGCCAGCGCGCACAGGAGGCCGATGCCGATGCTATCGATGATGAACACATTGTCGATATCACCCTCGCTGACGGCAGCAAGACGCCCTTGAATGTCTCGCGTCTCAGGGCGCTGGTTGCGGAAGCCTGCCAGGGGCTCGATGACGTCTCGGCCGAGGCGATCATCGAAGACACCTGTCACAATCTTTTCGACGGCGTCAGGGAGGCAGATGTCAGCCACACGCTGGTGATGTCCGCACGCACCATGATCGAGCAGGAACCCAACTACTCCAACGTGGCTGCACGCCTGCTGCTCGATACACTGCGCCGCGAGGCTCTCTCCTTTCTCGACTTGGATAGCAACGTTGCCACCCAGGCCGAGATGATCGGGCTCTATGGCGATTATTTCCAGGCATACATCAACAAAGCTGTCAGCCTGGAACTGCTGGATCCCCGTCTGGCGCAATATGATATGGAGCAGATCACTGCCGCCATCAAACCGCAGCGTGATCTCAACTTCACCTACCTCGGTCTGCAGACCCTCTATGACCGCTACTTCATTCACAATGAAGACGGTATCCGTTTCGAACTGCCACAGGCTTTTTTCATGCGCGTCTCCATGGGACTGGCAATCAATGAAATCAACCGTGAAGGACGCGCTATCGAGTTCTACAACCTGCTCTCCAGCTTCGACTTCATGAGTTCCACACCGACGCTGTTCAACTCCGGCACCCTGCGCCCGCAGCTCTCCAGCTGCTACCTGACGACTGTTGCTGACGACCTCGACGGCATCTACAGCGCCATCAAGGACAACGCACTGCTGTCAAAATTCGCCGGTGGACTGGGCAATGACTGGACCCGCGTGCGCGGCATGGGTTCACACATCAAGGGCACCAACGGCAAGAGCCAGGGCGTGGTCCCGTTCCTCAAGGTGGCCAATGATACGGCGGTAGCCGTGAATCAATGTTTCGCCGCTGACACCCTGCTGCATACGGCGGACGGCATCAAAGCCATCAAGGATATCCAGCAGGGAGATCTGGTGCTTGGCCAGCGTGGAAAATATCGTGAAGTCTCCAAATGCATGGCCTACAACCAGACCGAGCCGATGGTGGAGATCAATATCAAACACTCCGTGACGCCACTGCAGGTCACTGACGGACATCCGCTGTGGGCGATCAGCGGGGTTCCACTGGAACAGACAAACAGCAGAAGTTACCAATGGCTGGAGAAAGCCAAGGTCAAGCCGCAATGGATAGACGCCGGCCAACTGAAAAAAGGGGATTATGTCGCCCAGGTGATTCCCAAAGAGATCACTCCGGTTTCCGGTTTTGAAGAGGAGGATGCCCGCTTGTACGGCATCCTGCTGGGTGATGGCCACTGCACTAAGAACGGTCTGGAGTGGGGTGTCTCATGCAACCCCAACAAAGACCGGCATCTCGATTTTGTGCGCAATTACCTCGATGCCCGCGGCATTCACTACTGGCTGAAAAACGCACGCGAAAATTATATCCAGATCGGCTGGGCAAGCGGATTCGGGGTAGCGCGTGACGCCACCACCGGCCAACTGACCCGCGGCAACAATCCGGGATTTATCTTCAGCTACGAAGAACTCTACGACAAGGAGGGCAATAAACGTATTCATCACAACTACTCGCATTTGCCTAAGCAGCAGACACTGGCGCTGCTCCAGGGGCTGATAGAGACGGATGGCGGTATCAGCCGTGGCAAGGAGATCTACTTCACCAATACATCGCGCTCCCTCATCGAGGGTGTGCGCTACCAGTTGTTGCGCCTTGGCATTCCCTGCTCAGGCCAGTACCGCGAGCGTGAACAGGATCACCAGGGAACCCGGGCGGATGGGACAATAATCGCTTTCAAGGGAATCTGTAAATCCTTCGATCTGCGCATCCCCGCCGTAGCGGAACTTGCCAAACTTGTCGGCTGCAAACCCATCCACAAGCAAAACTGGCTGAGCTGGAACAACTGGATATTCACGCGTATCAGGAGCATCAAGGATCTACCTCCTCTCCCCTTTGTCTATGACCTCAAAGTGGAGGGTGACGAGTCCTACATGACCACCTCGGCGCTGGCCCACAATGGCGGCAAACGCAAGGGGGCCGTGTGTGCCTACCTCGAGACCTGGCACATCGACATCAACGACTTTCTCGAGCTGCGCAAGAACACCGGCGATGAGCGCCGCCGCACCCACGACATGAATACCGCCAACTGGATTCCGGATCTCTTCATGAAGCGCGTTGCCGAGGAAGGAATGTGGACGCTGTTCTCCCCCGAAGAGACCCCGGAGCTGCACGACCTCAGCGGCGCGGCCTTCGAAGAGGCCTACACAGCCTACGAGGAGAAGGCGCGCAGCGGCGGGATCAAGATCAGCAAGAGTATGAAGGCAGTCGATCTGTGGCGCAAGATGCTCGGCATGCTGTTCGAGACCGGACACCCGTGGATCACCTTCAAAGATCCCTGCATTATGCGCTACACCAACCAGCACGTCGGTGTCGTACACAGCTCCAACCTGTGTACCGAAATCACGCTGCACTCCAACAAAAACGAGATCGCGGTATGCAACCTCGGCTCGGTCAACCTGCCACAGCATGTTACGGCAGATGGCATCGACCTGGCCAAACTGGAGAACACTGTAAACACTGCCATGCGCATGCTCGACAACGTCATCGAATACAACTACTACTCGGTTCCCCAGGCGCGCAACTCCAACCTGCGCCACCGCCCTGTCGGCCTCGGCATCATGGGCTTTCAGGATGCACTCTACAAGATGCGCCTCCCCTACGCTTCCGAGGATGCGATTGGCTTTGCCGATCGCTCCATGGAGGCTGTGTCCTATTTTACTATCCAGGCATCCTCCGACCTGGCCGCCGAACGCGGCAAATACGCCACCTACGAAGGTTCACTGTGGAGCCAGGGAATTTTTCCCTACGACTCCCTGATGGCGATGAAAGCGTATCGTGGCGACTACCTGCAGGTTGACGAATCAACCACACTTGACTGGGAGGGACTGCGCGACAAGGTCAAAAACCAGGGCATGCGCAACTCCAACACCATGGCCATCGCACCGACGGCGACCATCTCCAACATCTGCGGCGTCAGCCAGTCGATCGAACCCACCTACCAGAACCTGTTCGTCAAGTCGAACCTCTCCGGCGAGTTCACCGTGGTCAACCCCTACCTGATCCACGACCTCAAGCAGCGCGGTCTGTGGGACGAGGTGATGGTCAACGACCTCAAGTACTACGACGGTTCGGCGCAGGCAATCGACCGCATCCCGGACGACCTGAAGCAGCTCTATACCACTGCCTTCGAAATCGACCCGCGCTGGCTGATCGAGGCGGGTTCACGCCGCCAGAAGTGGATCGACCAGGCTCAGAGCCTCAATCTCTACATGGCGGAGCCGTCCGGCAAGCAGATGGACAACCTCTACAAACTTGCCTGGGTGAGGGGCCTCAAGACCACTTACTACCTGCGTTCCATGGGCGCCACCCATGTCGAAAAGATGGCCGAAGGCAGCAACACCTCTACAGCCGAAACAGAGTCAGTAACGCCCAAGGCCTGCTCGATTCTCGATCCTGACTGCGAGGCTTGCCAATAGGATTGTCTGATTTGTAAACTCAGTCGCTGTTTCCGGGGGTATTTGAAGGAAACGTAGGAGGCAAGGATGCCGACTCGAGCCTACATGGATGTATTTACGGCGTTTTCCGGAAAATATCCCTGGGAACAGCGACGATCTTGCAAACACTGAATAGCACCAAAACAAAAAACACACCAGAGGCCAAACCCATGCTGAACTGGGACGATCCACTCTCACCAAAGATCAATACACCCACACCCGCCCCTGCGGCAGTGGAACCCGACAACAACACAGCAACTTCTGCAGAAGATGCTGCAGCTGCAGCCTCGATGAAGCCCGTCAACCCCGATGACAAGCGCGTCATCAACGGCATGACGGACATCAACCAGCTGGCGCCGTTCAAATACCCCTGGGCATGGGACTACTTCCTCAATGCCAACAAGAACCACTGGACGCCGCTCGACATCAACATGACCCAGGATCTGCACGACTACCAGCACAAACTGACGCTGGAGGAGAAGCATCTCTACGAGAACGTGCTCTCCTATCTCACCACTTCCGACATCCTTGCCATGCGCAACATCGGTCTGGCGGTGATGGAGAAAATGAGCGCCCCCGAGCTGCAGATCTACCAGGCGCGCCAGGTTTACGAAGAGGCGCTGCACACCTGGACCTACCAGCATTGCATCGAGACCATCGGCCTCGCTCAAGGCGAGATCTACAACCGCTACCGGGTAGTGCCGCAGATCAACGCCAAGATCCAGATCGCCAACCGCCGCCTCAGCTCGGTGCTGCGCCCGGACATCGACCTTCATGACCGCGACGAGCTGGAGAATTTCGTCATGGCCTATATCTTCTTCGCCGGCATCTTCGAAGGCTGCTGGTTCTACAACGGCTTCAGCCCTATCTTCGCCCTGCAGCGCCGCGGTCTCATGAAGGGAACCGCCGAGCAGTTCCAGTACATCATGCGCGATGAGGTGATGCACGCCTCCTTCGGCATCCGCGTCGCCAAGACCATCATCCGCGAAGAGAACGTCAAGCTCGACCCAAAAGCGATCAGCGAGATGTGGCAGGAAGCGGATGCCGCGGAAGCAGGCTACGCCAACTACCTGTTGAAAGACCCGATCCTCGGCTACTCTGCAGAAGATCACATCGGCCAGTTCCGCTTCATCGCCAACCGCCGCGCCAGGTCCCTGAACCTGGAAGAACCATTTCCCGGCGCAGAAGCGACCCTGACGTGGCTGGATGAGCAGGCCAACCTGAGAAAAGAGAAGAACTTCTTCGAGACCAGGGTGACGGAGTACCAGACCGGCGGGGCGCTGAATTGGGATTGAAATATGAGCAAAAAGAGAAACAAAAACAGCAGAAAGAAGCAATTAAAGTCTCGAATGCGGCCAGAGTCGAAAATTCGACATGTAAAGCTCAATGACGTAAGGGTATTGGGTTCACTGGATTACAGGATTACAGACGAGCCTGTTGAAGATGAAGATGTGCGAGCATTGCCAGAAAAAGTGCAGGAACAAATAAACGACCTGCATGACCTGGTGCAAATCTCACCTCTCGATACGATAGAAGAGTTACAAATTCTTATCAAGAGATATCCACATATACCGCAGCTTTACAACTATCTTTACACGGCTTATGAAGCTAGCGGCCAAAGATCTAGAGCCAACAAAATAATGAGGGAAAATTATGATAAAAATCCAACATACTTATTTGCAAAGATCAATTATTTTGAATATCTCATCAACCAGAGAAAGTTTAAAAAAGCAGCCACTATCTTTGACCACAATTTCCATTTAACCTCGCTCTACCCGAAGCGTGACCTCTTTCATGTGTCAGAAGTCACTGCTTTCAATGGAGTCATCGGTTATTACCATGCGATGACCGGGCAATATCATGAAGCCAAACGGTGCCTTGATATATTAAGCGCCGTCTCGCCAGTTAATATGCAAACACTAAGGTTGGAGAGAAAACTGGAAAGCCTCGGTAAGTTCGCTGCATGATAAGAGAGGTGATTGATAAAAATGAATAACCAAACAAATACGCGCCAAAACAGGGGTTTTCAACCATACAACCCGATCACTTCTTCTCCAGCCAACAGGAGAAGACAAAACTCAACTGGTTTGCGTTCGAGTTAGCCAGCGAGATCGATCGCGCCGTGCCATTCAAGCTGAAAAAGTATCTCTCACGAAGAGGTTGCACCAGGCAGACATTCAACATGGCATGCATCAAACTGGCGTATCTGCTGCTAGGCGTCGCGCTGAAAAAGCTGGGCAATGAAATCGCGGATATGTAAATCAATTACACCGAGGTGGAAAAGGCTTTTCCAAAGCTGAACGATAAAACTATCGACAAGTTGATGGATTACACCATAGAAGCCTGGGAGAGTTTGCTAAGCGTCTGTGTCTCCTGCCCCTCGGCATGCGTCTCAAACAGAGATGACTACTCTCCGATGTTTGATGATGAGATGTATTATGGTTAACGAAAAAGCAAGAGCCGCAAAGGACGAGGCCTCAGCAGCTCTTGAGCCAATAGCACGCTATCGGCGGGTTCATTCATCCCATAATCGGCTTAACTATTCAGCGCGAATTCAAGGATCTTTTCCTGTTTCTCATACGGCAGGACAGTAGCACCCGTATCACTCAACATCTCCACCACTTCCCGATATGCATTATCACGGCGGCCATTTTCAGCCGGGCCATCCACTGCCAGGAGCACGCTCTCTGGCAGGACGTGTCGCTTTTTCAGTTCACGCATGCGAAACACCCATTTTCTACCATGCTCAAGAATTTTCGTAGAATCGTCTTGCGCCAGGTTGAGCGGCTTTATGACTTTAGTGGGCAGTTCATCGTGCATTTCAACGAATAGGAAGACAACATGAAATTCATCATCACCGATACGTTCGGGCTGAAACCTCTCTCCAAGCTCTGATTGGAAGAGCAACTTCCGCATACCTTTCTCAAGCACCTTCTCCCGGTACTCTTTGGTGACGAAGTCACGCTGGACATAAAAGGAAAGCAGCTCTTTTAGCGTCTCCTTAGGCTCATCAGCCAGCACTGCGCGCGGCTTGCTGAAACGCACTATGGATTCACGTGGTCGCAGCACCTCGGCAAAGAGGCCATTAGCAAACTCGATATCATTCTCCATGAGACGCCGATCGAAGCCATGCGCCTTCATTGTTTGCCGCACCGCGATGGCACTCGTCGATCTTGATGAGATCCTTCTCATAGGGATTGAATGTGTTAATAGCCTGGTCGGCGAGGATGTTGCGATCAGCCAGAAACAGGATGCGGGGACGGCGTGAACCGGGCTGCCGGCGATTCCAGCGCGCCTGGAACAGCTTATGCACGATCTGGAAGGCGATAAAGGTTTTCCCCGTGCCGGTTGCCAGCGTCAGCAGCACCCGCTGTTTGCCGCTGCCGATAGCATCCGTTGCGGCATGCACTGCGAGCTCCTGATAGTAGCGGTGCCGCATTCCGGCTTCGAGATGAAAGGGAATATCCCGCAGTTCTCTGCTCAGGTCACTGGTGTTGCCCGCATATCGAGTCAGCAGTTCGGCTGATGTTGGATAGCTCTCTACATAATCGCCCTTGCCGGATGCCAAATCAAACTCGTAGATCTGCTCGCCATTGGTCGAGTAGACGAAGCGAACACCGAGTTTATTGGCGTAATCCAGCGCCTGCTGAAGCCCCTGTGTGGGATACGCCGACTGCTTCTTTGCTTCAATGATGGCGAGATGGCGGTTGTTGCTGTGCAGCAGGTAATCGACAAAACAGCGCGTACCCCGCTGCCCACCGGCGAGTTTGCGGCCATCGGTGAAGTAGAATTAACGCACAATCTGGCTGCCCTGCCATCCTGATGATGCCAGGGCTGGGTCGATATAGTTGGCGCGGGTGTCGGCTTCAGAGGTCATGATTTGATAGCTGCTAACTCCTCGTCAAATTTTACGCGAAGAAGGCAGAAGGATAAACCACATATATTGCATTCGACAAAAAAGTAATCCGTTCGATAAACCCGTATACTGACCTATACGCTGTTAGCTTGCCAGAAAAAGCGAGAGGAATAGAAGATTGAATCTCCCAAATATTGACAAGGCTGTCATTGACCCGGGAAAGTCGTAGAATTACTTATTATTTTCATCAC
>JAQYVP010000053.1 GCA_030145485.1 Chromatiales bacterium
CGGTGATGTCCAGGGATGCTTCGATGATCTGCTGAGGCTCTTGGAGAAGCTGAAGTTTGATCCGGAGGCTGACCAACTCTGGTTTACCGGAGATCTGGTCAACAAGGGGCCAGACTCACTTGAGATGTTACGCTTCGTGCGTGGTCTTGGTGGCGCGGCCATAAGCGTACTTGGCAACCACGACCTATACTTGCTGGCTGCAGCTGCCGGAGCAGTAAATATACGCAAGAAGGACACTATTGCCGAGATCCTTGATGCCCCTGACTGCGAAGAACTCCTGTTCTGGCTGCGCCATCAGCCAGTCCTGCATCATAGTGAGGATCTCGGTTTTACCATGATCCATGCCGGGCTCCCTCCCCAGTGGGACCTGGAGAAGGCGCAGCAATGCGCTCACGAGCTGGAGACAGTATTGCAGAACTTTAGTTACGAGGATCTGTTTCAGCACATGTCAGCAGACGGACCCTTGCGCTGGCGGGAAGAACTGGATGGCTGGGATCGTCTGCAGTTTATCACTTATTGTTTTACTCAACTGCGTTGGTGCGACCTCAGCGGCCGCATTGATCTGCTGGGAAAAAGATGCATGTCCAGGAAGAAAAAAATGCGCTCACACCCTTGGTTCGAGATACCGCATCGTGCCAGTAAACCAATGAAGATTCTTTTCGGACATTGGGCCAAGCTGGTAATCAGCCCATCGGACAAAGGATCGGCAGGCGTGGTGCCCCTGGATACAGGTTGTGCGAACGGTGGCCGGTTCACTGCGTTTCGACTTGAAGACTGTCGCTACTTCAGGCTAAAGTGCAAAAACAAGGCCGTTCCCTGGGCAAGTCTCTCAACATAGAGCAGCAGGGTAAGGGAAAGTCCAGGTCGGAACCACCTGCTATCACGCAATAGGAAAAGTGTCCCCCATAAAGCAGTGGAGGATTGAGTGAGACATTCGAAATAACGACGTCCAGCGTGAATCTTGTCATTATACTGATGCATGTCAATGCCAGATGCTCAGAAAAGGTATAGCGTTTCAACGATTACTCGTATCCTGAGGGAGGGGCGGGAGCGTTGAGAAATTTGAGATCCGAGTTTGGCGACAGACAGCTGAATGTGCCCGGGATGCAAGAATAATCTTGGGGTATTGTCCTGCTTGAGAGCATCAATCAGAATATATCAACCACTCCATTAACGAAGATGGCACCGTGTCGAATATATCCCTGTTGCAAACAACAGTAGTCGCGCACCTACTTGCGCTAGTGTGCTTTTCGGGTTCCGCAAAGGCGCTGGATGATTTGCTTCAATATGTGTTCGTTGTCAGCCAGGGATCCAGTGAGGTCGTAGTCGTCGACACAGATATCGACGCAGTGGTGGAGCGTATCCAGCTATCTTCTGTGCCAAATGAAGTCGTGTTGTCGGAAGAAAGTCGTAAGATGTTGTCGAGCAATCTTGCCGACAGGACCGTGACTATCACGAGTCTTGATTCCCTGGAGCAGGAAGCTGTTATTAAGCTGAATTTTTCACCGTCTCGTATGCGGCTGGGAACAGCCGGGCGGTTGCTGGTTGTCGGGAACAGTGACGCTGGTGTTATTTCGATCATTGATCTCGAGGCCGGCCAGGAGATCCATAGGATAGAGGGGCTGGAAAAACCCGATTATTTTATTTTCGGCCGTGACGAGCGATTGCTCTACGTCGCGTCATCGAACGGCACAGGGTTGGTGGTCGTAGACGTCAGTAATGGAGAAGTCAGGAAGGAAATTCCGCTTGTCCGGACGAACTCCGGCAAGGATGAGAGTGCGTTGGTGACGGCACTGGCCAGGACGCCGGGTGGACAACTCGGGTTTGTGCTGCACAAGGGCGAGGCTGCCATGGATGTCGTCGATCTGCGTGAGAACAAGCAGATAAAGAGCGTTGACCTGTCCGGTTCGGTTGGCAGGGTATACCCGTCAGCCAATAATCAGTATCTGATCATCCCCGACAATGACAGCGGTGAGATATCTGTGTTTTCGACTTGGTCTTTTCGCAAGCTCGGCGCTGTGCAGGGCGCCCCGGATGTTGCCTCTGTCAGTATTGCACTTTTCGATAGCGTGGCCTTCGTCGTTAGCCGCAAGCGGAATAGCGTAGTCGCCTTTAGTATTGCTGAGCGCAATAAGCTGGCTGATATTCCCTTGCAAGGAGGGCCGATTGACAGTGTTGTGTCGGTGAATGGCTTAAAGATCTACGTCGCCCTGGCCAGTTCCGGAAAACTGGCGGTTATCGATGCGATTACGCTGGAGGTAGTCAGTATGATTGATAACGTCGGTGGCCAGCCGGTAGATGTCATAACTGTGCGTGATTTGAGTTACTGCCACTAAGTGGCAAAGCAAAGGGACGCGGGACACAATGATGAAATCGGCGGTCAGCATATTTGCAGCGGCTCTGTTTGGAATCTCTACTTTGTACGCCATGCCTGGATCAGCAGATCAGGAAACAACGACTGCGGCAAAGATCAAGGCCCGGTTTTCACTGGTGGATCACCAGGGGCGACCGGTTACGGAACAGACGTACCGGGGAAAATGGTTGTTAATGTTTTTTGGTTATACATCATGTCCCGATATATGTCCTACTACTTTGTACGACATAGCGCTAACACTGAAGGCACTGGATGATGAGGCAGAACGGATACAAGCGCTCTTTGTTTCGGTAGATCCGGAGCGCGACACCGTCGATGTCCTGGCACGTTACATTCCCTCATTTGGCTCGTCGATCGTCGGTCTAACCGGTGAGCCTGAAAAGGTTAAACAGGCAGCGCGAGCTTTTCGTGTGCACTATGAGAAGGTCGATTCACCCGGAAACTCTGTAGGCTACAGCGTTGATCACCAGTCTTATTTGTACCTGATTCGCCCTGATGGCGAGTTTGAGACCGTATTTCCTCATGGCATGACGGTGGATCGAATGGTTAAAGCCATACGCCGCCACATCGCACTCATAAAATGAATCGGCAGACCGGTTGATAATCGGGATAGGTATGGTCCGGCTATCTGACCGAGCCCCTCTACACTACACGGCATGCGAATCCTCACCTCGATCGTTCAACTTGCCCTGACTGGGCTCCACCTCAGATGTCGATCCCATGATGGGACTTGAATGCTTTGAGAGCCACCGCCTTCCACCGGGAACTCAGTATGAAGGAATCGAGAAAGTCACCGAGGATGGGCTCACGATAAGGATCATGGATGCTGAATCCTACTCCTCGCGGATGAGTTCCTTGATGATGTAACCGCCTGATTTTTCGTCCAGCTGCAATGTCAGCAGATTTCGCGCCTGCGCTTCTTCCAGTAGTTGTCCAAAGGTGCGGAAGCCGTGATAGGTCTCGT
>JAQYVP010000059.1 GCA_030145485.1 Chromatiales bacterium
CAACGTGCACTGATTCCGGGTGGTTGGCTCCATATTTGGGATTGGATGGCAAAAAACCGGGTAGCTGTCACGCAAGAAACGATGCTGGTGAACAAGTGGAGCATGGCGCCAATCTATAGCAATTCAGGGGACAGTATACCTATTTCTAACAGCTAAGCTCAGCCCTAAAAAGTATACTGTCCCTCTGAATTCCCGCTACTTTTTTTACTTCGCCACTCTCCAATCATTACCATCCCTCGCCAACAACTCATCAGCCGCCTCCGGCCCCCAGCTTCCTGAAGCATAATTCGGAAAACTGCGCGGCGGCAGGGCTTTCCACACGTCGAGGATTGGCTGCACCAGTTCCCAGCAGACTTCGATATTGTCCGCGCGCTTGAACAGGGTCGCATCTCCGCACAGGCAGTCATAGATCAGTGTTTCATAGCCGCTGGCCGTGTTTGATTCATCAAAATAGTCGTCATAGTCAAAGTCCATGCGCACCTGTGAGACGTTGAACGCCGTACCCGGAACCTTGGCATTGAACTCCATACTGATGCCCTCGTTGGGCTGTATACGCAGCACCAGCTGGTTGGAACCGATATCCTTGCGCCGTTCCAGGGCGCCACGGAACATCATGTTGGGCGCATGTTTGTACTGAATGACGACCTCGGAATAACGCCCCGGCATACGCTTGCCGGTACGCAGGTAAAAGGGCACCCCTGCCCAGCGCCAGGAGTCGATCATCAGTTTCAGGGCGACAAAGGTTTCCGATGGCGAATCTTCAGCAATACCCGGCTCATCACGATAGGCGCAGACATCATCACCTTTACCCATTCTGCCTCCGCCATACTGACCACGGACTGCATCACTTAATACGCGCTGCGGATCAAAAGGCTGGATCGCCCTGAGCACCTTGATCTGTTCATCACGGATGGCATCGGCGCTGAAAGAGTTGGGCGGTTCCATGCCGACCACCGACAGCACGGCCAACAGGTGATTGACGATCATGTCGCGCAACGCCCCCGCCTCTTCATAATAACTGGCGCGGTCTTCTACACCAAGAGACTCAACCACTGTAATCTGCACATTATCGATGTAACGGTGATTCCAGATTGGTTCGACCGTGCCGTTGCTGAAACGGTAGGCCATGATATTTTGCACCGTCTCCTTGCCCAGGTAGTGATCGATGCGATAAATCTGGTGCTCTGCAAAGCTCCGGTGCAGGGTTGCGTTCAACTCTCTGGCGGATTCCAGATCCCTGCCAAAGGGTTTTTCGATAATGATGCGCCGCCACTGACCATCGCTCTCTTGCGACAGCCCCGCCTTTCCGAGTTCAGTCGCGATCACGCCAAAAAAACTGGGAGGCGTCGCCAGGTAGAAAAGGTAATTGCCCGGCGCCTCCTGTTCCCTGTCCACCTCGAGCAGGAACTCTTTCAACTGCTTATAGCTCTCCGCATTGCGAAAATCGCCGGACATGTAATAAGCCCTACCGACATTGGCATCCCATAACTTCTGGTCAAAGCCTTTGCCGACAAAGGAGCTGATCTCCTGGTTCAGGTTTTGCCGATAGGCCTCGCTGTCCATCTCCACGCGGTCAATGCCAACCATGGCGACCTTTGAAGAGAGCAGTTTCTGTGACGCCAGATTGAAAAGCGCCGGAAGCAGCTTGCGTTTAGTCAGGTCACCGGCTGCGCCGAATATAACAATGACAGCCGCTGGCGCGGTCAGAGTATGGCTAGCCTGTTTCATGTTTGTTTTCCCTGTTTTATGTTGAGGTGAACTATGCCATAACCGATTCCTTTATATACTGCATTCAGAGTTTAAACGACTCCACATAAAACTTTTTTTGCTTTCTGACTACTGCAAACTGAAGACTGCAAACTTCCCTTCGTTTATGACTTCTTTTTCTCCATGAGTTTTTTCATTAACGCCAGCCCTTTTTTGCGTTGCGCATGCACCAGGGTGATCTTTCTGTTGAGATTTTCGATCACATCCTTGTCGGTTTCATTTTGCAAATGCGCATTGAGCTTTTCCTCCTGTTTGCGCAGCTTTTTGATGACGTGCTTGAGGCACTTTTTTTTCTCTTTGCGCTTGCGTTTATCGCTATTCAGGAAGATTTCTGCATTCGCGAATAATTTTTTCATTTTCATCATTGACCTCGTTAACGCGATGAAGCCAGGGCTTCATCAATTTCATCATCATCGAGAGAGATGTTGCGCTCTGCATCCCTGAGGTTGATGTCCCCCGTCGAGAATAGCACCTCTCCCATGCTGACCAGTTTAGTCGCAATATCATGCGCATAGCTGCTGTCGTTCATCAGCGATGTAGCCATTTCCGCTGTAATCAGATTATTGCGAATCAACCTGTCCACAGTACCATCCAGCAAACTCTCTCTCTCATCCAGTTCTACTTTTAATTCATCCAGCGAGAGGATCGTTGCAGAATCGTCTCCACCAAGACGCACAAGTTCAAGTCCGCGAAGCACGCTTGCCAATTGCCGCCGAATGATCTGATACTCATCACGGATGGCAGGATTAGGCGACATCATATAACGCTCAAGATTTTTTTGCAGATGCTTGATATCCTTGATAGCACCAACAAGATCCCGGCCTGCCGATCTCAGCGCAAACAGCTCTTCAGACTGACCGGAGCTCATGCTGGGTTGAGCCTCGCTCATATAATCAATAATATCACTGTAGAGTCCTTTCACCTGCGCATTATATTGTTCATCAATATCAATCTCACGAGAACGTGTACTGGAATTGACAAATTCGTCGATCGGTCGATCAGAGCGAATCCACTCAGGTTTCAGACGCAATCCTCCGGCAATGATATCAAAAGCGTTGTCATACAGATGCAGCGTCTCCTTGCGCACCGCATTGATGGCTGTTTCTGCAAACTCAATTGACGCTCTGTTCAAATATTTTGGCTGGGCTGTGGTCCTGACTTCTGGCTTGAGAGTTTTCTCAAGGAGCCTGACCATCGGCTGGATGAATGGCGTCATCGCCAGGACGCCAATGAGATTGAAGATGGTGTGAAACACTGCCAGTTTCAGCGTGTAGTTGTCACTATCGATGCCCAGCCAGCCGCTGACGATATCGACGATATGCGTCAACTGGTATATCATCGCGATCGCTATAGTGGCTGTCACCATGTTAAAAATCAGGTGCGCGCCAGCCAGCCTCCTGCCTTCGACATTGGCGCTCATCGCACCGAGAATCGCAGTCACAGTGGTGCCAATGTTTGCGCCGATTGCGAGTGCGAGAGCATTCTCATAGGTAATCTGCTGGGCTGCAAGCGCGGTGATGATCAGCACCAGGGTTGCATGGCTGGACTGCATCACCACCGTGGCAATCAACCCCAGCAGCGTGAATAGAAAAATCCCCGGGTAGCCGGAGACAGCATACGCCTTCAGGTCGATGCTATCTTTGAACGCATCAAAACCCTCTTTCATATGGTGGATGCCGAGAAACAGGAAACCCAGGCCAGTCAGCACATAACCAATCCCCTTGAGTTCCTTACTCTTTTGAAAAACGAGAATAACACCGAAGACGATCATCGGCATGGCATAGGCGGATATTTTGACCTTGAGACCAAAACCCGCCACCAGCCAGGCACCCGTGGTGGTGCCAAGATTAGCGCCGAAAA
Source organism: Chromatiales bacterium (assembly GCA_030145485.1). Classification (GTDB taxonomy): domain Bacteria; phylum Pseudomonadota; class Gammaproteobacteria; order Chromatiales; family Chromatiaceae; genus Sva-25. The sequence goes on from JAQYVP010000059.1 coordinate 3,628, forward strand.
TAATGCCGATACCGGCAGCAAGCGAGATCAGCCCGGCGGAGAGAAAGGAGATGGTGATCACCGATACCAGTGAACTGGATTGCATGATGCTGGTGGAAATGATACCGAAACTGAGGCTTTTCCACAGCTTGTCGGTGGTTTTGCGCAGCAGGTTTTCCAGTACGCCGCCGGTAAACGCCTTGAAACCCTCCTCCAGGCTCAGCATGCCAAAGAGAAAAATGGCAACCCCGGCGGAGATCTCCTTGAAGTCCGGACTGATCCAGAAACCATAAGCGAGAACCAGCAGGATCGATGGCAGGAATATTTTGCGAATCATAGTTTAGGTATATTCATTTGGAGTACAGACTCTTAAATAAAGATGAATCACGAAAGTCACGAACCACACGAAAATATCAGATCTGTTTTATTTCGTGAATTTCGTGGTTATAAATGTTTCCGAGCACAATAGTGGATGCGTTATCGTTTACACCACCCGAACACCTAACCTTCAGGGAATCATCATTCCACGAATCGTGTAGAAGAGCAGCGCAGCCATGATTGCTGATGCGGGTACGGTAATCACCCATGCCGCAGCAATTCTCATCAGCGCTGAACGTTTCACCAACTCCTGGCGGTAAACCTGGCGCAGGGATTTACGCTCTTTCTTGGTCAAATCGGCTTTTGCCGTGTGTGCTTTCATCTGCTGCAGCATCACGCACTTCTCATCGATGGAAGCCTTGCCGAACTCACTCAGGAATTCCTCGACCACCTGCTGATCTTTGCCCTGGTGATGATGCTCGATATCCTGGATGATGTTGGCGTAGTTTGATTTCAGGAATTCGCGCAAAAAACCGATGCCGAATATACCGCCGACCGCGATGTGCGTGGAACTCACCGGCAGTCCCAGTTGCGAGGCGATAATCACCGTGATTGCTGCGGCCATGGCGACGCTAAATGCCCGCATCTGGTCCAACTGGGTAATTTCACTTCCCACCGTGCGAATCAATTTCGGACCGAACAGCGCCAGGCCGATGACGATGCCGATGGCACCGATCGCCATCACCCACATAGGAATGGCAGCCTTGGTGGCAACACCGCCACTGATGACTGCATCATTGATTGCCGCGAGGGGACCAACTGCGTTGGCGACGTCATTGGCGCCATGTGCAAAGCTCAGCATTGCTGCCGCGAAGATCAGCGGCACGGTAAACAGCGAGTTGATGCTACTTTTCTCATTGGATAGCTTGCTGGAATATTTACGCACCAGCGGTTTAACAATAAACCAGGTTGCAACTGCGATGATAACACCGATGCCCAGGGCCGTCACAAGGTCGATTTTCCAGATTTTTTTCAATCCCTTGAGCGCCAGGTAGGTGCTGAAAGCCATAACCATCAGCGCCACCAGGATCGGCACCATACGCCGTGCTGCAGCAATCATATCTTTCTTGTAAGTGATTGAATGCTTGATCCAGTAGAGAAACAGGGCCGCTATGATGCCACCAAGCACCGGCGATATGACCCAGCTTGCTGCAATCTTGCCCATGGTCGCCCAGTTGGCAATCTCCCAGCCGCCTGCTGCAATCCCCGCTCCGAGAACGCCGCCGACGATGGAGTGCGTCGTCGACACAGGGGCTCCGACAGCAGTCGCCATATTGAGCCACACTGCGCCGGCAAGCAGCGCCGCAATCATCAGCCAGATAAAGACCTCGCCATCAGTGATCAAAGCAGGATCGATAATGCCTTTCTTGATAGTGCTGACAACATCGCCACCTGCAATAACCGCCCCGGACGCCTCGAAGATACCGGCAATGATAATTGCGCCGGTCAGTGTCAGCGCCTTGGAGCCAACAGCCGGGCCGACATTATTGGCGACATCATTGGCGCCGATGTTCATCGCCATGTAGCCGCCAATCATGGCGGCTATCACCAACTCGATGCTGAATGGCCTGCCGATCACATCGATCGTCGAGGCGTACAACATGATCATCACGATAAACAGTATCGCGGTTCCGATACGGAACATCTCTCTGCGGCCAAACTTGGTTGCATCCTCTATATTCTGGATACTGTTGAGTTCCATTTTTTTACTCCGAATTTAAACAGAAAAGCGATACTCTTCACCATCAAAATGGCAACGGCCAATAGCATGAGCGTCACTCATTCAGGAAGATGATTCAGTGCTGTAATACGATTGTCATATAACCGCTGTATTCTACATCCTGTGAAGCTGTTCCACACAATAAATAGCACTTTATTGAGGCAGATCAAGAACAGTTGGCAGAGCAGTAGGGTGTCAAAAAGCTCCGCGCGTTGCACCAGACAATGACATGGTGGGATGCGCTACCGCTTATACCACCCTACGGTTTATTTTTTCTCTCTTCTGAGATTCAACTTTCTACTGGTATCGAGTCGACATCCCAGATTTTTTCGCAGTAGTCGCGGATGGATCGATCCGATGAGAATTTCCCCATACGGGCAACATTCAGAATCGACATGCGGTTCCAGTGATCCCGGTCGCGCCAGGCGTGATCCACCTCCAACTGGCAATCGATATAGGATTGATAATCGGCCAACACCAGGTAGGGGTCATGATAGAGAAGATCATCAGTCAGCGGTCTGAAAAGGTCTGTGTCACCATGGGAGAAGATACCCGAGTTAATGAGATCGACCGCCTCTCTGAGTTCAGGGTTTCCAAGATAGATATCGTGTGAGCGGTAGCCCTGCGCCTTGCGTTCCACGACCTGATCCGCTGTCAACCCGAAGAGGAAAAAGTTTTCATCCCCGACCTCCTCGCGGATCTCAACATTGGCGCCGTCCAGAGTGCCGATGGTGAGTGCGCCGTTCATGGAGAATTTCATGTTGCCGGTGCCTGAAGCCTCTTTTCCTGCGGTAGATATCTGCTCTGAAAGATCGGCCGCCGGGTAGATGGACTGCGCACTCTTGACACTGAAGTTAGGGTAGAAGACCACGCGCATGAAACCGTTGACTTGCGGGTCATTATTGATGATTTCACCAACAGAGTTGATCAATTTAATGATCAGCTTCGCCATAAAGTAGCCGGGCGCCGCCTTGCCGCCGAAGACAAATGTACGCGGCGTTATATCCAGATTGGGATTCTGCTTGAGACGATTGTAAAGCGTCACGATATGCAGCAGGTTGAGATGCTGGCGTTTGTACTCATGGATGCGTTTGACCTGGATATCAAACAGCGAGTCAGGGTCAACTACCACGCCCGTCCGCTGTTTAATGAGACCGGAGAGATGCAGCTTGGCCGTACGCTTCATCTCGCGCCACTCCTGATGAAAAGCCCGGTCATCAGCATACTGTTCGAGAACCCGCAGATTATCCGGATTCCAGGCGAAGTCCTTTGCCGCCAGTCGGGTCAGGATATGGCATAACCCCGGATTGCTCAACTGCACGAAACGCCGCGGCGTGACGCCATTGGTGACATTATGGAATTTCTCCGGGGCGCACTCATAGAAGTCTTTCAGTATGGTGGATTTGACCAGTTCCGAATGCATCGCGGCAACCCCGTTGATTGCGAAGGAGCCGACTGTAGCCAGGTTGGCCATACGCACCCTGCGTTCTCCATCCTCACCGATCAGCGACATGCGGCTGATACGCGCATGATCCCAGGGAAAGCGCATGCGTACATCATCGAGAAAATGGCGATTGATCTCATAGATGATCTCCAGGTGCCTCGGCAGCAGGTTGCGGAAGAGATCCAACGGCCAGGTTTCAAGCGCTTCGGGAAGCAGGGTGTGATTGGTATAGGCGAAGGTGTTGCGGGTGATCTCCCAGGCCTGATCCCAATTCATCCCGTAGTCGTCGATAAAGAGCCGCATCAGTTCGGGAATGGCAATCGAAGGGTGAGTGTCATTGAGCTGGGCAACAAACTTGTGATGGAAACCTTCAAGGTTGTCATTTTGCTGCAGATGCAGACGAATCATGTCTTGCAGCGAGCAGGAGACAAAAAAGTACTGCTGTTTGAGGCGCAGCTCCTTGCCAGCCACTGCCTCGTCGTTGGGATAGAGCACCTTGCTGATGTTTTCAGCCGCCACTTTTGCCTCGACTGCACCGTAATAGTCGCCCTGGTTGAAGGCCTGGAAATCAAAAGATTCACTCGCCTGGGATGACCACAATCGCAGCAGGTTGGTGTTATTGACGCCAAACCCGAGAATCGGAGTGTCATAGGCGATCCCCATTATCTCCAGATCCGGAATCCAATTGACCCGCAGGTTGCCATCGGCATCGTTGTAGTGGTCTGTATGGCCGCCAAATTTAACCGGATAACGCAGCTTGGGCCTCGCCAACTCCCACGGATTGCCGTTGCGCAGCCACAGATCAGAGATCTCGACCTGCCAGCCATCATGGATTTCCTGGTCGAAGATGCCGTATTCATAGCGAATGCCGTAACCAATTGACGGGATCTGCAGGGTCGCGAGGGAGTCAAGATAACAGGCGGCAAGACGTCCCAGTCCGCCATTGCCAAGACCCGGCTCCTCCTCCTGGTCGAGCAGTTCATCGAGATTCATACCAAGTATCTCCGCCGCTTCACTGGCCTTGTCGTAGATGCCAAGATTGATCATGTTGTTGGCAAGATGCGGCCCAAGCAAAAACTCTGCCGAAAAATAGCACACTGTGCGCGCCTGCTTCTTCTTGTAGGTCTGCGCCGTTTTTATCCATCGCCCCCACAGGCGGTCGCGCACCGTGTAAGCGCCGGCCTTGTAGAGGTCATGATAGGTCGCCACGTCAGGATGCTTACCCTGCACATACAGCAGATTGTCTTCAAATGCGCGTTTCAGAGCATCGATGCTCATGCCTGTGCGGGTATGTTCGTGCTCGTTTGCGGGTTTGGGATCGGGTTGTTTTTTCACTGCTCATGCACCTCAATGCGTGTTAGAGATTGTTTTTTAAACCACAGATAAACACAGATTCACACAGATTTTCTTGTTCCCAAGCTCCAGCTTGGGAACGTAAGCATGAAACCATATCCAGTCCCAGCGAGATTGCCGCAGTCGCTTAGGCTCCCTCGCAATGACGGTATTTTCCCCTTGCAATCCCCAGTTTGGAAACGCATAACGCATGAAACTATCCGTGTTTATCTGTGTTCATCTGTGGATAAAATAAGAGCCCTGCAGCTATGTCGTTGTCCAAAAATAACTTCCCGATCCTGCTTGCCCTGTTGTCCGTCTTCTGCGTTCCAGCAAGAGTTTCATAACGCTGCTATGCGCCCCTTGCTGCGTCTTGAATACGAACAACATTGCTGCGCGATATCGGTAAGTTATTATTGGACAACTCCT
>JAQYVP010000114.1 GCA_030145485.1 Chromatiales bacterium
CTACACCGAAGCTGACTACAAGAAGCAGGTCGAGACCAATATCGCGACCCAGGATGTCATCAACTCGGTTGTAGGTTTCATCACCAGTCACAACTTCAAGGATTTCCCGTCGGTTGTCTCACTGGTCGAAGATGCGACTGACCAGCTGGGTTTTGCCGACGAAGCCAAGGCGAAGTCTGAAGCTGCGGCGGGCAAGAAGGACTGGAATGACGCCATGTTGTGGGCTAACCAGTGGTGGCAGTATCAGGTCAAGACGGCTGATATTGGGCTGCGCGCCAAGACCTACCTGGAAGAGCATGACGCCAAGAAGGTCGAGAAGAAGTAGTCATTATACTCAGGCTTTGGTCTGAACTTGTGTGACGACAGGGGTAGTTTTTACTACCCCTGTTTTATTTGTAAAAAAATGCGAATCATCAATACCTTTCAAATTTAACGTCATCTGTTCACGTTTATAGGTGATAAAATTAGTTGTATGGTCGTCACTTGATTAATGTCATGGATAAATATTTCATGAAGTGATGAAATATATGGCTGAAGTCTATCTGCACCTATTTGCTGCGGGTATGCACCTAAAGTGACAAATTCAAAATTTTCTGGAGAAAAACCGATGAAACTGACAAAGTCGATTGCTATCGCAATGGTGCTGGCACTGCCGCAACTCGGTACAGCTGTTGCTGCCGACGGCGCCACACTGTTCAAGGAGAAGACCTGTTTGACCTGCCATGGTAAAGATGGCAAGACGCCGCTGCTGCCGATCTATCCGAAAATTGCCGGACAAAATGCAGCCTATGCGCTGCAGCAGATGAAGGATATCAAGAGCGGCGCAAGAGCAAACGGCCAATCTGCAGCCATGAAGGGAATTATGCACCTGGTCACCGATGAAGAGATGGCTGCACTGGCTGATTATGTCGCCACAATGGCCCCATAATTTTACTGATAACAGGCGAGAGAATTGATCATGAACAAAAAATTCAAAATAGCAGCGGCGCTGATGTCGCTGGGTATGGCGGCGACTGTACAGGCTGAGTGGATGGAGAAGGGTGGTGAACGCGAGGAGGCGTTGCATCTGACACCAAATCATGAGAATGGCATCGAGGTCTACGAGGTGTGTGCAGGCTGCCACCTGACAGAGGGCTGGGGCAGGCCGGACGGCACATTTCCGCAGTTGGCGGGACAACATAAAGAGGTGCTGGTCAAGCAGCTTGCAGATATTCGCGCCCAGAACCGTGACAATCCGACCATGTATCCCTTTGCGTTGCCGGAATCCATCGGTGGACCCCAGGCGATGGCCGATGTTGTTGCTTACGTCGAAAAACTGCCAATGGACCCCGATAATGGCAAGGGTGAATGGGCTGAAGGCACTCCTGAGTTTGATCTGGGCAAGAAACTCTACGCCGATAACTGCGTACAATGCCACGGTGAGAATGGTGAAGGTGATCGAGAGAAGTTTTATCCACTGATTCAGGGACAGCACTATAACTACATGGTGCGTCAGTTCGAGTGGATTCGCGACGGCAAGCGCCGCAACGCCAATCCAGATATGATCAAGCAGATCAAAGAGTTCTCTGACGCGGATATGGAAGCAGTGGTCAACTATGTCTCCAGAATCCCCGTGCCCAAGGAGAAAGTCGCTTCCTCCAAAGAGTGGTTGAATCCTGATTACGATTGATAGTCGATAGCAAGCGTTTTATCGGGGGGATAAGGTCTCTTTTTCCTGAGTACTGTCATTGCGAGGGAGCCTAAGAGACCGCAGCCCTAATTTTGCGTGGAGCAAAATTGAACGCGTCTTGAGCGACCCGAAGGGTAAATTACAAGGATGTAATTTATAATCTCAAGCAGATTGCCGCGTCGGCCGGGCCTCCTCGCAATGACCTGGTGGATGCGCTGTCACTTATCCCCCCTAACTTCGCGGCCGGAAGACCGCTCCTACATTCTCTGTTTTCTTCACAGCAACTCTGCGGTTTTGATCATGAACAAAAAAAATCTTATCGGTAGCGTACTGATCGCTGCAGCCATCGGTGTACTCATCGCTATTTTTTATTTGCCGATATGGTGGGTTGCGCTGACTGCGCCTAACTACCCGGAAGAGGCCTTTCCGGACGGTGTGCGCATCGAATTCCACATGAACGGGGTTTTCAACGGCTGTAAGAAAATTGAAAAGGAGGAGGTGACCGAGGATGAGGCGCTCGACTGTGTGCATGAGATGGACACCATCAACCACTACGTGGGAATGTATCCGATTGCATCAGGCGGTGTCATCGAACGGGCTTTTTCACAGTTTTTAGTCGCTTTGCTTGCCATCATGCTGCTGGGCTTCCTGTGCCGCAAACCAAAGATCCGTATGCTGATCATGAGCGTTGGTTTTGCCGGTCTGGCCGTGTGGATGTATTTGACCTGGTATGCAAAGGATGGTCTCAACTACCAGAATTCCGGATATATCCATGCGCTGGTTACTGCGCTCGATCAGGATACTGAACGAGACATTCCGGTCTCTGATGATGACGATGTTGATATCAGACCCAGTGAGGCGCTGGTCAAACTCCGCGATGCTCAGGGTATTGAGGTCAGGAGTAAGAAAACAGAAAAAGTTGCTGCCGAGAAGTCATCGGAGAAGCTGATTAACATCAATCATCTGCGCGGCACATTCGACAAATCCCAGGAGCGCAAGCCTGAAGCCGAACGTCTGAGCTGGGATGGCAGTGGTTCACAGATGATGTCGTGGCACTATGCGGCGAGTCTTGGCAAGTATTTCAATAACCAGGAGGAGATCCGGCCAATGGTCAAAACCATGGCGATGGTTGCTGAAGGACTCTTCTGGGGGATTCTGGCGGTGATGGTGCTGCTGGTATTCGGCGCACGCAAGAACAGCGGGCTGCTTTTCTGGCTGCTGATCCTGGTGCCAATGGCGCTGCCGCTGTTCTTTCTTATCGAATATTCCGCCTGGTTGTGGTGGTATGGCCATACCCTGAATGCGATGGGCGCCTTCACGGTCAAACCCTTCATGCCGACCGTATTCGGCCAGGGCAAGGTGGCGCAATTTACAACCCACTCCTATCC
>JAQYVP010000142.1 GCA_030145485.1 Chromatiales bacterium
GTCGGCAACCGCGATGCGTTCTCGAATAGCTGCAAACAGCACCAGCACCAGTGAAAAGCCTGTCGCGGCGCCAAAGCCGTAGAGCGCCGACTGGATGAAGTTATGCTGCTCCTGGACATTCAACAGGGCGACACCCAGCACAGCGCAGTTGGTGGTGATCAGCGGCAGGAAGATGCCCAGCACACGATAAAGCATCGGGCTGGTTTTATGCATCACCATCTCGGTAAATTGCACCACCACCGCAATCACCAGGATAAAGGCAATGGTGCGCAGATACTCTAGCCCCAGCGGGATCAGCAGATATTCATTCACCAGGTAGGAGCAGATGGACGACAGGGTCAGCACGAAGGTCGTCGCCAGCCCCATGCCTGTGGCGGTCTCCAGTTTGCGCGAGACGCCCATGAAGGGACAGAGGCCGAGAAACTTGGACAACACAAAGTTGTTGACCAGGATAGTGCTGACAAGGATCAGGGCGAACTCTGTCATAGTCTGTTGCTCGGTCTGTTATCTGCTGTGTTAAGTGGTTTGTTATTTGGGTTTGTCATAGAAGATATAGGTGGAGAAGTCGCTGATTTCAAAATAGACTTTTATCTCGGTGTCATCCTTGATCTCATTGAGATTGGCGTCCAGTACGCCGTAGCCGAAACGATAGGATCTTGAGGTGTCGCCATGGGTGCTGACAGCGGTGCTGAGTTTGTCAATCTGCAAAAAGCGTTTTACGAGTTTATCACCGGCGTAGATTTCGAGTACACCATTTGTGCCCGTCCAGTTCTGCACGGCCCGCCCGAATTTGTTCTGCACCTCCTGGGTGCAGGCGCTGAGCGACAAGAGCAGCATGCAGATGATCGGGAATTTCAATCCGTAGGATGCTGCTGAGCTTGCGAAGCGCATCTGTCGTGCGCCATCCCCCGATCGATGCACTTTGTTCCTCGGCAGCATCCTACGCATGTTATTTTACTCGCATCCCCGGCTGCGCGCCTGCGTCGGGAGTGAGTATAAACAGATCTTCTCCACCCGGTCCGGCGGCAAGCACCATGCCTTCAGAGAGACCGAAGCGCATCTTTCGCGGCTCCAGGTTGGCAACCATGACGGTCAGTTTTCCCTGTAAATCTTCAGGGTCGTAGGCAGATTTGATGCCGGCAAAGACGTTGCGGGTTTCACCGCCGATATCGAGTGTTAGCTGCAGCAGCTTATCCGCCCCCTCAACATGCGCCGCTCCGACGATTTTAGCGATGCGCAGATCGATTTTTGCAAAGGTATCGAAGTTGATGAGATCAGAGACCGGGTCATCGGTAAGCGGCCCCGCAACGGCAGGCGCCTTCTCGATGGTAGAGAGATCCTGTTTCGAATCCTCGACCATTGCTGCAACCTGTTTGCTGTCGACACGTGTCATCAGTGGTTTGTATTTGCGGATTTCATGGTCAAGCAGCGGAACTTTGCGATCATCCCAGGTGAGCGGTCTGATATGCAGAAAGGATTCTGCGGCTTCGATGGTTGTGGGCAGTACCGACTTGAGATAGATGGCGAGAACTCGGAACAGGTTGATGCCCATGGAGCAGATCTGCTGCAGTTCATCATCTTTGCCTTCCTGTTTGGCGACCACCCAGGGCTGCATCTCATCGACATATTGATTGGCCCTGTCCGCCAGCGCCATGATCTCACGTATTGCGCGTGAATACTCCCGCGCCTCGAAATGGCCGGCAATCGCATCGCCGGCAGCGGCAAACTCCTGGAAAAGCGCCTCATCATGCAGTTTGCCAGCAAGGTTGCCGTTAAAGCGCTTGTTGATGAACCCGGCGCAGCGGCTGGCGATGTTGACGAACTTGCCTACCAGGTCGGAGTTGACCCGCTGCGCAAAATCCTCGAGATTCAGGTCGATGTCGTCGACGCCGGATCCCAGTTTGGCGGCAAAATAATAGCGCAGGTACTCGGGGTTGAGATGCTGCAGATAGGTGCGCGCCTTGATGAAGGTGCCGCGCGATTTCGACATTTTTTGTCCGTCAACTGTCAAAAAACCATGAACGAAGAGCGCCGTAGGCATTCGAAATCCTGCTCCGGCGAGTGTTGCCGGCCAGAAGAGGCCGTGAAAATTCATGATGTCCTTGCCGATGAAGTGATACAGCTCGGCGCTGGACTCTTTGTTCCAGTATTCATCAAAATCAAGCGTCGGAGTGCGATCGCACAAATTCTCGAAGCTGGCCATGTAGCCAATGGGTGCGTCCAGCCACACATAAAAGTATTTGTCGGGATGGCCGGGGATTTCGAAACCAAAATAGGGGGCGTCACGCGAGATGTCCCAATCCTGAAGTCCGGCGTCAAACCACTCGTCGAGTTTATTGGCGACAGCAGGATCGAGATGGCCGGCATGTATCCACTGCCGCAGCATCTGCTCAAAATCAGCGAGTTTGAAAAAGAGGTGCTCGGAATCTTTCTCTACCGGCGTGGCGCCGGAAACGGCAGAGACTGCATTTTTGAGATCTGTCGGAGCATAGGTGGCGCCGCAGTTCTCGCAATTATCACCATATTGATCCGCTGTGCCGCACTTGGGGCATTCGCCCCTGATGAATCGATCCGGCAGAAACATCTGCTCTTTAGGGTCATAGGCCTGGGTGATGGTTTTGCTGTGGATATGGCCTGCATCGAGGAGACGCTGATAGATCAGGGTCGCGAAGTAGTGATTCTCCTCCGAGTGGGTCGAGTAGTAGTTGTCAAAACCGACATTAAATTCCGCAAAGTCTGCCTGGTGTTCGGTGGCGACTCTGGAGATCAGTTGTTTGGGAGTAATTCCCTCCTGGCGGGCGCGCAGCATGATGGGGGTGCCATGGGCATCATCAGCGCAGACGTAGTAGCATTCGTTGCCGCGCATCTTCTGCAAACGAACCCAGATGTCGGTCTGGATATACTCCACCATGTGGCCGATATGGATCGGTCCATTGGCATAGGGGAGGGCGCTGGTCACCAGAATTTTACGCGTCATGGATGCTGTCGCAGTCAGTGTATGGAATCGATCGGCTATTATTTCATAGTTCACATTAATACTTAACCAATAACTGCACTCGTTGCCACTATTTCACTCTGGTTTCCAGGCTCGCGTGCAAACCCATACATGGATATGCACTCCCACACATGAGCATGGAAACGAGGAACCGCAATATTATCCACAGATACATACGGATAAACACAGATAAACTGCTCTTGATAAATCTGTGTTTATCTGTGTGCATCTGTGGAAAAAAAAGAAGTTGGCAGGGTGTAATAGGCAGCAGATGCTGTGCAGCATACAAAAAGACCAAGTATTCCACTTGGTAATTGAGCAGGCAGTAGTGTAAAATTACCTGTTTACGTTTATTTCAATGTCGCCTAAGTGTGGCATTCAAGTCAGGAGTCACTCAATGGCAGTAACCCGGGAACAGATTGAAGAGGCCATCAAAGGCTATGTTGAACCACATTTCCAGCGGGATCTGGTCAGCGCCAAGTCGGTAAAAAACATTGACATCGATGGTGATCAGGTAAAAGTCAGCGTCGAGCTGGGCTTTCCGGCAAAAGGGATATTTGATGAGATCTCCCAGGCTGTCAAGTCAGCCGTAGAAGCCCTGGACGGCGTCTCTTCAGCTGATGTCGATGTCAGTTCGAAAGTCGTTGCACACTCCGTGCAAAAAGCGCTCAAGCCGATCGACAATGTCAAGAACATCATTGCGGTCGCCTCCGGAAAAGGCGGTGTCGGTAAATCGACTGTTGCCGTCAACCTCGCACTGGCGCTCTCTGCCGAGGGAGCCAGAGTCGGCATCCTGGATGCTGATATCTATGGTCCGTCGCAACCGCGCATGCTGGGCATCTCCGGCAAGCCCGAGTCCAACGATGGCCAAACCCTGGAGCCGATGAACAGCTACCACCTGCAGGCAATGTCCATCGGTTTTCTGATCGACGAAGAGACGCCTATGATCTGGCGTGGCCCCATGGTGACACAGGCGCTGGAACAACTGCTGAATGACACAAACTGGAGCGATCTTGACTACCTCATCATCGATCTGCCGCCAGGCACCGGTGATACCCAGCTGACACTGGCGCAGAAGGTTCCTGTTTCAGGCGCCATCATTGTCACCACGCCGCAGGAAATCGCACTGCTGGATGCGCGCAAGGGCTTTAAGATGTTCGAAAAGGTTGAAGTACCGGTGCTTGGTATCGTCGAAAACATGAGCACCCATATCTGCAGCAAATGTGGCGAAGTCGAAGCAATCTTTGGCGAGGGCGGTGGCGAGCGCATGGCGGAGGAGTATGGCGTCGACTTCCTCGGTGGTTTGCCACTGGACAAGAGCATCCGCGAGGGAACTGACATAGGCAAACCATCTGTAGTTGCAGACCCTGATTCCGCTATTTCCAGTATCTACCGTGAAATTGCCCGCAAGGCAGCTGCCAAATTGGCCCTGCAGGCAAAGAGCTATGCCTCGAAATTTCCGAATATCGTGATCGAAAACAACTGATCGACTATTGATTGATACGGATCAAAAAGCCGGGCATTGCCCGGCTTTTTTTGTGGGCGAAGCGAATAATCCATGCGCATCATGCTGCATCGCTACGCTTCGTTCCTGCGGATATTCCATACATGCCCGAACATGCGGGGTGGCTTTTTGATACATATCAATAAAGTGTTGAAAAGAGACCCAAATCACCGCAAACAGAGAGCGCTTTGACTAAAATCTCTGTAAACTGTTACGTTTGATTCTGGGCTATGTAACTGCTCAGTAACTCCGTGCATGTGAATAAAATGCTATCGCATTTAATCGTGGTCAGAAGACCACTCCTACATCTGACGTCACATAGAACTGTAGGAGCGGTCTTCTGACCGCGAAATGCACGGAGTTATTGAGAAGTTACTGGGCTATAGCTGGTAGTAGATTGGTGGAGGGGCAAAATGCTCACATATGATGATGTAAACAAGCAGAACGATAGGATTACCGAACTGACCAATGTGTTGACTTTTCTGCTGTCAGACCGCGCGCTTTATGATACCCAGGTGATTAGTGATCTCTTTTTCGTGTTGGTCGGAGAGGTTGAAGACCATCTGAAAACACAGGATAAATTTGTCTATCGCGCTCTGCTCGCTTCTCCTGACCAAAAAGTAAGAAACATGTCGAATAAATTTATGTCGGGCGGGGTGGAAATCAAGCGTGTTTTTGCGGAATATCTGAAAACCTGGTGTGGCAGGAAAAAGAAAAAATGTCAGCAGCTGTTTATCAAGGACCATGCCGTTTTTGTCACAGAAACGGAGGAGATGTTTGAACTAATCCTGAATCGTATTCAGGATGAGCAGGAGAAGCTCTTTCCGATACTGCGTAAAGTGACAGGCGATGACGTGGTGATAGCCAAATAAACTAGTGAGATCAGGTCTCAGACTGACAAGGTATGAAAAAAACATTTTCTCTCGCAAAGACGCCAAGACCGCCAAGAAAAAACCTTTGCGGTCTTGGCCTACATGGATGTAGGTCAGGGGCGTTAGCAGGACGTGGAAGCTTTGCGTTCTTAGTCGTTGTCCAAAAAATAACTTCCCGATCCTGCTTGCCCTGTTGTCCCTCTTCTGCGTTCCAGCAAAAGTTACATAACGCTGCTATGCGCCCTTTGCTGCGCCTTGAAAATGAACAACATTGCTGCGCGATATCGGGAAGTTATTTATGGGCGACTCCTTAGCGAGAAATTCTTTTAAAACTTGACTCATTTGCAAGCATTTTAGTGAATCAAGGATTCTAGACTCATTAGTACGTTGTATAAACGCCCGGCAATGCCGGGCGTTAGTTTTTGTGCCTCAACCTCCAACTCCGCATGACATGCCATTTCCATAAGACGTTGATCCCGAAATAACCGATAATCGCGAGTGTGATGCCGATGGTGAGGCTGCCGGTGAACAGAGGTATCCAGATCTCATCGAAGCTCTCCATGAACCAGTGCATCGAGAGCGAGTCGGGGATTTCAATCACGGGAATACCCAGCATCCACCCGCCCAACAGATAGGCTCCCAGAAAAACCGGCGGTATGGTGAACGGGTTTGTCATCCACACCAACAGAACTGAGATGGGAATATTTGCGCGCCATACGATAGCGCTCCACACTGCACCGACCATCTGACCGGGAAAGGGCACCAGCGCCCAGAAAGCCCCGATGGAAAATCCGCGAGCAACCGACAGGCGGTTGATATGCCACAGATTGGGTGAGTGTAAATGCTCGCCGAAAATGCGCAAATAGCGATTATTGCGAATCAGCGCTGCGTCTGGGCAGTAGCGTTGGAAGAATTTTCTGGGCACTGTAGAAAAGCGGTATCCGGATGTTAGATCAGAAGCAGCAGCAGTTGCTTGTTTGCTGGGCATTATCGCATAACTTTTCTTTTAGGAAGGACGTCAATACTATTTATTAATTCTCGGTCAGCACCTGGAACAGATTGCTGTTGTGGTTGTGTTTGCTGCAGATTCTACACAGAGGGTCATGTGACAGTGGGTTATGCCGGGGGAGATGAAATTTGTTGCCGCAGGCCGTACAACGTTTTTCTGCCAGTTCGATGGTGTGGTTTTTCAATAGAGACCAGCGGTGTATCGTGATGGCCTGTAATTCACATGCGGTGGCACAGATGCCGCAGCCGTTGCAGTCTGCTGGATTCAATCGGTACTCTGATGATGCACCTTCCTCTTGCTGGCTCATCTGCAGTGCATCGGTAGGGCAGAGCTTGATGCAGGCGTCGCATCCGTTGCACAAATTCTCATTCAGCCTGGGTGACCATGGCCAGTGAACTTCATCATCTAGCGGAGTTGTTAGCAGCTGTCCCGGGGGTATGGTTCGACATTCCGAAAGATTGAGAGGGTCCAGCACCACCATTTGCTGGCGCAGCATCTCTCCTCCCCCGCGTAAAAATTTCCGCCTGGAGAGTTGTGTTCCGCGGGGAATCATTTCGTCTGTATTGAATATCCTCATCCACACCTGGTCTGAACGCTGCAGGATTTTCATCGGCGGTTTTCTGCGTTCGTGCAGCAATTCGTTGAGCCGCTCGACTCGCTGATGAATGCCTGATTGCTGATGACGAGTGCAGTTTGCACACTCGGCAGTTGCAATTAGCAGGTACTCGATGCCGGAGTGATACAGCAACAACAGCTGGCGCACTCCGAGGGAGTGGATGCAGGGAATGATAGCGGGATTGTTTTCGATGCTGCTTTTTTCACAGGCGAACAGTGCGATCATGCGGCCTGCGAACGGGCGAATCACCCACGGCAGATGGATATGCAATGCACCGCCGGGGCAGGCAGGAACGCACAGGCCGCAGCCATCGCAGGCTTCCGTATCAAGGCCCAGCGCAGTGTCGTCGAGCACCCAGGCCTCGCTTGGACAGGCGTCAACGCAGGCATGGCAGTCAGCCTGATCAAAATAGGCATAGACACAGGCGTCTGCATCGATCTCCGGCAGGCGCAGTTCCTGCGTGACCAAATCCTTGAGATGATTTGTGGCGCCTTGCATCTACGCAATCTTATCAAACAACCGGTCCCATGCCCGGCGTGAATGAGACAGGCACTGCTTCCGGTTGTGGCTGCTTCGGCTGCATGCGCTCCTCGATCTCTTCGCGTGTGGGGCGGGGCTGCTGCAGCACTTCCGCGAGGATGTCTCGAAGCTCTTCGCAGTAGGCTGCGGTCAGTGCAGCGACGCCGGCAAACCAGGGTGTGTCACAGCGCACCAGTACCCGTTCACCAAAATTGCCCAACCAGCGCAGCAGGTGTTCATCCATGAAAGTGGCGCACTTTTCGAGCGTATCCATGTGCTCGTCCCTGTTGAGCAGAAAAGCGATGAACTGCAGTTCATACACCAGATGGTCGTCTGGACGTAGCCGCCAGTCAGGAATTTCCAGGCCATGGGATTCATACCAGGAGCGTACCTGGAACATGCTCTGCTGACACATGAGGCTGTCTTCATCCAGCCACACTGACTCTTCCGGAGAGGCGCTTATATTGTGATTCAGGTAGATGCTGGCGTAGTCGGCCGCCAGTTCATCCAGAATCCCCTGATCCGGATCCGTGGAGAGCGCCGACATCGCCTGCTGCACCAGTGTCATAGCCTCGATGCCTGGCTCGGTCTCAGGTAGCAACGTCAAGGAAGAGGGGAAATCAACCGACTTGAGTTCCTGCAGCAGTGTCGCGTCAGGCTCCCTGTCATGGAGTGTGGCAAGCACCTGCAGATCTTCTGCCACACGTTCTCGAAAACTGCTGAGTAAATCTTCTGCGGTTTCAGAAATCTGCAGGGTTGTACTGCTGCTCATTTGACTTTCCCCTTGCTGTGGGCGACGAAACCGATAGATGGTTTGGTAAGCTCGATATTGGCCATATTCTTGACCTGGCGTGAGACTGTGTCGTTGCCACCCATGGCTACAGTCTCCAGGGTGCCGTTCCAGATCTCTTCGATGGGACCAATATCCAGCACCCGCATCATGCAGGCCATGACGCAATAGGGCTTGCGGCCGGCATCGATCTCATCGATGCACATGTTGCATTTCTTGACGATCTTCTCTACCGGATCAAACTGCGGGGCGCCAAACGGGCAGGCGGCTTCGCAGCGGCGGCAGCCGATGCATAGGGTGGAGTCGATGTCGACGATGCCATCCTTCTTGCGCTTGAAGAGCGCGCCTGTGGGACAAGTCGGTAGACAGGCCGGTTCTGCGCAGTGGTTGCATGACATATTCACCTTGTAGGCAAATACGTTTGGATAGGTGCCGCCCTCGATGTACTGCACCCGCCGGAAGCGGGGTCCCGGGGCAAGGCCGTTCTTGTCCTTGCAGGCGATTTCACAGGCGCGGCAGCCGATGCAGTCGACGTTGTTGTGGATAAAGCCCAGCTGCATGTCCGGTGTGACCGGGGTGTAGGTAATACGCTTGGTGCGTTTGACCGCTTCCCGGATTTTCTTTTTGTCTTTTTGAGTTTCCATTATGAATATCCTCTCAAGCGGTTAGAGTTCGCGCCGGAATACATGCGCACGGGAAGTGGCCAGCTTGTCCCAGCCGGGGCGATGTTCAAGGTCTGTTTTCTGCATGTTGCACAACACCGTGTTATAGCAGAATGCGCCCGCCGGACTGGGTTCGTCCAGGGTCAGGAAATCCGGATTGCCGGCACGATCCACGCCATTTTCATCCAGATCCATCCACACCCCTTCATACAGCACCAGTACTCCCGGCATGCAGCGTTCGGTGATATAGACCGGAACCACCACCTTGCCGCGGTCATTCCACAGTTCGACAGTGTCACCCGCCTGGATACCCATGCGTTTGGCGTCGGAGGCGTTGATAGTGACCTCCTGCTCATAGGTTTCACGCAGCCAGGAGCAGTTGTTGAAGATAGAGTGCGTGCGCCAGCGCGGGTGCGGCGAAATCAGGTGGAAAGGCCACTTCTCTGTCTTGGGTGAATTGAGTGACTCCCAGGGTTCGATCCACTTGGGGATCGACGGGATGTGATAGCCATACTTGGTTTTGGTCCAGTCTTCGATGTTGGCGAGCTCGGAGCACAGGATCTCTATTTTTCCCGTGGGTGTCTTGAATGGAATGCCTTTTTCAATCTGATCTTGAAATGCCACATGCGGGCGATCAAGCTTGACCTTGTAGACGCCCCGCTTCTTGAACTCGTCCCACGACATATTGATATGGTGGGGCATCACCTTGCCTTCCCACCACTCGCGCAGATAGGCCTCGTCGACATTGTCGTTGACATGGAAATAGTCTCGGTTGGCCTTGGGGTTGTAGGCCTTGCCGAAGACATCACCGCCGATGCGGTACGCAAGCTCGGTGAAGACCTGGAAGTCGGTTTTGGATTCGCCCATGGGCTCGATGACCTTGGGGCGGTGGATATAGTAGTGTCCCTTGTACCAGGGCAGGGCGGTGTCGTGGCGCTCGAAGTGAGTGGCGATCGGCAGCAGGATATCCGCCCAGATCCCCGAAGGCGTAATGGTGGAGTCCATGCACACCACCAGCTCCAGCATTTTGATCGCCTGAAGATCTTTGTTGATGTTGGTGAGCTGGTTGAGCCAGTCGGAACCCTGCCAGAAGATCCCCTTGATATTGGGGATCTGGCCGTCAGTGTCATCCTGACGCGGCCACAGGCCAATCTCCTCGCGCTTGACATTGGGGTAGTTGATGACGCAGTGCGCCCAGCGATCCGATTTGATGGCCTGGAACCAGATGTTGGCGTATTCATCATAGGGGTAGGCCACGGCTTCGGCATGCCATGCTTTGCCGACGCCCTCGGCGCAGCCGCCGAGCTTGCCAATGTTGCCGGTCATGGCCTGCAGCGCGGCGCCCATGCGGCTGTATTGTTCACCGTAAGCGTTGCGCCCGGCAGCCCAGGAGGCTTTCAGGGCAGCCGGTTTGGTCGTGGCGTACATGTCGGCCAGCTTGATGATATCTTCAGCGGAGACACCGCATATTTTGGATGCCCACTGCGGGGTCTTGGGTTCGCCGTCATATTTACCGAGGATATAATCCTTGAAGTTCTCTTTGCCGTTGACGGATTGAGGCCACCACTCGGGCATGGTGCCTGCATCCATTCCCATGCAGAATTTGTCGATGAACTCCTGGTCCTGCAGGTTGTTGTCAAAAATGTAGTGCGCCATACCCGCCATCATGGCGGCATCTGTGTTGGGTTTGATGGGAATCCACCAGGCGTCATAGGCTGAGGCTGAGTCTGTATATTGAGGGTCGATCAGCACGAATTTGCAGCCGCGCTGCTTGGCCATGCGCATATACATGAAGGTGTTGCCGCCATGGAAAGTGTAGGCTGGATTCCAGCCCCACATGATCATCAGTTTGGATTCAGCAAAAGTGTCATCCTCGTTGCCATCCTCGATGGTGCCGAAGGTCCACCGTGAACTGGTGGTCGTTGCCTGGTAGGAGGGCACCGACCAGGAGTTGGTGCGGCAGCCGAACATGCCCATGAAGCGCCCCAGCAGTCCTTCGATCTGGTCTGATTTATGCAGTACGCCGTAGGATGCGCCGGCATAGCTCTGGTCCAGCAGTGCGGTAGGCCCGTAGGTATCCTTGATGTGCACCATCTTCTTGGCAACGAAATCCAGCGCCTCATCCCATGAAACCCGCTTGAACTTGCCTTCGCCGCGTTCGCCCACGCGCATCATCGGATAGAGCAGCCGTTCCGCCGAATAAAGACGCTGCCGGTAGGAGCGACCACGCAGGCAGGCGCGCAGTTGCGGCTCTTCGTTGGTGTCCTTGCCGAAGTAACCATTTTTCTGATAGCGGCCATCATCGGTGGAGAGGCGTACGATGACATCCTTCCATTTGTGTGCAACCAGCATGTGGCGCGAGCCGCAGTTGTGGGCGCAGCTGGTGACAACCGTTTCAAGTTCGTCGTCACGCGGATAAGGCTCGTAGGCAAATGCCTTTGCCTCCTTGCCGGCTTTCATCTCCATCAGCCCGCCGGCGGCAGCGACTCCGGCGCCGGCAGCCGTGGTTTTCAGAAAGGAGCGCCGGGAGAGGTTCAGGCGCTGCTGAAAATTATCGAAGTTTTGTTTCTTGCTCATGTTGTTGTTCTCCTTTGCGCCTGGTGCGAACAGGTCTCAGACTGATAAGGTGTGAAAACCTTCTTGATTTCTCGCCACGCCGCTAAGAACGCCAAGAAAAAAACTTTGCGTCTTTGCGTCTTTGCGAGAGTCATGATTGAAATATGATTCATATTTTAAGATGTTGGTCATTCAGGGATTGCCAGTTCACTGGCTGCTGGCGGTTGTCTGTTTAATACGGAATCTGGGTTCGGATTCGGTGGGGCGATCTTTGGCCCACTCCGGAATCTCCTTGGCCATGCCTTTCCATGCATTCCGTGGATAGGGGTAGGTGATGCGATACCACTGACGTCCGCCATGGCAGCCAAAGCAGGTGTCTGAATCCTTCTTGCCGGCTGCTTCGATTGCATCGGCCTTGAGAAAGTTGACCTGGTGGCGCGTGGTGCGAATACCGACATGACACAGCAGGCAGTTGTTCTGGAACATATCGCGGGACTCTTCCCAGGGTTTGGGGAGTCCCATCATCTTGTAGGGGTTGTCGCCATGGCACATGAGGCAAACTTTCTCGGTGTTCACGGTTTTGCGCAATGTGAATTCACCATTGAGCTGGTCGGGTGGGTTCTGTGCCGCCTCTCTGGGGTCATGCCCCTGGTGACAGGTATTGCATTTCATATCCATGAGTTCCTTGGCAAGCGGTGTGACCAGGTGACGCCGATGAAATGTCTCCTGTGGTCCTGCGTAGGAGGTGAGTGTCTGATACCATGCCAGCGAAGAATCTGCTGTTACACCGGCAGGTGATGCAGGAAGCACTTCACGCTGCAGAACCTCCTGGTGACAAGCCAGGCACTGTTCATCGGTAGCTGTATCGATGGCTGGTGAATAGTGTATGGGGTCCCACATGGCGTCGTGGTGATCCGTGGAATTTGATGTTTCAGCTGCTGAGAGAGTCATTGCGCCGGTCGACAGCAATAGCAGCGCCGCTAGCAGAGTATATTTTTTCATTTTAGTTCGACCTCAGACTACCGGGTCGGTCACTGGCAATGGTCTGACTGCCGGGTGACGACCCGGGTTGGTGTGATAGCGCATCCCTGCGCCGTGGGAATCGCGAAAGCGACTTCCGTCTATCTCCAGCCAGACATGCCCTGCATACCGGACATGCCACCCATGCCGCCCATGCCGGACATTCCGCCCATACCGGACATTCCGCCCATGCCGGACATTCCGCCCATACCGGACATTCCGCCCATGCCGGACATTCCGCCCATGCCGGACATTCCGCCCATGCCGGACATGCCACCCATACCGGACATGCCGCTCATGCCAGTTGCCGGGTAGAAGAAGATCTGTCCCTGGGGAGTGATCTTGAAATAGCCTGACATGCCGGACATTCCGCCCATGCCTGACATACCGGACATTCCGCCCATGCCTGACATACCGGACATTCCGCCCATGCCACCCATACCGGACATTCCGCCCATGCCTGACATTCCGCCCATGCCACCCATACCGGACATTCCGCCCATGCCTGACATGCCGGACATTCCGCCCATGCCTGACATACCGGACATTCCGCCCATGCCACCCATACCACCCATACCGGACATACCGTTCATACCGCCCATGCCTTGCATGCCTTGCATACCGTACATGCTGGCGCTAACAGGTGCTGCTGCTACAACTCCGGTAATAGCGATAGCGCCAAGGATTGTTTTGATTTGCTTGCTAATTTTGCACATTCGAAATTTCATAAGGTTTTCTCCTAGGGGTTGAATTGGCTGGATTCTGTCCAGCCGGAACATCAAAAAACAGGTATTAATACTTGATTAACAACCTCTTTCTGAATTTGTAAAATCTATTGACGTCTACTATCTGTTTTATTCGTGCCATCCTCGCAGGTCATATGGCGCCGGCATTCCAGGACGGTTGAATGGTGTATGCCAGTTACCCTGGTTGTCGAGGAACCACAGGCTGCGAGGATAGGGCTGATTGATCCCGGTGAGCGCCTCTTCATACCAGCGCTTGTCGTGTTGCACCCATTCGATGACCGGTGCTCCCTGCGGCCGTTGCGAGGGTTGGCTTCCTCCTATGGGGTATTCTGATTCCGCACAGAGCTGTGAACTGGCTGAACACATCATAAGAAGTGGAATTGCTGCTGTGGCTGTGAAGGTGCTGATCTTCATTGCTCAGGTTGCTCCTTGAATTGAATTAATCATCAACTGCATTCGATCTAAACCATTCGATAGCAACAATAAAGCAACGTCTGTGCCATGTGTGCAAAGAAAAATATAACCAACTGTTTATAAAGATAAAAAAATTATTCGTATTGTGGATTTGAGTTGCTTTCCGGAGGACTGGGGAAGAATCCCTGACATTGCGTCAGGTGATGCGGCGTGCTGTAGAATCGGTGGTGTGAACCTGTACATGTGTGCTGTGATGAGATGAAAAATAAATCTTGTTAAAACAGATTGTTGAGACAATTACTTCAGAATATTTCTATAGATATAAGGTGGAGGTGACAATTTGTCAGGGAAGGCAATTCAGAGCTGGTTGGTGAGCTTTGGGGTGAGGGAAGTTTGAATGAAGGCAACTATTCAGCGCCTACGGGATCGTCACTGCTATCAGGTATATCTTCCAGAAAATGCCGTGAATACATCCCTGGTCGTTTCCGGCGTCCTGCCTCACACGACACTGATACATCCATGTATGGCGTAGGCGAAGATCCGGCATCTGCCGCACATGGATGTGCCAATGCCGTGATTGCATGGATGCAAAGGAACGGCCCTGACTCCGACGTTTCCTCCAGATACACCCGATAGCAGTGACTTATTATGGCAGCTACTCAATTCAGCACAATGATATGACCGTCACTCTTGCGAATGGCGAGCTGGTGTTTCAGCCTGTGCGGTTTGGAGCTGGTAATGATACTGACCAGGTAGGTCTCATAAATCTCGCGAATCTTTCCTACAGAATAATCACCGGATTGCTGCTTCAGCCAGTTTTGTGTCAGTGAGAGGGTTTGTGACCAACTGGTCACCGGCAAAGAGAAGTCGGCGGGTGGTGCGTAGCCGTGAGCGGGCTGGATTGTCATCTTATCACTGTGCTGCTGTTTCGGTGGATAGAAGATGATGCTGCCATCGCTGTTTTCCGTGACCTGCCAGCCGCTCTCTGTGAGTTTCTCCTGCATCGTCTGCATGGAATCTGCTTGTTGCTCTGCTGCTGCTTTTTCCTCCACAGGCGCTGCTGTTTGCGGGCTTTCACCCGGAGGAATCAATACCAGGGATCCATCGCTCTCGCGTGTGGCATCCCAGCCCGCCGCCTCGAGTTGTTGCTGCATTTGATCCCATTGCTCATCGGCTGGTGATGGAGCTGGCTTTTCTTCCTGAGAGGGCACATCGACTGTTTCACGCGGGTGGAGTTCCAGGGCGCCATCAGCCTTGCGGTCTACCTTCCAGCCGGAAGCTTCCAGTTTATTGCCGAGTGTCTGCAGATCGATGCTCTCTGTTGATGCATCTGTCGCCGAGGGAGTGACAGTCTCCTGTGTTGATTCAGCAGTGGTGCTCTCTTCTGCTGGAGCGAACAGATAGAGATCTCCCGCAAAGGTGCGATGCACCGACCAGCCTCTCTCTTCCAGCGCCTCTTCTATGGTCGCTGGTGCTGTATCATCTGCGCCTGCAGTGACGCCGAGGGTGATTGCCAGCAGCCCTGGAAATATGACATGAAACAGTTTTGGCATAGCTTTTCTCCGGAAATCAGGTAATGAATCATGGGTATGCTGATACTTGCAAGCAAAAGACATGCCAGCCAGATCAGGAAATAAGTATAGGCTACTATTTGGAGGCGTCTGAATAAGTTATTATTCGTTCATTCAGGTGAAGGCCGGAGTCCATGGAATCAAACACTTATGTTCAAGAAAGATGGATTCCGGCTATATGCATGCCGGAATGACAACATTTAGCTGATATCCTATTTGAGAGAGCTGATACAACGGATCTCATGTTGGATGCAGGAAAAAGATTTGCTATGCCTGACAAAATGTCAGAGACATTATTTCTGTCATTGGTAGAATGAAAATCCAACTTATAAGGTGATGATAGAGATGGACTGGTTTGGAAAAAGCCTGAATCATAAATTTACCCTCGCGACAGTCGCCGGGTTTTTTGTCAGCTCGCTGGTTTTTTTTGGATTGTTCCTTGCTTTCTACCAGAGCGAATTGCAGCAGGAGCGGTCGCAGGCCGCTCGCGATGTCAATCGTCTGCTGCAGTCGTCACTGGAGAACGCTATGCTCAAGCGTGATCTCGAGGGGCTGGTCTTTATTGTCAAGCGTCTGGGCGAGCAACCCAACATCAGAAGAGTCATGATCACTGAGCCCCTTGGCCAGGTGCGTTTTTCAAGTCATGTGGAATCGATGGGTCTGATCCTCGATAAAGTGTTGATTCAGCATTCCGACCCGCAAACCTACTTCATGCAGGACGAGCAGGGCGTCGAGGTGCTGCGCAGCATCAATCCGGTACATAATAAACCCCAGTGCCAGGAGTGCCACGGTCCGGTGGAGCAAAATCCCGTCAACGGCATTCTGGTGGTTGACTATGACGCCGCCCCGATTCGTCACAAGGCGCGCAAGACGACACTCATGCTCATGGGAGCGGGAGCACTGATCGTCATCATCAATCTATTGGGCGGCTGGTGGTTTATTCGCCGCTTTATCCTCAAACCGGTGCAGTCTCTCAACGCTGCCAGCACCTCTCTTGCACATGGTCAGTTGGATACTCGCGTGACACTGCCGGGCAGGGATGAGTTGTCGACGCTGGGTGAAACATTCAATCTGATGGCCGCAAATCTACAAACCAGCATGCATCAGACTGAGGAGGGGCGTGCATTTTTGCAGGCTATGATTGACGCAATCCCCGATGGTGTGCGCATCATCGATGATGACTACAACATGCTGTTGGTGAACCGCACGTTTCGTGAACAAACGGGTTGTCCTGACAAGCCCTGGATAGGGGAGAAGTGCTATACCTCCCATGATCGGGACGAACCCTGCCCCGCCGAGATGGTGACCTGCCCCCTGGTAGAGATTCACAACACGGGCAAGCAGCTGAAGGTGATACACCACCACACCCGATGCGATGGCGATATCCTGGACGTGGAGATCTATGCTGCGCCCATGACCATCGTCAGAGATGGAAAAGAGGTGACCCTGCTGGTTGAGTCGATTCGTGATCTCACTCAGAAGGTGCGTTTTACCCATGAGCAGCGCTTGTCAGAACTGGGTCGACTGGCGGCCGGGGTGGCTCACGAAATCTATAATCCCCTGAGTTCCATGAAACTGGCGTTGCACTCACTGGCGAAAATCATTGTCAGGGAGCAGCAGCCGGATGAAATCGGAGACTATCTGGATATTGCGGAACAGCAGATGGATCAGTGCATCCGCATCACGGACCGCCTGCTGCATCTGAGTGCATCACCATCGGACAAAACACAGCTGGTGGATATTCAACCGGCGGTAGAGGATACACTCAGCCTGGTGAGCTGGGATGCGCAGGAGGCATCCATCGATATGGTTGTACAATTTCCAAAGCAGCCATTGCGTGTGTTTGCCAATGATGGCGAGATGCGCATGCTGGTGCTGAATTTGGTGCAGAATGCTTTTCATGCCATGCCAGCCGGTGGTGAGCTGCACATCACCGGCAGTCTCGAAGATGATGAGGTGGTGGTGCGCTTTTGTGATACCGGTGTCGGGATTTCGCAACAGAACCTGAGCAGGCTTTTTATGCCATTCTTCAGTCGCCGTGCGGATGGTGTAGAAGGCACCGGCCTGGGCCTGCCTATCTCCCGGGCTATCGTCGAGAGCTTTGAAGGCGCCCTTGATGTGGAGAGTGAGTTGGGCAAGGGGAGCTGTTTTATTGTGAGGTTGCCGGAGGCCTCAGTTGAGAGGTTGACATCATGAAAGCCAGAATTCTTGCCGTTGAAGACGATAAGTTGCTCAACAGGATGCTTGTGCATCAGCTGGAGGGTATGGGGCATAGCGTTACCGGTGTAGACAGTCTGCACGAGGTCCAGAAGTACCTGGGGAAGTATGAACCGGATCTGATTATTTCCGATATGCGCCTCCCCGACGGGGAGTGTATCTCCGATTTGCCGAAGTTGTGTGATTCCTGCCCGGTCATCGTGCTTACTGCATACGGCACTGTCAAGAGTGCGGTGGAGGCTATACAGGCAGGTGCTGCTGACTACCTCACCAAACCCGTGAGTCCGGAGGAGTTGACTCTCACGGTTCAACGGGTGCTGGAGACTGCTGCTCTCAAGGCTGATCACCAGTTTTGCAAGGCGCGTCTGCAGGCGCAGTCCGGTTCCCTCTCTTTTATGATCGGTCAGAGTCCTGCTCTGGAACGGGTGAAGGAGCATATCGATGCAGTTGCGTCCAGCGACATGACTGTGCTGGTGCTGGGTGAGAGCGGTTCAGGCAAGGAGCTGGTTGCGCGCGCTATACACGAACAGAGCGACCGCAGCAAACGCAACTTCGTGGCAGTCGATTGCTGTACCCTGCAGGAGAGTCTTTTCGAGTCCGAGCTGTTTGGTCATGAGAAGGGCGCTTTCACAGGTGCGCATCAGAAAAAGAAGGGACTCATCGAAGGGGCATCAGGTGGCACCCTGTTTCTCGACGAGATCGGTGAGATTCCACCGGCCATCCAGGCGAAGCTGCTGCGCGTTCTGGAGACCGGCATATTCCGGCGTGTGGGGGGGACTCGTGATCTGACTTCAGATGTAAGAATTGTGGCTGCAACCAACCGGAATCTGAAAAAG
Organism: Chromatiales bacterium; assembly: GCA_030145485.1. Classification (GTDB taxonomy): domain Bacteria; phylum Pseudomonadota; class Gammaproteobacteria; order Chromatiales; family Chromatiaceae; genus Sva-25. Next base: position 18,328 of record JAQYVP010000142.1, read on the forward strand.
ATGTCTGAAAGTGGAGGCTTTCGTGCGGATCTATTTTATCGTCTGGAGGCCTTTACCATCTATGCACCGCCTTTGCGTGAGCGGCGCGAGGATATTCCGTACCTGGTGGAGCATTTTATTCGCAACCATAATTTTTCCAGGCGTGTACAAAAGACCGTGACCAAGGAGGCGATGCGCAAGCTCATTGCCTATGACTGGCCCGGCAATGTGCGTGAATTGAAAAATGTTGTAGAGCGGGCGATTATTCTCTCACGCAGCAAAAAAACGATTCGTGGTCAGCACCTTACTTTCAGCTCATGTGAGAAACAGAAAACGGGGTTTATGCTGGATATTCCTCCCGGCACAGTTCCAACGATGGAGGAGCTGGAGGCTTCCTATTTGAAGATGCTGCTGACCAGGCATGCGGGACATCGTGCCACCGTGGCCCAGGTGATGGGTATCAGCGAACGCCATGTCTACCGTCTCATCAGTAAATATCATTTTGCTGAAAATGGCACTACGGTCGCCAACGGCCGGGCCGCTGCAGGAGCTTCCTGAGGACATCCTCATCCAACCCGGCTTTTCCGATCAGAGTGCCAACATTTTAAAAGACTTTTACCACGAAGGACACGAAGATCTCGAAGTTACAAAACTTCGAGATCTTCGTGTCCTTCGTGGTGAGTATCTTTCTACATTTAGAATTGCTGATGGTTATAGTTATTTATGGACAACGACTAAGCATCACTGTAGGAGTATCCCTACTGGGTGGAGAGCCAGTCGGCAATCGTCCGCATCTCCTCATCGTTAACCATCGCCATGATACCTTTCATGACAACGGACTGGCCGCCGCTTCTTGCACCGCTCTTGATGTCTCTCAACTGATTATAGGTGTAGTCTGCATTCTGACCGGCAATCTTTGGATAGAGGGGCTGAATAGGGGTGCGCGCATCAGCGCCATGGCAGGATAAGCAGACCTTTGTCTGAAACAACTGGGCGCCGCCATCCGGGGCTGCGTCTTCAGCCGCAACCAGGGAGCCCAAACCCGCTGACAGGGCGATAGTGGTAGAGAGTGAGACGGCTTTTAGAGGATTCATCGCATTGTTCTCCATATTAGAACGAATAAGAGTATTTTGATCCGAATTCATATCCTGATGATCTTGAGAAGAGGGTGACTTCTCTTCGGGGAGAATGATCTCCTTGCCCTCTTCCCGAGGGGGAGGTGACTCCATCTGCAGAAACGAGCTGATAAACCCGGATATCACCATCGTCAGCAGCGCCACGCCGACGAAGATCAGGAAGGCGCCGAGGATATTCGAACCGGTTTGCATTCCCTTCGAGGGCTTGCCCACCAGGTATTTCTTCAGCTCGCCGCTCTCTTTGAGGCGCTCATACTCCAGTTTGTGCTCATGTTTGAACTCTTCAAGCGGCATCGCCCCGGTGAAGATGATGGTGCTCATCGGAAACCTGTCCGGACGGAAGTGCGAGTTGAAAAAGTGCACCGAGAAGAGGAATATGGTCGCCAGCAGCGCCTCCTCGGCATGGATGATCGAAGCGATGTTGAAGATCCAGCCCGGCAGAATCATGGCCGTCATGGTCGGGAAGAAGAGCATCAGGCCGCTCAAACCGATAACGCCCGCACCCCACACCGGCGCCCAGTAGTCGAATTTCTGCCAGTAGGACCAGCGGTCGAAATCAGGACGCTCCCTCTTGCCGAAGAACCAGCGGAACATCTCTTTCATATCGCTTAAATCCTGCCAGTTGGGAATCATCGATGTGGGGCCGAACCAGCGGAATGTCTTGCGTTTGATGATGAAGATGTTGACGGCTGCGATACCGAAGTGGACAAAAAACACCGATAACCAGATGACCGCTGCGGTGCGGTGAATAATGGCTTCAACCTGCGGTCCGCCCAGCAGGCCGATGATGAACGGCGCCCAGTCGGTATGCGAAAACAGCAGGGTGGAACCACTCAACACC
>JAQYVP010000193.1 GCA_030145485.1 Chromatiales bacterium
CGAAACTAAAGGAGTAAACATCTTGTGTTTGGAGCAAGTTATTCGTAACCTGTAGGTGCATGTCCAGCTCTCACTGACAGATACCTGTCAGTCATGTCTAAGTATCGTTGAAAACAGGACGGAGTAACTATATTGGAGCAACTGCGGTCAATAGCTGAATCAGCGATCTGAACAGGTTGTGAGGGGGCAGCGAATGACCGCAGCAACCTCATTCCGATCATTCAGTACGAATTACCCACGGCTATCTTACAGTCGGAAATGGCAAAAATAAGCCCTACTCCTATCCGCACTTACTCTCCCCGCAACTCAGGCAGGTCATACAGCCATCCATCATCACCACGGCTTTGGTATGGCACTTTGCACACAGAGTGGCGCCTGGTGGAAAATCACCGCAGTCGCCCTCCTTCGCGGCTACCTGCTGTTGAGTCGCTGCATACTCAGCTTTTTTCTGCTCGATCAGCTTTTTCTGCTCTTTATCGAGCTGGGGCTCGCCGATCATGCCGATCATTTTCAGATGTGACTCGATGGCATCGCCAATTTCAGCAACCAGCGATGGCATGAACTTGCCGCCCTTCTTGAAATAGCCGCCTTTGGGGTCGAAGACGCTGTGCATCTCTTCGACCAGAAAGGTGACATCGCCGCCCTTGCGAAATACTGCTGACATGATGCGTGTCAGCGCCAGGATCCACTGGAAATGATCCATGTTTTTGGAGTTGATGAAAACCTCGAACGGACGGCGTTTCTCATGCGGTGTACCCGGGTTGAGGACGATATCATTGATGGTGACGTAGAGCGCATGCTCCGACAGGGGAGTTTTGATCTTGTAGGTGCTACCCAACAGCATCTCGGGGCGCTGCAGTTTTTCATGCATGCGCACGATCTCTGCTTTCTCGTGGGGTTCAGCGATCTGTACCGCTTGCTGTGGTTCATCAACATGGGTGCCTGAAGATTGATGCTCTTCTGTTACGGTCTCGCAGGCTACGATCTTTTGGTCGACTTTAATTGGCATTTGGTGATCCTCGAAAGCTGTTGCGGTGCAATGAGAGGAGCTTATTGCACCGGGTAGTGTTTTTTACAGAGATTTTGCCATCTCTTATCTGTGTGCATCTGTAGAAAGTTCAGTTGTTTCACAGGCGGCCATAGTAGCCCTCTTTGAGTGCGTCGTAGAGATTTGCGGCGGTGTGAATTTCGCCGTCGTAGTCGATCTCTTCATTGCCTTTGAGTTCGATGGTTTCGCCATCCTCCAGGGTGAAGCGATAGCTGGTGTTGGCGAGATCCTGCTCTTTGACCAGCACGCCCTGGAATGCTTGCGGGTTGAAACGGAAGGTGGTGCATCCCTTGAGACCCTTCTCGTAGGCGTACATGTAGATATCCTGGAATATCTCGAATGGATAGTCCGGAGGGACATTAGCAGTCTTTGAGATCGAGGAGTCGATCCACTTTTGCGCAGCTGCCTGCACATCCACGTGCTGCGTGGGAGTGACATCCTCGGCAGTAATAAAATAGTCAGGCAGTTGATGATCACCTTCAGTGGCCAGGGGGTCTGCATCTTTGTCGAGGAGTTTACGGTAAGCCAGCAATTCGTAAGAGAGCACATCGACCTTCTGCTTGCTCTTTTTACCCTCTCGGATGATGTTGCGGCTGTAGCTGTGCGCAAACGAAGGCTCGATGCCGTTGCTTGCGTTGTTGCCCAGCGAGAGACTGATGGTGCCCGTGGGAGCGATGGAGCTGTGATGGGTATAGCGGCAGCCGTGTTTACAAATAGCGTCCGTGATCTCTGACGGAAATTGCTGCATGTAGCGGCTGTATCTTGCCATCAGTGTTGCGGCAGAGAGTTTATCACCAGGCTTAACGCCACCCTTTTCCATTTCGGGACGCGCCACAAGCATCTCTGCGGTTACCTCGAAGCTCTCCGTAAATAACGGTGCAGGCCCCTTCTCTTTTGCAAGTTCGATACCGGTGCGCCACCCCTGCTCCGCCATCTCCCTGGCGACACGCTCGGTGAACTGCAGTGATTCAGGACTGCCATATTTCATCTTCAACATGGTGCAGGCGGAACCGAGACCCAGAAAACCCATGCCATGACGGCGTTTGCGCATGATCTCATCACGCTGTTGCTGCAGCGGCAGACCGTTGATCTCGACGACGTTATCCAGCATGCGTGAGAAGATCGCCACCACTTCACGATAGCGTTTCCAGTCAAACGTCGCCCTGGCGGTGAATGGATGCTCGATAAAAGTTGTCAGGTTGACCGAGCCCAGCAGGCAGGCGCCAAATGGTGGTAAAGGCTGTTCTCCGCATGGATTAGTGGCGCGAATCTCCTCACAGAACCAGTTGTTGTTCATCTCATTGACCTTATCGATGAGAATAAAGCCGGGTTCCGCGTAGTCGTATGTGGATGTCATGATCTGATTCCACAACCGTCTGGCGGGGATGGTTTCATAGACGCGGCAGGCAACATCGCCCTTGTCATTACTGATGTAACCTTCGCTGAGAGGCCAGTGACGCCAGATGATGCTGCATTCACCGGACTCAACTTCATGTTCGGTGGCGGGGAACAGCAGCTTCCACTGCTGATCATTTTTTACTGCCTGCATGAACTCATCGGTAATCAGGCAGGAGAGGTTGAACTGCCTTAGGCGGCCATCTTGCCGTTTGGCCTTGATGAAATCCATGATGTCCGGATGTGAGATGTCGAACGTCGCCATCTGTGCACCGCGTCGCCCGCCTGCCGAGGAGATGGTGAAACACATGGCATCGAAGATGTCCATGAACGACAGCGGTCCTGATGTGCGAGCTCCGGCACCGCTGACATAGGCGCCCCTGGGGCGCAGCGTGGAGAACTCATAACCAATCCCGCAACCCGCCTTGAGCGTCAAACCCGCCTTATGCAGTGTCGTCAAAATTCCATCCATGGAGTCAGGCAGTGTTCCTGAAACCGTACAGTTGATGGTGCTGGTGGCGGGTTTGTGCTGCAGTGCGCCGGCGTTGGAGATAATGCGGCCCGCCGGGATAGCGCCGTTTTTCAGCGCCCACAGGAATTTCGTGTACCAGTAGGCGCGCTTCTCTTCACCCTCTTCGACTTCGGCCAGGGCCCTGGCAACGCGCTGCCAGGTATCATTGAGTGTTTCGTCGACAACTTTCCCCTGCATATTTTTTAATCGGTATTTTTTATCCCAGATATCGAGTGAGGCTGGCTGCAGTGGAATTTGCGGCTGGTTATCTGCTGAATCATGAATTCTGGCGATGTTTTTTGTGGTCATTGGTGGCTCCTCCCGGTGAGTTGCTGCAGTTGGCAATGGATGCTCTCGTTCTGCAATAACTGAAATGTATTCTACATATTGTATTACATGTAGATAATAGACACTATATGTGGATTGTCAATGCTATTTTTGAATAATAGCCGGGATGGAGGCAGGGGTGCAATCTTCTCACCACGATTGAAATAAAAGCCATGCGGCGCAATGCGCAGGCTTATTGACGCCCTATGGCTGAGCCTGAGTGCTGAGGACTGAGTACTGAGAGACGGCTACGCTAAGCTATAAACCACAGATGAACACAGATGAACACAGATTTTCCTCTATCACTTAATCTGTGTTTATCTGTGGTTAGTCGTTGTCCATAAGTTATTTCCTGTTTTCGATTCTTGCCCAGGAGTCGCGCAGGGTGACGACACGGTTCATGACCAGCTTATCGGTGGTCACGCTGTCACGGCAGAAGTAACCTTCACGTTCAAACTGGAAACGCTCACCCGGCTGCGCATCATTCAGTGAAGCTTCAAGCATGGCGTTTTCGATCACCACCAGGGATTGCGGGTTGAGATGGTGTTTCCAATCTTCGACCTCCTTGTCCGCATCCGGCGCCAGATGTGAGAAGAGGCGGTCATAGAGGCGCACTTCGGCCTTGACACCATGCTTTGCCGACACCCAGTGGATGACGCCCTTGATCTTGCGGTCCGGCGGATTTTTTCCAAGGGTATCCGGGTCATAGCTGCACTGCAGTTCGCTGATTTCACCATGCTCATCCCTGATCACATCGTCGCAGCGAATCACATAGCTGTTGCGCAGACGCACTTCTCCTCCAGTAACCAGGCGCTTGAACTTCCTGTTGGGCGCCACCTCCATGAAATCATTGCGGTCAATATAGAGCACCCGCTCGAAAGGCAGCAGGCGTTTTCCCATGCTCTCATCCTTGGGATGGTTCAGCGCTGAGAGCTGTTCGACCTGATCTTCGGGGTAGTTGCTCAACACCACCTTGAGCGGGTTCAGCACCGCCATGCGGCGCGGTGCAGATTTTTCCATATCCTCACGAATGCAGCTCTCCAGCATACCCATCTCGATGCTGTTATCCGCCTTGGTGATACCGATACGGTTGCAAAACTCCCGAATCGAGGCTGGCGAATAACCACGGCGGCGCAGACCGGCGATGGTCGGCATGCGCGGATCATCCCAGCCGGAGACCAGGCCGTCATCCACCAGCTGCGTGAGTTTGCGTTTGCTCATCACGGTATATTGCAGATTGAGGCGTGAAAACTCGATCTGCTGCGGATGACAGTCTATCGTGATGTTGTCCAGCATCCAGTCGTACAATGGGCGGTGGTCTTCAAACTCCAATGTACACAGCGAGTGGGTGATCCCCTCCAGCGCATCGGAGATGGGATGGGTGAAGTCATACATCGGATAGAGACACCAGGCGTCGCCGGTCTGGTGATGGATCAGGCCGCTGCGGATACGGTAGATAACCGGATCACGCAGGTTGATGTTGGGACTGGACATATCGATCTTTGCACGCAGCACCCGGCTGCCGTCCTCGAACTCACCAGCACGCATGCGTTCGAACAGATCGAGATTCTCCTCCACAGTGCGATCACGCCAGGGGCTGTTCCTGCCGGCTTCGGTAAGCGTGCCGCGATATTCGCGCATCTCTTCTGCAGAGAGCTCGCACACATAGGCAAGCCCCTTGCTGATCAGCTCCACCGCAAAGACATGCAGCTGTTCGAAGTAGTCGGAGGCAAAGTAGAGATTATCCCAGCGGTACCCCAGCCACTCGACATCATGCTCGATGGCGTCGACGAACTCCTCCTCCTCCTTCTGCGGGTTGGTGTCATCGAAGCGCAGGTTGCAGCTTCCATTGTAATCATCTGCGATGCCAAAATTCAATACGATCGACTTGGCGTGGCCGATATGCAGATAGCCGTTCGGCTCCGGAGGAAAACGCGTTGCGATGCTGTGGTGTTTGCCACTGGCCAGATCGGCATCGATTACCTGGCGGATAAAGTTTGTTGGTTTCTGCTGTTGCATCTAACTTCTCTAAACTGTGGTTTCTCAATAACCCCGGCTTTACCTGGATCTGTAGGGTGCAATAAGCGACAGCGCATTGCACCTTCCCCATGCGGCGCAATGCGCTGTCGCTTATTACGCCCTACGCTTTGGTGAGCTCGAATGGTGCATGGGATTTTTGAAAAGTTACTGATTTCATATGTAAGATTTTGATATCTCAACGATTACCAATCCAGGCAATCGCCTGGTCGATGCGGCGCAGTGTCGCCTCTCTGCCAATCAGCGAGAGCGTCAGATCGAGGTCAGGCGAGGGCGCGCCGCCGGTGACAGCAATACGCAGCGGCATGGCTACTTTGCCAAAACCTGTATCCAGCTGCTCAACCACGGCGGCAACGGCAGCATGCAGTGATTCACGCGACCACTCATGCAGATTCTCAAGTGCTGATTTGACTGCCTGCAGCACTTCCACAGATTCAGATTTGAGCGCTCGCTTTGCCGCTTTAGCATCATATTCATCAAAGTCACGATAATAAAAGAGCGAAATGTCCGCCAGCTCTTCGAGCGTCTGCGCACGCTCACGCTGCGCCTCGACGACAGCCTGCAGATGATGTCCCACAGTGACCTCGAGACCGCGCTGGTTCAGATGCGGAGCCAGTTGGATCGCAACATGACGGGCATCATGCTGTTTCAGATAGCGCTGATTGATCCACTGCAGCTTTTCAGTATTGAAAGCAGACGGCGCCTTGTTGACGCCCTCCAGTTCAAACAGCTCGATCATCTCATCAACGGAGAAGATCTCCTGGTCGCCATGCGACCAGCCGAGCCGCACCAGGTAGTTGAGCAGTGCATCGGGAAGATATCCCTCCTCCTTGTACTGCATGACGCTCACCGCGCCGTGACGCTTGGAGAGACGCGCTCCATCATCACCGAGAATCATCGGCAGGTGGGCGTATTTCGGCACAGGCAGATTCAACGCCCGCAGCATGTTGATCTGTCGCGGCGTGTTATTGATGTGGTCATCACCACGAATCACGTGCGTGATGTTCATATCGGCATCATCAACCACCACGGTCAGGTTGTAGGTAGGAGTTCCGTCACTGCGGCGAATGATCAGGTCATCGAGTTCGCGGTTGTTGATCAGCATTTTGCCGCGAATGAGATCATCAACCACCACGTCACCTTCGTCAGGATTGCGGAAGCGGATCACATGGGGCTCGTCACCGGCAATATCCCGCTCTCTGCAGTGGCCATCGTAGCGCGGCTTGAGCTTGCGCTTCATCTGCTCTTGACGCAGACTGTCGAGACGCTCCCTGCTGCAGTTGCAACGGTAGGCGACGCCCTTCATCATCAGCGACTCGATCACCTCCGCGTAACGCTCGAAGCGCTCTGTCTGGAAAAAGGGACCCTCATCATAATCGAGCCCGAGCCACTCCATGCCCTCGAGAATGGCATTGACGGATTCCTGTGTTGAACGCTCAAGGTCGGTGTCTTCGATACGCAGCACAAAGTCACCACCATGTTTGCGTGCATACAGCCACGAGAAGAGCGCCGTGCGGGCGCCGCCGACGTGCAGGTAACCGGTTGGACTGGGAGCAAATCTGGTGCGAATGGTCATGGTTTAGTGCCGGCAAGATTTCAAGAGGTTAAGTTGCCGGATTTCGCTTACGCTCATCCGGCCTACGGACTTTACTGAAAACTGCATACTGACGACTGCAAACTTTGTAATCAGTTCTTCATGATTTTCACAGAGCTGTCGGCGCGCAATTGCTTGATATATCCGGCCAGTGAAGTTTGTCCTCGCGCTGCTTCCAGGCGTTGACGTTCACTGTCACGCTCTTCTGCTGAGAGTGCGGCCGGGTCACCATCGATAACGGAAGAGACGCCAATCACGGCAACACTTCCGGACGCCAGTCCGGCCTTTCCATAACTACTGTTTCCCTCTGCGGGGCGCGGCAGCACGAAGGCCTTGCTGACTATCAGTGGATCAATCTCCTGGTTGCCAGTGCGATTCACGGTTTTACCCTGTACAAGCTTCAAAGCACCATCAGCAGCAATATCGCCCATACTGCCACCATTCTGCGTGAGTAGTTTCAATATTTCGTCCGCACGCTTGTGCGTGAGCTCCGTGGTCTGCTGTTTCTCCAGAGTCAAGCGAATTCCGGCACTGACCTCATCCAGCGGCCTGGCCATCTCCTCTTCATGATTCACCACCCGCACGACCATATAGTTGTCATCTTCAAGCTCCAGCACATCACTGTTGCGACCTGAGTTGAGCACATCATCACTATAAGCAGCCTGGATAATTTTTGCATTGGCAAACTTGCCGCTTGCTCCTGTGCGTGGAACCCAGTCACTCTGCTGGATCTTGACGCCAATCGCATCAGCTACGGTCTGCAGCGTGCCTGAGTCAGTATAGGAGAGTTCCGCAAGCAGATCATACTTCTCGCCGAAGAGCACATCAGCCTCTCTCTGTTTGAATTCATCCGCCAGCTGCTGCCTGACGTCATCGTATGACTGCAGATCACCACCCTCGATCTTTGTCACCTGGATGATGTGGTAGCCAAAGCGGGAGCGCACCAGCTCACTGAGCTGATCCTGCTGCAGGGCAAACGCCACATCTTCAAAGGGCTTGACCATCATGCCGCGTTCGACACTGCCAAGATCGCCGCCATTGGACCCGGAGCCCTTGTCATCAGAATGCTCCCTGGCCAGTTCAGAAAAATCGCTCCCGGCAGCAATCTTGTCAAGCAGTTTCTGCGCCTTGGCTTTTGCCTCGTCATCACTGACATCACCGCCAACCTTGATCAGGATATGGCGGGTAATACGTGTTTCAGGGCTTTTGAACTCCTCCTTTCGTTCTTCGTAATTCGCCTTGAGTTCCTCTTCGTCAACGCTGAGATCAGCGGAGAGAGCAGCATGATTGAGTTCCACATACTCCAGCTTGACGCGTTCCGGACGACGGAACATATGCTTGTTGCCGTTGTAATAGGTCTCTATATCTGCATCACTGATCACGACCTGATCTTTGAAAGCCGCAGAATCTATCAACAGCCAGGAGACTTCACGCTGCTGGTTTTTAAGTCGAATCATTGCGTCAATTTCAGCATCCGTGACAAATGCCGAAGAGGAGATGGCGCCGGTCAACAAGCCTGAACCCAGGCTCATGCGCAGATTCTCGGTAAAAGCATTGATATTCCGCCCCTGGGATCGCATCACCCGCTCGTACTCATCCTTGTCAAAAACACCGTCGCGCTGAAATACCTCCATGCTACGGATCTGCTGCCTCACCATCTCGTCACCGGCGCGAATATTGAGATTATTGACCTGTTGGGTGAGCAATGTATCCTGGATCATTTCGTTCAACACCTGCTGGCGCAGCATGTCGTCATTAAAAAATTCGGGTATTTTTCCACCAAACTGCTGGCGCAGGTTAGCGCGATAGTTGTTGAGGCTGTTCTCCATACTGTTCTGAGTAATCTCGATTTTGCCGACTTTGGCAACAACCGGATCCGAACCCACACCCACATACTCCTGGATCCCCCACAATGCGAAGGGGATACTGATCAAAATGACAATCGCATAGGCAAACCAGCCCTGCGCTCTATCTCGAATTTGCTGCAACATGGTATTAATCCGGTATGCGGTGATTCCCAATGAAAAAAAGGGGCATCCGGATGGATGCCCCTTTATGAATAGTGGCGGAGCGGACGGGACTCGAACCCGCGACCACCGGCGTGACAGGCCGGTATTCTAACCAACTGAACTACCGCTCCAATGAGGAATGAGGTATTTATTAAATTTCGCACATCATGGTGCTGAAATTTGTACCTTATCCCTTATTCTGGTGGGTGCTGAGGGGATCGAACCCCCGACATTCGCCTTGTAAGGGCGACGCTCTCCCAGCTGAGCTAAGCACCCATGAAGGATCTATATTCTCATACAGACCCTTGTCATGAGGCGCGCTAGTTTACTGCATCTTTGAGTGCTTTGCCAGCCTTAAATGCTGGATTTCTTGATGCCTTGATTTGGATCTCTTCACCGGTGCGCGGATTGCGCCCCATGCGTGCTGCACGATCACGCACAGAGAAGGTGCCAAATCCTATCAGAGAAACTGAGTCGCCATTTTTCAGGGCTTGCGTAATCGCTGACACCATGCCGTCAAGCGCCATTCCCGCTTTTGCTTTGCTGATATCAGCACTCTCTGCTATCGAATCAATCAATTCACTTTTATTCATAAAATTCCTCGTTTTTTTGGGATGTCTTGGTAGAGTTGTTCGTTCTTTTTCTACAGCTATACGTGACAGACTGCAGTTTTCAGGCGATTGATTACATACATTGCAGGCCCTGCTGTCAAGCCTGATTCGGGTCTATTATCGAATAATATTGGCGTACATACAAAACAGAGTGTTGCAGAGAGTTGATTCTATGGTAGTTTCACAAACAGCAGCCATGGCATATTTTTTTTCAGATTTTAGCAAATAATCCCACTAGATCGGGCTAAACGCTAATGATGACCCACGCCGGCAGATCAATAAACATGCTTGGGAAGCATGGAGAAGCCATGCCGGCAATGCGGCAAAATGAATCAAGCCAGGCTAGATTTCCACGCTGCGCTCGCAATGAAAACTCATCCCTCTTTAGCTCAGCCCCCCTTTTGTCATTACGAGGAGCCTAAGCGAGGTGGTAATCTTCCAGTTCTTTGCTACGCTTCGCGCAATGACATCAGTGTTTGATAACAGCTGATTTTTTACTCTCTCTCTGCTTACCTGCAACTGGTTTTTCTACGGAGACATCTTCATCGCCATGCGGTTCGGGCTGGTTCACCAGCGCCATCTCAAGAACCTCCTCGATCCACTGGACGGGTCGGATGTCCAAACCCTGCTTGACGTTTTTTGGTATTTCCACAAGGTCTTTCTCATTCTCTTTAGGAATCAATACCGTCTTGATGCCTCCGCGCAGCGCTGCCAATAACTTCTCCTTGAGGCCGCCAATGGGCAGTATCTCGCCTCGCAGAGTGATCTCACCTGTCATGGCAACGTCAGCACGCACCTTGATGTCAGTGAGTACCGATACCAGCGCTGTACACATGCCCACACCCGCGCTGGGACCATCCTTGGGGGTCGCCCCTTCGGGAACATGGATATGCGCCTCCTGCTTCTGATAGAAGTCAGGTGCGATACCGAGAGTATCTGCACGGCTGCGAACGACTGTCATTGCCGCCTGAATCGACTCTTTCATGACATCCCCGAGCTGACCTGTCAGCTGCATGCCGCCCTTGCCCTTCACCAGCGCGGCTTCAATGCGCAGCAGCTCGCCGCCCACTTCAGTCCAGGCCAGCCCGTTCACCTGACCGACCTGATCCAGTTCATCGGCCACACCGAAGTTGAAGCGCCTGACACCGAGATATTTTTCCAGTGTTGCAGGAGTGACACGGACGCTCTTTTTTGTGCTTTTGTTACTGCTTTTCTTACTGCCTTCGAGGAGCACATCCTTGACAACTTTACGGCATATCTTGGCGATATCGCGCTCGAGATTGCGCACACCGGCTTCACGCGAGTAGTAGCGGATGATGTCACGCACGACCGCATCGCTCATCTCCAGTTCATTCTCTTTCAGGCCATTGTTCTTTTTCTGTTTTGGGATCAGATACCTGACTGCAATATTGAGCTTTTCGTCCTCGGTATACCCGGAGAGACGAATCACCTCCATCCTGTCGAGCAGCGCCGGCGGGATATTCATGGTGTTGGCGGTTGCCACGAACATGATGTCGGAGAGATCCAGGTCAACCTCGAGGTAATGATCCTGAAAGGTGTGGTTCTGTTCCGGATCCAGCACCTCCAGCAATGCCGAGGCGGGGTCACCACGGAAATCCATCGCCATCTTGTCGATTTCATCCAGCAGAAAAAGTGGATTGCGAGTTTCCACACGACTCAGATTCTGTACGATCTTGCCCGGCAGAGCACCTATGTAGGTGCGGCGGTGGCCGCGTATCTCGGCCTCATCACGCACACCACCCAAAGCCATGCGTACAAATTTACGCCCGGTAGAACGCGCTATGGACTGTCCAAGAGAGGTTTTACCGACGCCGGGAGGACCAACAAGACAAAGGATAGGTCCTTTGAGCTTACGCACGCGCTGCTGTACGGCAAGATACTCCAGGATACGCTCCTTGACCTTCTCAAGACCATAGTGGTCGGTATCCAGAATCTCTTCCGCCTTGATGATGTCATTATTGACCCGCGAGCGTTTTTTCCATGGAATGCCGACCAGGGTATCGATATAGTTGCGCACCACAGTGGCTTCAGCCGACATCGGAGACATCATCTTGAGCTTGTTGAGCTCGCTCAAGGCCTTCTTTTTCGCCTCTTTGGGCATTCCCGCTTTTTCAATTTTCTGCGTCAGACCCTCTATCTCGTTAGGCGCATCATCCATCTCGCCGAGCTCTTTCTGGATGGCTTTCATCTGCTCATTGAGATAATACTCGCGCTGGTTTTTCTCCATCTGTCCCTTGACGCGGCCACGGATACGTTTCTCCAGCTTGAGGACATCATTCTCCTCCTCCACCAGCCGCATCAGATGCTCAAGCCGCTGCTGCACATCGATGATCTCCAGAACCTTCTGCTTCTCATCCAGTTTCAGCGACATGTGCGCAGCCATGGTATCGGCGAGGCGGCTGGGATCATCGATACTGGCCAGCGAGGTCAACACCTCCGGTGGAACTTTTTTATTCAGTTTGACATAGTGATCAAACATCGACAGGGCCGAACGCATGAAGACATCCGTCTCCCTGTCATCGGGCATCTCACCCTCTTCAAGGTGTTGCGGCACAGAACGGTAGAAGTTCTCTGTCTCAAGAAATGCCCCCACCCTGACACGATAAGCGCCTTCGACCAGCACTTTGACCGTACCGTCCGGAAGCTTTAGCAGCTGTAAGATATTTGCCAGGGTTCCAATGTCGTAGATCTCGGCCGTTGAAGGATCGTCAACGTCGGCGCTTCTTTGCGCCACCAGCAGAATAGGCTGGTTATGGCGAGTTGCATAATCGAGCGCATGTATTGATTTTTCACGCCCGACAAAGAGTGGTATCACCATGTGAGGATAGACAACGACGTCTCTCAGCGGCAGAATAGCAATCTCATCCGGTAAATCTTCAACACTCGCTTTGCTTTTCTCTTTAACCATGAATTACTCACTTGTCATTACTCTGAGATAATTCAGAGTTGAGGGATCAATTGCGGGAGGCACACCGCAAGGAAAGGAACGGTAAGAGCTGCTATGAAGCAGTCCAGGAATAACAGGCCCGGATAAACCGTCAATCAGACAGGGCGGCTCTTTTTTCGCCACCCTCGATAATAATATAGGGGGCAATGTCGCCAGAAACAACCGTCTCGTCGACAACAACTTTAGAGACGTTCTCCATGGATGGAAGGTCATACATGGTATCGAGCAGGATTTGTTCCAGCTGGGTGCGCAAACCGCGGGCGCCTGTCTTGCGCGTCATCGCTTTGAGAGCGATAGCATGCAGTGCGTCGTCACGAATCTCAAGCTCGGCGCCTTCCATCTCGAAGAGGCGGTCATACTGCTTGGTGAGCGCATTTTTCGGCTCTGTCAAGATACGCACCAGCGCATCTTCATCCAGCTCTTCGAGCGTGGCAATCACGGGAAGACGTCCAACGAACTCTGGTATCAAACCAAATTTGATCAGATCTTCAGCCTCGACATCGGCAAAAATTTCACCCAGATTTTGATTCTCGTCCTTGCTGTGAACCTCTGCAGAGAAGCCGATACCACCCTTCTCGGAACGTTCACGAATGACCTTTTCCAGTCCGGAAAAAGCACCGCCGACGATGAACAGGATATTGCCGGTATTGACCTGCAGGAACTCCTGCTGCGGGTGCTTGCGCCCTCCCTGGGGCGGCACCGAAGCCACTGTGCCTTCGATCAACTTCAACAGCGCCTGCTGCACACCCTCACCGGAAACATCACGGGTAATCGATGGATTGTCTGATTTACGCGAGATCTTGTCGATTTCATCGATATAAACTATACCGTTCTGCGCCTTTTCAACATCGTAGTCACATTTTTGCAGCAACTTCTGGATAATATTTTCAACGTCCTCTCCCACATAGCCGGCTTCGGTCAGTGTGGTCGCATCTGCTATCGTAAAGGGGACGTTCAATAACCTCGCCAGCGTTTCAGCCAGCAGGGTTTTACCGGAACCGGTCGGGCCAATCAGGAGAATATTACTCTTGGCAATTTCAACATCATCTTTCTTCTGCTGGGCAACAGCCTCGAGACGCTTGTAGTGGTTATAGACTGCTACTGAAAGCACCCGCTTGGCGCGCGTTTGACCAATAACGTAGTCATCCAGCCAGGCATTGATCTCCTTGGGCTTGGGCAATCCACCCATCTCATCGGAAACATCGCCCTGGATCTCTTCACGGATAATATCATTGCAGAGTTCGACGCACTCATCACACACAAAGACGGATGGCCCGGCAATCAGTTTGCGTACTTCATGCTGGCTCTTGCCGCAAAAAGAGCAATACAGGAGTTTTTCATCATCCGGGGTTTTCTTATCGTCACTCATTCACTTCTGCCATGGGAGTTAGAATACTTCGCCTATTTATCATAACGAAATTCGCAAGTTACTGCTACCTCGCTTGATATGAGGGTTTGCCGGCAATATAACAATGGGAGATGAATTGTCATTGCGCAGGAGTCCCTGCACGTGGCAATCTGCTATAGTCTGTGCAGGGTTTTTGAGAAGTCATACTTCTGTACGCTGATCAAGCACTCCATCAATCAGGCCATAGTCGACTGACTCTTCGGCGCTCATGAAGTTATCACGCTCCGTATCATCGGCGATTTTCTCCAGTGACTGGCCGGTATGCTTCGCAAGAATACCATTGAGTCTTTCCCGCACCGCCAGGATCTCACGCGCGTGGATTTCGATGTCAGTCGCCTGCCCCTGGAATCCACCCAATGGCTGGTGGATCATGGTGCGTGAATGTGGCAGAGAGTAGCGCTTGCCATGCTCTCCTGCAGCCAGCAGCAGTGCTCCCATGCTCGCCGCCTGGCCGATGCACATGGTGCTGACATGGGGGCGGACGAACTGCATCGTGTCATAGATGGCAAGACCGGCAGTCACCGAGCCCCCTGGCGAATTGATATAGAGATGAATATCCTTGTCCGGGTTTTCAGACTCCAGAAACAGCAGTTGCGCAACGATCACGTTTGCCATGTGATCTTCTATCGCACCGACAATAAAAATCACCCGCTCCTTGAGCAGTCGTGAGTAGATATCATAGGCGCGTTCACCGCGAGCAGACTGTTCGACAACCATCGGGATCAATCCCTGGTTACGTGGATCGAGAACAGTACTATTTGCCAATTGATGCTGCATTACTTCTCCTGTTGGAACAAGGGCATTGTATATTTTCAATAACTCCCTGCGCAAACTCAATTAATGCACGGAATTATTGATAAGTTACCATGATATTATGTAAGTTCTTCAAATGAATGTTGCTTCTCTTCAACTTTGACCTGGCTCAGCACCCAGTCTACGACCTGGTCCTCAAGAACAACGTGGCGCACCGGGTCGATGCGCGCGTCATCCTCGTAATACCAGTCGATCATCTCCTGAGGCGACTCGTAGGATGCCGCAAACTCCTCGATCATCTGGCGCAGACGCTCTTCATCCACCTCGATATTCTGCTCGGATATGATTTTTGTCGTCAGCATGCCCAGTTTGACTCGGCGTTCCGCCTGCTCCTTGAAGACTTCTACAGGCAACTCAAAAGTTGAACTGCTCTGCCCCTGGCTCTCCATCTGCTTGCTGGTATCTTCACGCAATCGACCTGCTTCGTCATCGATAATCGCCTGCGGCACATCAAACTCGTTTTTATCGAGCAGCAATTGCATGACGACCTCCTTGGTCTTCGACTTTATTTTCGTATCGAGTTCACGCTGCATATTGGTGCGCATATCTTCCATGAAACTATCGACCGAGCCATCCTCGATGCCGAATGCCTTGATAAAGTCTTCATCGACTTCAGGCAGCACCGACTCGGCCACCTCGTTGACGGTGATCTCGAAAACTGCTGCTTTTCCCGCCAGCTGCTGTGCCTGATAATCATCAGGGAAGGTTGTCTCCACACTGCGCTCATCATCTTCACTCGCACCCAGCAGACCCTGCTCAAAACCATCGATCATGCTGCCCGAACCCAATACCAGCGGAACCTTCACAGCCGAGCCTCCCTCAAACTCCTCATCGTCAATCTTGCCGACGAAGCTGATCGTTAGCTGGTCGCCATCCTGCGCCGCACGCTCCACTTTGTTCCAGGTGACACGCTGCTGACGCAGCTTTTCGATCATGCCATCAACATCGCTATCGAGAAGTTCGGCAACCGGACGCTGCAACTCGGCGTCACTGAGATCCGAGATCGTAAGATCCGGAATCACTTCAAACTCAGCCACATAGACGAAAGCATCATTTTGATCCTTGATATCAATAGCAGGATCACCCACAGCATGCAGCTCTTTCTCCTGCAACGCTTTATAATAGCTGTCCTGGATCAGCTCACCATAAGCCTCCTGCCGGGCATGTCCGCCGAAACGCTGCCGTATTACCTTGAGTGGAACCTTCCCCGGACGAAAACCATCCAGACGCACATCACGAGCCATTGAACGCAGCTTGTTGTCGACAATTTCATTCACCCGTTCAACAGGCAGTTCCACCGTCATACGGCGCTTTAATCCTTCAAGTGTTTCCACTGAAACTTGCATGCATTTCTCTCCGGCAGCCTCGCTGCCTATCTACTTGGTTGGCAATAATTTACAATAGAATGGTGCGAAAGGAGAGACTCGAACTCTCACGGGTTACCCCACAGGAACCTAAATCCAGCGCGTCTACCAATTCCGCCACTCTCGCACGGCAGGCGATTATAACGGGAATAGCGTCGTGAGGAAACAGCTGGTTTTTTGTTCCTACAGTTCTTAATGTAGAGAGATACTCACCACGAAGGAGACGAAGAGCACAAAGGCATTGTAATTTCTCAATAAGCCCATGCATTTCGCGGTCAGAAGACCGCTCCCACAGCTCTAAAGAGTTGTCCATAAATAACTTCCCGATATCGCGCAGCAATGTTGTTCGTATTCAAGGCGCAGCAAGGGGCGCATAGCAGGGTTATGTAACTCTTGCTGGAACGCAGAAGACGGACAACAGGGCAAGCAGGATCGGGAAGTTA
>JAQYVP010000226.1 GCA_030145485.1 Chromatiales bacterium
AACTAAAGAAGATCCACCCAAAGAAGACCGTGCATGGTTTCAGATCCAGTTTCCGGCAGTGGTGCGCAGAGCAGACTAATTACCCGCGTGAAGTTGCAGAGGTATCACTGGCGCACTCTGTAGGGGACGCCACAGAGCAGGCATATCAGCGCAGTGATCTGTTGGACAAGCGCCGCCCGCTGATGCAGGCATGGGCTGATCATTGCGACAGGGTGCGGGCAACTGCTGATGTGATTGGGATTCATGGCTATGTATGATCTCTATAGCATGAATATAAGGCGTCCATCACCTGGGCGTGATCCGCTTGTGACATTTCGGTTAGAGATACCAGATGAGTATCGTCAACGGCTGGAAGGCGACCTTAAGGCGGCGGGAATTACTGATTATAACGGTCCTTTCCATGGAAGTTTTTTTGATCATATCGAGCGGGCTATGTATGACTATATGGAGGACAAGCAACGCGAAATCATCACGCCTGCGAAGATCAGGATAACGCACAAAGATGCGCTGGATGCCATCAATGAGGCACACGTCAAGCTCGACGCCATGTATGAGATGCGAGGTGCTTCCGATCTACAAGCATTGAAAAGAGAAATCAGCCACCAGAAGAGCCTGGAGGACGCACGCGAATATCTGGAATCTCTGAAGGAGTCTATTGATTCACTGCAGCAAAGACTGCCTAACCCATCTTTGTCACTACATTTGAAAATATCTATATAATTCAATGATATGAAAATTTTTAAGTCTCGTTATGGCACTACATTTGTAACTTTATGATTTAACAATCGTCAAAACCCTTATGCATTATTGCTACCCTTGATTCAGTGCATAAACGCTACATCATTGAAATCTCCTTGTCAATGAAAAACATGAAGATTATGGCACTACATTTGATTTCCGGAAAAATTGAAAATTTATCTTACTGATTTTATTTGAATAATTTTTTTCAAAGTTGAAAAAACGGCTGATATTCCGGAAATTTCCACTGAAAACTGACAAAGATGGGCTAAGACTTACCATGAGCGTCAGTTGGCCCGCAGTGTTGCAATAGCAATGCCTGCTGATGTGCCGCGGAATTTATCCGCAACCATTGAGTCAGTATTTGAGCAGGTGCTAGCGATTGTGCTTGATATCGTGGGTTCCAACGCAGATGCTCACAGGTTAGCTATACAAGCAGTACAAGATACAGCGCCTATCTGGGTTGACCGCAATAACAAGGCAACTTATCGAGGCAAGAAGAAGAAAAAGAGTTAATTCTCAAAAAATGAATATTAACTGCGCTTACCGCCATAAAAATATGTGAATAATACGTAGACATCCCAACAACGCCGAAGAGGCTACTGAGATGTCAAAGCAAACAGAAGTAACTCCAAAGAAGAAGCGCAACCGGAAACCCCTTCCACTGCGTGACCTGTCCAACCTCCCCGATTGGACACCGATCCGAAAGCATGAAGCACTCTCCATCCTGCCAATCTCACGCGCTGGATTCGACAATTATGTCAAGACTGGACGCTACCCCCAGCCTGTTTATCTGAGTCCGCACCTGCCGACTTGGACGCTGGGCGTGATCAAGCAGTTAGCGCGTGATGAACCCCAACGAACCCAACGACACCACACGCAACATCGAACACCTACGCCGCTCACTTTCAGCCATCGACCTGGTTGCAGAACTGCTTTCTGAGGTCGCCATGATCCATAGCGAGGGCGGTGAAGCATCCCCGTACCAGATCGGCAGGCTCGCTGACACGCTGAAGTCTGCAAATGATTCAGCGCAAAGGGCGACTGAACGGCTGGAGAAACAATATGACCAGACATGAAAAAGCCTCGCCGGGTGGCTCCGGCAAGGCTTCAGGGGTGCATTCGGTTGGCGACAGAACGCAAGCCAAGAATAGCACAATCATTCCCTTCCCGCATCACCGAAGACGCTCTTTCTTCACTTTGTCCAAACGCTGCCGAGCCTGGCGATCAATCTGTGCGCCTCGCGGCAGTTACAAAACACCTTTGCCGGAGGATGTGATCAATGCCTGACTTCCAGACAGCAAAAGCAGCAGCATCCGGGCGCTGGCTTGAAATACACAGCTACATGGGTGTTCCGTCCGAAGCACTCTCCACGAAGCATACAGAGTGTCCTGGATGCGGTGGTACAGACCGATTCAGATACCTCGATGACGAGCATGGCGGCTGGATATGCGGACAAGGCGGCGTCCCAACCGGCGGCGATGGCTTTAATCTCCTTGCGCATATCGGATTCAGCAAATCAGATGCTCTTCATGCAGTCAGTCAATACCTTGGCCTTGACTGGGTGATGTATTCGCCGGAGCAGTGGCAGGAGATAGAGCAGCGGCAGCAGCAGGCAGAGCGGGCGAAGCACGAAGCCACCCTATCCCACGAAATGCATGTACTCCTCCAGGTGAT